>JAGOWL010000047.1 GCA_018060215.1 Pseudoxanthomonas sp.
ACCTGCGGATGCTGATGATCGATCCGAAGATGCTCGAGCTGAGCGTCTACCAGGACATCCCGCACCTGCTGGCGCCGGTGGTCACCGACATGAAGGAGGCCGCCAACGGCCTGCGCTGGTGCGTGGCGGAGATGGAGCGCCGCTACAAGCTGATGAGCGCGGTGGGCGTGCGCAACCTGGCCGGCTTCAACAAGAAGATCAAGGACGCCCAGGACGCCGGCCAGCCGCTGATGGACCCGCTGTTCAAGCCCAACCCCGAGCTGGGCGAGGCGCCGCGGCCGCTGGAGCCATTGCCGTTCATCGTCATCTTCATCGACGAATTCGCCGACATGATGATGATCGTCGGCAAGAAGGTGGAGGAGCTGATCGCGCGCCTGGCGCAGAAGGCGCGTGCGGCCGGCATCCACCTGATCCTGGCCACCCAGCGCCCGTCGGTGGACGTGATAACGGGCTTGATAAAAGCGAATATCCCCACCCGCATCGCCTTCCAGGTGTCGAGCAAGATCGACTCGCGCACCATCCTGGACCAGTCCGGTGCCGAGACCCTGCTCGGCCACGGCGACATGCTCTACCTGCCGCCGGGCACGGCCATGCCCGAGCGCATCCACGGCGCCTTCGTCAGCGACGACGAGGTGCACCGGGTGGTCCAGCAGCTCAAGGCCAGCGGCCGCCCCGACTACATCGAGGGCGTGCTGGACGAGGTGCAGACGATGGGCGACGGCGTGGTGGTGGGCGCCACCGGGTTGCCGGAGCAGGGCGGTGGCGGCGACGAGTCCGACCCGCTGTACGACGATGCGGTGCGTTTCGTCACCGATACCCGGCGCGCGTCCATTTCCGGCGTGCAGCGGCGGCTGAAGATCGGCTACAACCGCGCCGCACGCCTGGTCGAGGCGATGGAAGCGGCCGGCGTGGTCAGCGGCCCGGAGCACAACGGCGACCGCAGCGTGCTGGCCCCGCCGCCGCCGCGCGACTGAGCGCCACCGTCACTTGTTCAGGTTGGCCGCGGCACACTGGCGTGCAACTGGACCCCACCGCCGATCGAGGCCCCATGCACCGCATCCCCCGCACCTTCTCCCCCATCGCTCTGGGCCTGGGACTCGGATTGCTGCTGGCCGGCAATGCGTTGGCCGGCGCCCGCGACGAACTGGCCCGTTTCACCGGTGGGCTGAAGGGCCTGGAGGGGCGATTCACCCAGCAGGTGCTTGATCCCAATGGCCGGGTGAAGGAGAACAGCAGCGGCCAGGTGGCGCTGTCGGCACCGCGCCTGTTCCGCTGGGAGTACCTCAAGCCGCACCGGCAGCTGATCGTCGCCGACGGCGAGAAGGTCTGGATCTACGAACCGGACCTGCAACAGGCCACGGTCAAGCCCCAGGGCGAGGAAGAGCGCAACAGCCCGCTGGTGGCGCTGTTCGACCCCAGGCGCCTGGCGCAGCAGTTCGACCTCAGCGAGGAAGCGTCCTCAAGCGAGGGCCTGCAATGGCTGACCCTGACCCCGAAGGCCGATGCCCCGGCCAATTTCCAGATGGCGCGACTGGGCTTCGATGGCGGCGGCCTGGCCCGGATGCAGGTGCTGGACCTGGTCGGGCAGAAGACCGAGGTCAGCTTCCAGGGCTGGAAGCGCAATCCGGCCTTCGCCGCCGGCACCTTCGCCTTCACCCCGGGCAAGGATGTGGACGTCGTCGGCCAGTAGCCGCTCGCCTATGATGGCGCCATGAGCCGCGCGCGCCGCACCCCGACTCCGGAAACCGATCTGCTCGCCGTCGATGCCAGTCGCCAGGAGGCCATGCGCCCGCTGGCCGAGCGCATGCGCCCGCGCACGCTCGACGAGATGGTCGGTCAGCGCCGGCTGCTGGCGCCGGGCTCGGCGCTGCGCCGGGCGGTGGAAGCCGGGCGCGTGCATTCGATGGTGCTGTGGGGGCCGCCGGGCTGCGGCAAGACCACCCTGGCGCTGCTGCTGGCCCAGTACGCCGATGCCGATTTCCGCGCGATCTCGGCCGTGCTGTCGGGTCTGCCGGAGGTGCGCCAGGTGCTGGCGCAGGCCGCAGAGCGCTTCGCGCAAGGCCGGCGCACGGTGCTGTTCGTGGACGAGGTGCACCGCTTCAACAAGACCCAGCAGGACGCGTTCCTGCCGCACATCGAACGCGGCAGCATTGTCTTTGTCGGCGCGACCACCGAGAACCCCTCGTTCGAACTGAACTCGGCGCTGCTGTCGCGCTGCCGGGTGCACGTGCTGGAAGCGGTGTCGGTGGAGGACATCCTCGCGGCCCTGCAGAGGGCGCTGGAGGACGACGAACGCGGCCTGGGCGGGCAGGGCATCGCGGCGGACGAGGCGCTGCTGCGCCAGATCGCCGGCGCCGCCGATGGCGATGTGCGCCGCGCGTTGACCCTGCTGGAGATCGCCGCCGAACTGGCGGCCGACGAAGGCGGGCAGGTCAGTCAAGTCACCCTGCACCAGGTGCTGGCCGACCGCACCCGCCGCTTCGACAAGGGCGGTGAGCAGTTCTACGACCAGATCTCGGCGTTGCACAAATCCGTGCGCAGCTCCAATCCCGACGCGGCCGTGTACTGGTTGGCGCGCATGCTCGACGGCGGCTGCGACCCGGCCTACCTGGCCCGGCGACTGACCCGGATGGCGATCGAGGACATCGGCCTGGCCGATCCGCGCGCCTGGCAGATGTCGCTGGACGCCTGGGACACCTTCGAGCGACTGGGCAGCCCGGAGGGCGATCTGGCCCTGGCCCAGCTGGCGATCTACCTGGCCAGCACGGCCAAATCCAACGCCGCCTATGCAGCGCTCAACGCCGCCAGGGCCGACGTGCGCGAGTACGGCAGCGCCGAGGTACCCCTGCACCTGCGCAACGCGCCAACGAAACTGATGAAGCAGCTCGGCTACGGCCAGGGCTACCAGTACGACCACGACAGCACCGGCGGGGTGGCGCTGGACCAGACCGGCTTCCCCGAAGTGATCGGCGAACAGGTGTACTACCAGCCGGTCGAGCGCGGGCTGGAGATCAAGCTCAAGGACAAGCTCGACCGGCTGCGAGCGGCGCGCGAACAGGCACGCAAGCCACGCGATTGACAGTGCAGGCGGGTTCGGCGCTCCTGCCGATGGCTGCACCCCGGCCCACGGGCATCGGCCGCGCCAGCTGCACGGTGCACGGTGGCTGGCACCGGCCGGCTGGTGCATGATGGGCGTTCTGCCGCCAGGAGATACCCGATGCGCCTGAACCGTACTGCAAGCCTTTCGACGCTGGCCGCCGCGCTGTGCCTGGCCCTGGCCGCCTGCACCCCATCCCAGCCCCCGGCTGCAGAGGACGCCGCGCCCGCACCCGCGGTCGAGCCGGCGCCCGTCGCAGAGACCGGCCGCGTGGCCGCACTCGGCGATGACCTGCGCATCGCCACCCAGGAGCCGTCCTGGGTGGTCGTGGTGGAGGGCGGTGACATGTCCCTCAGCGGCATCGATGCACAGCGTGACCTGCAGGTGTCCACCAACGACATCGCCGATGACGCCCGCACGGTGGTGGGCACCGATGCCACCGGCCAGGTGCAGGTCAAGGTGACGCCGGTTGGCTGCCAGGACACGATGTCCGGTGCGGCCTTCCCGTTCTCGGCCAGCATTGCCATCGACGGCGGTGCTCCGATCAACGGCTGCGCGGTACCCACCTGGATGCCGCTTCCAGGCGAGGGCATGTAAGCAGGATTGGATGCCATGAGTACCTTCCCCACGTGTCCGCAATGCGGGCTGGAAAACACCTATTCCGACGGCGCGCTTTGGGTGTGCCCGGATTGCGGCCATGAATGGGGTGACGATGCCACCGGCCAGGCAGAGGCCGGGCCGGTGGTGCGTGACTGCAACGGCAACGTGCTGGCCGCCGGCGACACGGTGACCGTGATCAAGGACCTGAAGGTGAAAGGTTCCTCGATTCCGCTCAAGCAGGGCACGGTGATCCGCAACATCCGCCTGGTCGAGGACGACCCGGAACACATCGAAGGGCACTCCGACAAGATCAAGGACCTGGTGCTCAAGACCATCTTCCTGCGCAAGGCCTGAGGGCGCCCAGGCCAGGCCCGGCGCATGGGGCCAGGCCCCCGGCCTGGCCGGCTGGCGCCGTGCCGGAACGCCCCCCGACTTCCGTCATGGGCGCCAGCGCGAGCGCGGTGCTTCAATCCCGTCGCACAGGTGCCGCCATCCCGGCCAGGTCCTGCGCCAAGGGAGTAGCCACATGCGCACCACACGTCGCGACCTGTTCCGTCTGGGCGCACTGGCCACCGCCGCCGCCGTCTTCCAGGGCTGGGCCACGCCCCCGGCGGCACGTGCCGCCCGACCCCTGCGCATCCTGATCCTGGGCGGCACCGGCTTCACCGGTCCGTTCCAGGTCCAGTACGCCTTGGCGCGCGGCCACCAGGTCACGCTGTTCAACCGCGGCAAGCGTCCTTCGCCGGAGTGGCCGGGCCAGGTCGAGCAGCTGCATGGCGATCGCAATACCGGCGAACTGTCGGCCCTGCAGGGCCGGCAATGGGATGTGTGCATCGACAATCCCACCACCTTGCCGTTCTGGGTGCGGGATGCGGCCCGGGTACTGGCGGGCAAGGTGGGCCACTACCTGTTCATCTCCACCATCTCGGTCTATGCCGACGGCAGCCGCCCGGGCCTGGACGAGGATGCGGCACTGGCCGCCTACCGTGGACGCGATGCCATGGCCGAAACCCAGGCAAGCCTGGCGGCGGACGTGGAAGGGCTGTACGGCGCGCTCAAGGCACGCAGCGAGGCCGAGGCCCGGGCGCGATTTGGTCCGGCCGTGACCATCGTCCGTCCCGGCTACATCGTCGGACCGCGCGACGAGACCGATCGATTCACCTACTGGCCGCACCGGGTGGCGCAGGGCGGGGAAGTGCTGGTGCCGGGCGACGGCCAGGATCCAATCCAGATCATCGACGGGCGCGACCTGGGCGAATGGATGATCCGGCTGGCCGAGAACCGTACCTTCGGCACCTTCAATGCCACCGGACCGCAGCAGCCATTGCTGATGGACACCATGCTCGCCACCAGCCGCCGCAGCACCGGCAGCAACGCGCGCTTCACCCATGTAACCTCGGATTTCGTGGCCGAAAAGCAGATCGACCTGCCGATCTGGGTGGATCGGGGCCAGGGCCCGTATGCAGGCTACGGTCGGGTCGACAACCGCCGCGCGGTGGCTGCAGGACTGACGTTTCGCCCACTGGACACCACCATCGAGGACCTGCTGGCCTGGTTCGGCAGTCTCCCGGCCGAGCGCCAGGCGCGCCTGCGCGCCGGGATCTCCCGCGAGCGCGAGGCCGAGTTGCTGGCAGCCTGGCATGCCCGGCAACCGAGCGCCGGTTGAACCTCCGGACCCTGGGCTTGGGCCGGGGTTCACCCGCCGGCCGGCAGGCTGGCATCCTGTGCCAGTGGCAGGCGGCGAGGGCAGGGCGATGGCGACCGGATGGGCGGGTGATGGCGCGGTCAACGAGCAGATCGATGCCACCGTGAAGGACGCGGTGGAGCGGGCGCGGCGGCAGTTGCCGCAGGGCCCGGGACTGGAGCGGTGCGAGGAATGTGATGCGCCGATCCCGCCGGCCCGGCGCCGCGCCATGCCCGGCGTGCGCCTGTGCGTGTCCTGCCAGGAAGTGCAGGACCGCCAGTCGGGTTTCAGTGGCTACAACCGCCGCGGCAGCAAGGACAGCCAGCTGCGCTGAAGCCGGCGCCCGTGCAGACGGGCGCGCCACTCACTTTCCGGTGGTATCGCCCGGGGACGGCAACAGCCAGCGCGCCGGCACGGAGTTGCCACGCCACCGGCGCACGCTGCGCTGGAAGAACAGGCTGTTGGGGATCTGCAATACGCTGCCGCCGTCGCTGGCGTCGGCCTCCACTTCCTGCAAGCTGGTGTAGATCAGGTTGATGTCCACCACCCGGCCCTTGAGACCCGGCTTCTCGCCGTTCTCCAGTACCTCGATGTGGTCCTGCAAACGGAACAGGCGGGTGCTGAAGATCAGCACGGCGCAGAAGATGTTGGACAGCACGCTCCATGCGGCGAAGAACGCCACCGCGCCGACCGCCGCAAAACCGGTGAAGGCCGTCCACAGCACCATCCCCGATACGCCCATCCGTTCCAGGATCAGCAGCAGCGCGGCCGCCGCGATCAGGCTGGCCGACAGCCGGCGCAGTACCACGGCCATCTCCAGCGGCAGGCCACGTCGATCCACCAGCCTGCGCACCAGCAGCCGTACCAGTCGCTGCACGAGCCAGGCTGCCAGCAGGATCAACAGTACCTGGCCGATCGGCATGATCGTGTCCAGCCAGCCTTGCACCCAGTCGGGCAACCGTTCCTTCATCTGCCTGCATTCCTGCGGCCGACGGGCCGCCTGGTGGTCATTCTAGGTGTTGGGGGCGCGATCGGCGCCAGCGCGCCTTCGCATGGCGGCGTGGGCGGCGATGTTCAATCCACCTTGATCGTGGTGCCCAGGCACTGGACCCGCTGGCCGGCGCGGATCTTGCAGGTCTTGCGCAGTTCCACCACGCCATCCACCCGCACCTGGCCGTCGGCCACCAGCGCCTTGCCGGCACCGCCGCTGTCGCACAGGCCCGCCAGCTTGAGCAACTGGTTCAGTTCCACGTACTCGCCCTCCAGGGCGAAATCGACGGTGTCGGCCATTGCAGTCCACGGTTGCGGCGGGGGAGTGGAAGTGTATGCGCTCCGCTGCGCCGGGCGGGGCAGGGGATGAACCGGGGCGCGGTGGCCGGTGTATCCTGAAAGCCGATTCCGATGGCCTTCGCCACCTTGGGGAACCCGCATGATCCAGCGTTTCGATGTCGGTCCGCGCATGTCCGAACTTGCCGTGCACAACGGCGTGGCCTACCTGGCCGGTCAGGTCGCCGAGGACGCCACCCAGGGCGTCATCGGCCAGACCCGGCAGGTGCTGGCCGAGATCGACGCCTTGCTGGCCAAGGCCGGTACCGACAAGACCCGGATCCTGCGCGCGCAGATCTTCCTGGCGGACATGGGTGATTTCACCGGCATGAACCAGGCCTGGGACGAATGGGTGGCGGCCGGGCACACGCCGCCGCGGGCCACCGTGCAGGCGGCCCTGGCGCGTCCGGAGTGGAAGGTCGAGATCGTGGTGACGGCCGCGGTCTGAGCCCGACGCCGCGGCAGGATGGCGTCGTGGTCCGACCCCGGGCGGCATCACCCGGGGGCAGGGGACCGGCCCGGACCGACACAAGTCCAAACGGATCGACTGGAGCAGGACATGCAGTGGAGTGAGCTGCGGATGGCAGGCTGCTTGCGCGCCGTTGTCGCGATTTCGGTACTGCTGCTGTCGGCCTGCGCCACCTTGCCGCGCAACCCGGTGCCGGCCCAGTACACGCCGATGGCCACGATTCCCGGGATGCCGGATGTGCGTGGCTGGGCCGGCGTTCCCAGCGTCGACCTTGACCAGGATTTCCACCTGTCGATGCGCCAGGAGTCCAGCGAGGATTTCCCGGTCGGCAGCGACGGGGTGATCGTCTATCCGTACCTGGCCCTGTCCGGCGGCGGCTCCAACGGGGCCTTCGGCGCCGGTTTCCTCAACGGCTGGACCGCCAGCGGGCGGCGCCCGGTGTTCAAGATCGTCACCGGTGTGTCCACCGGCGCGCTGATGGCGCCGTTCGTGTTCATCGGAACCGAAGGCGACAAGACCCTCGAGCACTTCTACACCACCACCAGCAACGACGATGTGTTCACTGCCGGGTCGGTGCTGATGGCGTTGTTGCGCCGTGAATCGATGGCCGACACCCGGCCGCTGGCCGAGTTGATCGCGCAGGTGGCCGATCGCGAACTGCTGCGCAAGGTCGCTGCCGAACACGGCCGTGGCCGGCGCCTGTACATGGGTACGGTGGACCTGGATTCACGCCGCTTCACGATCTGGAACATGGGCCGTATCGCCCAGTACGACACCGATCAGGCGCTGGCCTTGTTCCGGCAGGTGATGCTGGCCTCGTCCTCGTTCCCGGTGGCGTTCCCAGCGGTGCTGTTCGATGTCGAGTTCGAAGGCCGGCACTACGACGAGATGCATGTGGACGGCTTCGTCGGCGCCAACCTGTTCGCCCATGTGGGCACGTTCGATCCCAGTTCGATCCTGCGCAACGATGGCCCGGTGCCGGGACGCGAGCACATCTACGTGATCCACAACGGCCAGTTGCGGCCACCCCCGAGCCCGACCCAACGCTCCATCGGCGGCATCGCCATGCGCGTGCTGGAGGTGTCGGCGCGTGCCGGCGTCATCGGCGACCTGTTCCGCGAATACGCGTTCGCCCAGCGCAATGGGTCCGAGTTCCGCTGGGTGACGGTGGCCGAGGACGTGGACCTGCCTGATGCGGCCGACTTCAATCCGGTGCGCATGCGCGAGCTGTTCCAGATCGGCTTCCAGGCCGGCCAAGGCGCTGATGCCTGGGAGACCCAGCCGCCGGCGATCGGTGGCCAGGTAACGACCCCGCCCTGATCGGGACGGGGATGACGGATGAGACAGCAGGCGGCACTCCGACCGGAGCAGGCCGGGCTTCCTCCTGCGGGCGTGTGCTCGCCAAATGGCGTATAGTTGCAGCCATATGACAGGAGGACTGGGCGATGGGCGAGACGGTCGACAAGGTCCTGGACTATCTGGGCGAGAAGCCGCGCAAGCCTGCCGCCAAGGTGCTTGCCTATCCCGGAGCGGGCAAGAAGCCCGGCCGCCGCAGCGGCGTCGCGTCGGTGGAGCAGGGAAGGGCCGCGCCGGCGCCCGATAGCGGCAGCGGCCGCTCGACACGGCGCAATGTGGTTGCCGACCGCAGCCCGCCGGTGGCAGTCCGGGACCACCGGGCGCCACAGATTTCCAGCGCCGCCGTGGGTCGCCTGGCCGCAAAACTGCAGGTGGCCCCGGAAGTGGTGCTGGAGGTTTCCGACATCGCCGGGCGCACCTTCCAGCGCCGCCACGCCAGGCAGGAACCGCTGACCGAGGCTGAATCGGACCGGGTACTGCGCATCGCCCGGGTCGCGCGCGAGACCGAGCGGGTGTTCGGCGACGTGGCCAAGGCGCGGCGCTGGCTCTCGGCCGACAACCGCATCCTCGGTGGCAGGCCTCTGGACCTGCTGGCCACCGATGCCGGGGCACGCGATGTCGAATACGAACTGGTGCGGATCGATCACGGCGATCTGGCCTGATGCGGGTATACCGCATCAGCCGGCCCGAGTATGTAGCCACGGCGCTGCTGGGCAATGGCGCCGCATTGGCGCCCGGGCGCTGGAACAGCCGCGGCGTGCGCCTGGCCTATACCGCCAGCTCGGTGTCGCTGGCGATGCTGGAAATCCTGGTGCACGTGAACCGCGAGGACGTGCCGGAAGGCCGACGGATGCTGGCCTACGAGATTCCCGACGCGGCGCTGGCGGAGCTGCCGCCGAACCGGTGGCCCAGGGGCTGGGACAAGCTGCCGTACAGCGACGCGGTGCGCAGGGTCGGCGACGGCTTCGTGCGCGACGGCCGCCAGCTGGCGCTGCGCGTGCCCAGCGCGGTGGCGCGTGGCGAGTTCAACGTGCTGGTCAATCCGGCGCACCCGCAGTTCGGCCAGATCCGTCTGCTTGCCGATGACCCGTTGGCGTTGGATCCGCGGCTGTTCGGGGGGTAGTGCGGGCAAGGCGTGGCTGCGTCGGGCGCTGGGCTGGCTTTCCCAGGCTTGCGCCCAGCTGAGGGTCGGCAGGGATTCATGTAAAAAACAGCCAAACGGGCCCTAAGCTATTGATGTTGCTTTTGTTTTTGCTGTTGCTGTTGATGGAGATCGCTGCTGAGGCCACGAAGTGGCCTATTAGCACAAAAAAGTCGAATTTCAGCCCGTCAATTTGACGGCTTATCACTCCCCTGCAGCAGCTTGCCGGAGTAATCCAAGGGCACCACAACCCGACCCAGGTCCAAGGTGTAATCGCCAAAGCGATTGATGTGGCTAGTCCTATATGGGGAAAGCCCGCCCAACACCTCAGGCGTCAGCTCGACCCCTTCCCGCATCAGCTCGGCCAAGATCCGGCTCATTTGATCCACGTTGTGGAGGATGATCATGTTGGCGACCAACTGGTTGTATTTCACGATCTTGCGCTGCTCGTGAAGTACGTTCTCGGCGATGATCCCCTCCCCGCCAAAGAACACCCACTTCACGAAGCCATTGAACTCCTCGCTCTTGTTTGTGGCGGCGTGGATGGTCTTTCGGATTTCGACATCATCGATATACCGCAGCAAAAACATGGTGCGAATGACCTTGCCCAGTTCACGGAAGGCAAAATACAGCTTGTTCTTACGGCTATAGGTTCCCAGCCTCCGCAGGATGGTCGATGCTGTGATCTTCCCCAACTTGATCGACACGGTGACCCGCAGCATGTCATGCAGGTGGGTCTCGATCAGCTTCCAATCGATCGAGTCCCCGAATAGCGCCTGGATGTTCTTGTATGGCCGCCCCGGCTCGGGCCGGAAGAAAGTCAGATCCTTGATATTGCGGATGCGCGGCATGAGCTTGATGCCCAGTAAATGCGACAAGCCGAATACCGGATAGCTTTGGGCCTGGGTATCGCCATGCACGATCTCAGGTTGGATATCAGAAGTGTTGGCCAGCAGTCCGTCGAGAATGTAGATGGCCTCATGTACGCCACACGGAATAAAGTGACTGAACAGCGCCACGTACTTGTCCGAGACATGGTAGTAGCCAATGCCGCCATATCCACCATAGCGAATATGGTATTCGGACAGCATATTTTGCTCGTACATGCTCCATTTGGTGCCATCGACTGATGCGCTCTTACCGCTACCCCAGTAACCAGGCAAATCGAACTTGTTATAGGTGTTGATCACCTGAGCGATCGCTTTTTCCAACGTTTCTTCGGTGACGTATTTCAGGTTGAGCCAGGAAATCTGCCGGCGGCTGAAGCCCTTCACTGATCGGGCCGTTTGCGTCGGTCCCAGGTTGCATCCGTAACAGAACAACGTAGTGATCACGCGCCGAAGCAACTCCTCCACCCGGCTGTCAGTTCCTGCCAAAGGCCTGAAGTGCCGATGCAGCTTCAACCACTGGGATCCATCGGTCAGGACGTCAACAATGCTCATGGCCGGCAAACGTTCGGTGATGAGCTTGTCGAGGGTAGCAATTGCGTTGGAGACCTCGGGCCGCTGCAGCTTGCGAAGTACCAAGCGACCATCAACGACATCGGCGTGAGTATTTTCGGGAAAGCGCTCGTCTACCGCATCGGCCAGGGTGGTCAGCTCTTCACGCAAGCTGCGGACAAATTCACTGGCCTCGGTAGGAAGCCCCGAAACTTCACCATAGGCCTCCAGCTCCTCTGCAAAGGTCGCCTCATCCACCAGTTGTTCGCGGTAGTCGTCGTAGCGTTCCCCCTGAGGGATGAACAGGTCACCGGACTTCAGTTCGTCTTTGATCTGTGCCAGTACCGCCAATTCGAAATACTTGCGATGCAACCATCCCGGCCCAAGCGAGTCCGACTTCTTGCCAAAAACATGGCGGCGCCAGTTGTTGGACAGCCACTGAAAATCCTTCTCCACCTCTAGGCCCAGTGAGGCGACCTCCAGAAGTTGGGGGCGCTGTTGGCGCAAGGACAGCAACACCTCAATCATGCGGACCATGCCCGTGTCCTGACTGGTTGAGCGTAGACCCATGATTTCCAGGCAGTTGAGCAGCAGTGGCCTGGCCGTGGCGTAGGGCTTTAACAGGAAAGGCAGGTAGTTGCGCCCGGCATAGGCCATGTGCTCCTCGCACTCGGCCAGCAAGGTGGGGACATCGGCAATCAGGGTGCCGCCGATCGCATCAACGCGTTGCGTATCGGTGCCATCCAACTGATAGGCCTCAAGCACGTCCTTGAGTTGCCCGATCAATGCATCAGCACGCTTGGCATGCTCGATCTGATAGGCCAGCAGCCTCTGCTGGGCCGCATTTTCCATGTTCTGGAAAATGCGAATGAAAAGGTCTGCGGCATCATCCAGGGTTTTTGCGTATTGCGAGCGAATGAAGATGGTCGCCAATGCGTAGCGCTTGGTCGGCGTGAGTTCTGCCAATTCGCTGGCATCCAACGCACGGGCCATGGCACGGAACTGCTTGAGCTTGGGCACGGGGATATCCACAGCAGGCAACTGCTCGCCAAGGTGCTGGAGGCGACGGATATGCTGAAGATAGAAGCGAACCTCTTTGTTGGTGGGACGCTTCGGTTCGCGCTTGAGTGCATTCCAGCCGGTGTAAGTTGATCCTTCGGGGATCTTGATCAGCTCGTTGATCAGGGTGCGCGCCTGCGGGGTCAAGGCCTGGGCGATGTCGCGGAAGTGTTGGTCATGGACCTGCTCGCGGGCACGGATGGCCATGCGTTCCAAGGTGCTGAATGCCGGCAGCTCGTACCGATGGTGGACGAGCTCCTCAAGCATGACATTCACGATGTCCGGAATGACATGCTTGGTCTTGGCGGCTGATTCGGCAACGGTGGCCAGCCAGGTTCGGCCAGCCGCATCCAGCGTACGCACCTTCAGATAGTCCCGCAGGTGCGCCATATGGGCGCGTTTTCCGCCTGAACTGTCGTAATGCTTGAGTTCTGCGCTAGAGAGTGAGCGGCGCCGTCCTGTGGCCTGAGCGATGAACTGGCTAATGCGCTCTGGCACGCTGGCCAAGGTGACGAAGTAACCCAGCCGCTGAAACAACTTCAGATGAATCAACACGGCCAACTGGGTAGTGGGCTGAGTAGTGATCTTGCGAACGAAACGAAGCTCCGCGGCCGTAGGCGCGTAGATCTCCTCCAACTCCTTGGCAGAGGGATCAGATTTCAGACGTGGGTATGCGGTCTCGTGCAGTGTCGCCATGGAATGAAATGGTTTGAAAGGTTGGGATCAGTCCCAATGACCACCGTCTTCCCCGCTAAGGGAGGCCTCAAGGAAGCATTGGTGGTTATCGGCAATTCGGTGCATGTCTTCAATTAACGTCGCCATCCGCTCATCCAGATCAAGCGACTCAACGAGCGCCACTGTCAGCCGGAACTGTGTTCCCTCCAGATCAAGGCGATGGGCCTGGAATGGTGCCAGACACAGCGCCTGGATCCGGGCACGCGCCTTGGTCGCCCCACGACCCTTAGGCGCAAAGGGCGTCAGTAGTATCCGCAAGGTAATGCTGGTGGTAGCAACAGAGGGTGGTGGCGTTGGTGCGGGCAAGGCAGGTGCTGGGCTCGGGCTTTTCGTCTGCAGACCGTCCTCCATCCGTTGCCGGGAGAACGGATCATTGCCTTGGATATAGCGCATGGCCGAGTGCACGTCGCGCCAGCCGACGTATTCCATCAGCGCTTTGACGTCCCAGCCATTGTCATTGGCCCATCCGGCAAACCCTCGGCGTAGCGAATGACTCCCGTAGCCTGCGACAGCCTCCAATCCGGCGGCATTGAACAGATGCCGCAACAAGCGAATGAGACTGTTTGGATGCAGGGGATCGTCCTGTACATGTGCCCAGCAATCCACACGCCGGAAGAGCGGCCCCGAGGTCAGTGCTGCGGCCTCGATCCAGGCATAGGTGGCCGTGACCGGGCACAAGCGTGAGAGTGCCGGGACCTTGTAAGTGTTGCCGGAAGACTGACGGTCGCCCTTGCTACGCGGCAGGAAGCACGTCATACCTTGGCCGTCGACGATCTGCAGGTGCTCGACTTGCACCCTGATGAGCTCATCACCTCGGAATCCCCGCCAAAACCCCAGCAGTACAAATGCCTTGTCTCGCAGGTGGCGAAGTTCAGAGGCGCGGTCGGAACGGGCCTGCGCCGCCAGTACTGCTGCGTCCAGCCACTCGGTGACTTGGGTCAACTGAGTGAGTTGCAAGGGGGTGACCTGTTTTTCAACCCGAGGGTGTAGTGTCTGAATGCCTTTCAGTACCTTGCGCACCAAGGGTGCCCGGGTAGGATCAACAAACCCATGCTCGGCATGCCAATGCGCCAAGGCCGCCAGTCGTTGCTTCAATGTGTTGATCGCGGCACGGGGACCTTGCTCGGCCAGGTAGCGGGCAACGCTATCGGGTGTCGCCGGTAGGTGACCGCCCCATTCAACTTCAAAATGGCGCAATGCCGATGCATAGCTGCGCTGGGTGTTCTGGCGCGTGGCTGCTTCGAGGTAGCGGTCCAGCTCAGTCACGACGAAGACCCTGATGAGCTGTGGTGGTGCTCGGCGACTGCCTCAGGGTGGACAGAATGGTGCATTCGGCACGTTGGCCACCTTGGCAGCCTTGGATCACACGTTCCAACTCGTTGGCCATGCGCTGAAGATCGGCCAAGCGGGTACGGATGTCGGCCAGGTGGCTGCGTGCCAGACGATCTACGTCCACACAGCACAACCCTTCATCACCTGCCAGTTGCAGCAGGCTGCGGATCTC
>JAGOWL010000005.1 GCA_018060215.1 Pseudoxanthomonas sp.
TGGCCAACGAAAAGGGCGTGCCGCGCGAGGTGATCTTCGAGGCGCTGGAAGCGGCCCTGGCGTCGGCCGCCAAGAAGCGCTACCTCGACCAGGAAGTGGTCACCCGGGTGGCGATCGACCGCAAGGACGGCGGTTACGAGACCTTCCGCCGCTGGGAAGTGGTGGCCGACGACGTGGTGATGGAGTCCCCCGACCGCCAGATCCGGCTGATGGACGCGGTTGACGAGGCCGACGGTGTGGAGGTGGGTGACTGGATCGAGGAGCAGATCGAGAATCCCGATTTCGGCCGCATCGCCGCCCAGGCCGCCAAGCAGGTCATCGTCCAGCGCGTGCGCGAGGCCGAGCGCCAGCAGGTCGTGGATGCCTGGAAGGACCGCGTGGGTGAACTGGTCACCGGCGTGGTCAAGCGCGCCGAACGCGGCAACATCTACGTGGACCTGGGCGGGAATGCGGAAGCCTTCATCCCGAAGGACAAGGGCATCCCGCGCGACGTGCTGCGCGCCGGCGACCGCGTGCGCGGCTACCTGTACGAGGTCCGCGTCGAGCCGCGCGGGCCGCAGCTGTTCATCAGCCGCGGCGCGCCGGAGTTCATGATCGAGTTGTTCAAGCTGGAAGTGCCGGAAGTGGGCCAGGGCCTGGTCGAGATCAAGGGCTGTGCCCGCGACCCGGGTGACCGCGCCAAGATCGCCGTGCTCGCGCACGACACCCGTACCGATCCGATCGGTGCCTGCATCGGCATGCGTGGTTCGCGCGTGCAGGCGGTGTCCAACGAGCTCAATGGCGAGCGCGTGGACATCGTGCTGTGGAACGAGAACCCGGCCAATTTCGTCATCAACGCGATGGCGCCGGCCGAGGTGCAGTCGATCATCGTCGACGAGGAAAAGCACTCGATGGACCTGGCCGTGGCCGAGGACCGCCTGGCCCAGGCGATCGGCAAGGGTGGCCAGAACGTGCGCCTGGCCAGCCGCCTGACCGGTTGGCAGCTCAACGTCATGACCCAGGACCAGGTCGCGGCCAAGTCCGAGGCCGAGCAGGCCGTGGCCCGCCAGCTGTTCATGGACAAGCTGGAAGTGGACGAGGAGATCGCCGGCATCCTGGTGGCCGAAGGCTTCAGCACGGTGGAGGAAATCGCCTACGTGCCGGTCGGGGAGCTGCTGTCGGTGGAAGGCTTCGACGAGGACATCGTCGAGGAACTGCGCGCCCGCGCCCGCGACGCACTGCTCAACGACGCGCTGGCGGTGGAAGAGGAGCTGGACGAGCAGCAGCCAGCCGAGGACCTGCTGGCGCTGGAAGGCATGGATGAGGAAACCGCCTTCGCCCTGGCCAGCCATGGCGTGCGCACGGCCGAAGACCTGTCGGACCTGGGCGCCGACGAAGTGGTCGATTTCGGGATCGAGGGCATGGACGAGGTGCGCGCCGCGGCGCTGATCCTGGCCGCTCGCGCCGAGGAAATCGCCCGTCTGGAGCGTGGCGCGTGAAGCGCGCCGGCGGCCCGTCCGGGGTGCGCTGCCCGGGCGCCACGGGAGCCCACCCGGAGCCCGGCGCATGACCCGGCAATGAACGCCGCCCGGTACCGTCCAGGGCGTAGAATCCGCGCTTCCCTTGCTGCTGGCGAGGGGGCGCTACCAGGAGCATAGGATCCGAATGTCGCAGCAAACCACCATCCGCAAGCTGGCCGAGCTGGTCAACACCCCGGTCGAGAAGCTGCTTGAACAGCTTGCCGAAGCCGGGATGAGCTTCAGCGACCCCGACCAGGTCGTGACCAGCGCCGAGAAGCTCAAGCTGCTTGGATTCCTCAAGCGCGCGCACGGCAAGTCCGAGTCCGCCGGCGAGGAAGTCGCCGCTCCGAAGAAGATCACCCTGGCCCGGCGCCAGGTCCAGGAGCTGACCGTCGGCGGTGGGCGTGGCAAGACCACGGTCAACGTCGAGGTGCGGCAGAAGCGCACCTATGTCAACAAGGCGGCCGATGCACCGGCCGAAGCCGCCGCAACCCCGGTGGTGCCGGTCGATGCCGAGCACGCCGAGGTCCTGCGCAAGCTCGAGGAGTCGCGCCAGCGCAATCTGGCCGAACAGCAGCGCCTGGCCGAGGAAGACCGTGTCCGCGCCGAGGACAACGAGCGCAAGCGCCGCGAGGAAGAGGCGCAGCGCCTGGCCGAAGAGGAGGCCCGCAAGGCCGCCGAAGGCCAGCCCAAGGACGAAGGCGCCGAGGCCGCGCGCCCGTCGCGCGGCACCCCGGTGCATCGCCCGGCCCCCGACCGTCCGGTCGACGACGGCCGCGGCCACAAGCACAAGACCCGCGGTTCGCACGCGATGGTGGCCGGCATCGAGGATGACGATTCCTCGGCCAGCCGTTTCGCCGGCCAGTTGCATCTGTCGGCGGCCGATCGTGCGCGCCGTTCCAGCGCCAGGCCTGGTGGTGGCAAGGCCAAGCAGCCGCGCCGCATGGAACGCCGTGGCGGTGGCAACGCCGGCGCCGGTGGCTTCGAGCGTCCGACCGCGCCGATGGTGCGCGACGTGGCCATCGGTGATTCGATCACCGTGGCCGACCTGGCGCAGAAGCTGGCGCTGAAGGGCGGCGAGGTGGTCAAGGCGCTGTTCAAGATGGGCGTGATGGTCACCATCACCCAGACCATCGATTACGACACCGCCGCCCTGGTCACCGAGGAGCTGGGCCACAAAGTGGTGCGAGCCGACCGCGACGACGCCGAGAGCGAGCTGCTGGCCCACGTCGAACAGGACCAGGGTGACACCACGCCGCGGCCGCCGGTGGTCACCATCATGGGTCACGTCGACCACGGCAAGACGTCGTTGCTGGACTACATCCGCCGCACCAAGGTCGCCACCGGCGAAGCTGGCGGCATCACCCAGCACATCGGCGCCTACCACGTGGAAACGGCCAAGGGCGTGATCAGTTTCCTGGACACCCCCGGTCACGCAGCCTTCACCTCCATGCGCGCGCGCGGCGCCCAGCTGACCGACATCGTGGTGCTGGTGGTGGCTGCCGACGACGGCGTCATGCCGCAGACCCGGGAAGCGATCCAGCACGCCAAGGCGGCCGGCGTGCCGCTGATCGTGGCGATCAACAAGATCGACAAATCCGACGCCGACCCGCTGCGGGTCAAGAACGAGCTGCTTGCCGAGCAGGTGGTGGCCGAGGACTTCGGTGGCGACACCCAGATGGTGGAACTGTCGGCCAAGACCGGCGACGGCGTGGACGACCTGCTGGATGCGATCTCGCTGCAGGCCGAGGTGCTCGAGCTCAAGGCGGTGCCGGACGGCAATGCCAGCGGCGTGGTGATCGAGTCGGCGCTGGACAAGGGTCGCGGCCCGGTGGCCACCGTGCTGGTCCAGCAGGGCCAGCTGAAGAAGGGCGACTACCTGGTCTGCGGCGTGCAGTACGGCCGCGTGCGCGCGCTGTTCGACGAGACCGGCGGCCAGCCGGCCTCGGCCGGACCGTCGATCCCGGTGCAGGTGCTCGGCCTGTCCGGCGTGCCCGATGCCGGCGACGATTTCGTGGTGGTCAAGGACGAGCGCCTGGCCAAGGACGTGGCCCAGCAGCGCGACGCCAAGCGCCGCGAGTCGCGCCTGGTCCAGTCCGCGGGCAGCCGCATGGAAGACATCATGGCCCAGATGGGCAAGGGCGAGGGCCAGCAGGTCCTCAACCTGCTGGTCAAGGCCGACGTGCAGGGTTCGGTGGAGGCGCTCAAGCAGTCGCTGACCGCCCTGTCCAACGAGCAGATCCGGATCAACGTGATCAGTTCCGGCGTCGGCGGCATCACCGAGTCCGATGCCAACATCGCCGCCACCACCAAGGCCACCGTGATCGGCTTCAACGTGCGTGCCGACGCTTCGGCACGCCGGATCATCGAGTCCAACGGCGTGGACCTGCGCTACTTCTCGATCATCTATGACGTGATCGACCAGGTGAAGCAGGTGGCGTCGGGCCTGCTGGGCGTGGAGATCCGCGAGGAGATCATCGGTATCGCCCAGGTGCGCGACGTGTTCCGCAGCTCCAAGTTCGGCGCGGTGGCCGGCTGCATGGTCATCGAGGGCGTGGTCAAGCGCAACAAGCCGATCCGGGTGCTGCGCGACAACACGGTGGTCTTCGAAGGCGAGCTGGAATCGCTGCGCCGCTTCAAGGAGAACGTGGAAGAAGTGCGCAACGGCACCGAGTGCGGCATCGGCGTGAAGGCCTACGACGACGTCAAGGCCGGCGACCAGATCGAGTGCTTCGAACGCATCGAGGTCCAGCGGACCCTGTAAGCAGCCATGCCGACCAAATCCTTCCATCGTACCGACCGGGTTTCGGCGCAGTTGCGCCGGGAGCTGGGCACCCTGGTCCACGAGGCCGTGCGCGAGCACGGCCTGCCCTCGGTCAGCGTCTCGGACGTGGAGGTCACCCGTGACCTGGCCCACGCCAAGGTGTTCGTCACCGCCTTGCTGCCCGATCGTTCGATCGAGGCGGTCAAGGCGCTGAAGGAGCTGTCCCGGGAGATCCGCATGGAGCTGGCGCGGCGGGTCAAGCTGCGCCACGTGCCCGAGCTGCACTTCCATTACGACGATTCGGTCGATCGCGGCGAACGCATCGAGACCCTGCTCAAGGAAAATCCCCCGTCCGACCCCGAACCGTCGTAGGAACCGGGCTTGCCCGCGACCCTGCGGCAGGTGACCCCATGACCCCGACCCGACGTTTCCGCCCCCTCGACGGCATCGTGCTGCTGGACAAGCCGGCCGGGATGAGTTCCAACGCCGCGCTGCAGGTGGCCCGGCGCCTGTTCGGGGCGCAGAAGGGCGGCCACACCGGCAGCCTGGACCCGCTGGCCACCGGCCTGCTGCCGCTGTGCTTCGGCGAGGCCACCAAGCTGGCCGGGCTGCTGCTGGGCTCGGACAAGGCCTACGAGGCCGGGATCGTGCTGGGCGCCACCACCGATACCGATGACGCCGATGGCCAGGTTCTGGTCCAGCGGCCGGTGCCGGTGATTGGGCCGGCGGAGCTGGAGGCGGCGCTGGCCGGACTGACCGGGGTGCTGCAGCAGCGCGCGCCGGTGTATTCGGCACTCAAGCAGGGCGGCGAGCCGCTGTATGCCCGCGCCCGCCGTGGCGAGGCGATCCAGGCGCCGGTGCGCGAGGTGGTGGTCAAGGCGATCGAAACGCTCGAGGTCGGGCCGGACCGGCTGCGACTGCGGGTGACCTGTGGCAGCGGCACCTACATCCGCAGCCTGGCCCGCGACCTGGGCGAGGTGCTGGGCTGCGGCGCCCATATCGCCAGCCTGCGCCGGCTGTGGGTCGATCCGTTCCGGCAGCCGTCGATGCACACTCTCGAGCAGCTGCAGGCGCGGGCCGATGCCGGTGGGCAGGCCGCGCTGGAGGGCTGCCTGCTGCCGCTGGAGGCGGGCCTGGCCGACTTCCCGCGGGTGGACCTGGGGCCGGCCGAAGCCCTGCGCTTTGGCCAGGGCCAGCGCCTGCGCGGGGACTGGCCGCAAGCCGAGCCGGCCGCGGTGTTTGGCCCCCAGGGCAGGGCGCTGGGACTGGCCCGGGTCGAGGCGAGCGGGCGGATGTCGCCCCAGCGCCTGTTCAATCCGGCCGCTGCCGGAGCCGCCTAGCGGCCGGCGGTCCGCTGGGCGTCGATAAACCCTTGTTCGAAAAGGCCCGCGGCGCTACAATTTGCGCGCCTTTTTCAAGGCCAATCCCTTCCGTCCCTGATTCCCCGCTGCCGGGGCGGGGACGGGTTTCCGCAAGCGGCGGGTCGGGCGGTGCGCACCTTGCGTTCCTGCCGGCCTCGCATCCAGAGAAAACGCCATGTCCATCGACACCCAGAAGATCATCGCCGACAACGCGCGCGGCGCCAACGACACCGGCTCGCCGGAAGTGCAGGTCGCCCTGCTCACCGGCCGCATCGAGCAGCTGACCGGGCACTTCAAGATCCACAAGAAGGACCACCACAGCCGCCGCGGCCTGCTGCAGCTGGTCAACCGTCGCCGCAGCCTGCTCGACTACCTCAAGAGCAAGGACAACGAGCGCTACAAGGCCCTGATCGAGAAGCTCGGCCTGCGTCGCTGATGCAAGACCCCACCGCGGCGCAGCGATGCGCCGCGGTTTGTTTTTGTGGCCACCGGTCCGCCCGGGGCCAGGCAACTCCCTGCAGTACTCCATCGCCAGCGGCCGGACTCTCCGGCCACCCGGTGGCGGCAAGGGCCGCTCCCGGTCAATCGCAAGCAGATCCAGAGGAACCGACGTGGCAAAAATCACCAAAACCTTCCAGTACGGCAAGCACCAGGTCACCCTGGAAACCGGCGAAATCGCCCGCCAGGCCGGAGGTGCCGTCATCGTCAAGTTCGATGACACCGTGCTGCTGGTCTCGGCCGTTGCAGCGAAGTCGGCCCGCGAAGGCCAGGACTTCTTCCCGCTGACGGTCGATTACCAGGAGAAGTTCTACGCCGGCGGCCGCATCCCCGGTGGCTTCTTCAAGCGCGAAGGTCGCGCGACCGAGAAGGAGACGCTGATCTCGCGCCTGATCGACCGCCCGCTGCGCCCGCTGTTCCCGGAAGAGTTCCGCAACGAGGTGCAGGTCATCGCCACGGTGATGTCGCTGAACCCGGAAATCGACGGCGACATCCCGGCGCTGATCGGCGCTTCGGCCGCCGTGGCCCTGACCGGTGCGCCGTTCAACGGCCCGATCGGTGCGGCCAAGGTCGGCTACATCAACGGCGAGTACGTGCTCAACCCGACCGTCAGCGAGCTGAAGAACTCCAAGCTTGAACTGGTCGTGGCCGGCACCTCCAACGCGGTGCTGATGGTGGAGTCCGAGGCGGCCGAGCTGTCCGAGGACGTGATGCTGGGCGCGGTGATGTTCGGCCACCGCGAGATGCAGAAGGTCATCAACATCATCAACGAGCTGGTCACCGAGGCCGGCACGAAGAACTGGGACTGGGTTGCCCCGGCGCGCAACGAGGCCATGGTCTCGGCGCTGAAGGAAGCGGTTGGCAACCAGCTCGACGCCGCCTTCCAGGTGCGTGACAAGCTGCAGCGTCGCGATGCGATTTCGGCGATCAAGAAGGACGTGCTGCAGCAGCTGGCCGGCCGCGCCGAAGCCGAGGGCTGGGCCGCCGGTGCGCTGTCCAAGGAGTTCGGCGAACTGGAATACCAGACCATGCGCGGCTCGGTGCTGGCCACCAAGGTGCGCATCGATGGCCGTGCGCTGGATACCGTGCGCCCGATCAGCTCCAAGGTCAGCGTGCTGCCGCGCGTGCACGGCTCCTCGCTGTTCACCCGCGGCGAGACCCAGGCGATCGTCGCCGTCACCCTGGGCACCGCCCGTGACGGCCAGGTGATCGATGCAGTCGCCGGCGAGTACAAGGAGCACTTCCTGTTCCACTACAACTTCCCCCCGTACTCGGTGGGTGAAGCCGGTCGCATGATGGGCCCGAAGCGTCGCGAGATCGGCCACGGCCGCCTGGCCAAGCGCGGCGTGCTGGCGGTGATGCCGACCATGGAAGCCTTCCCGTACACCATTCGCGTGGTCTCGGAAATCACCGAGTCCAATGGTTCCTCGTCGATGGCTTCGGTGTGCGGCAGTTCGCTGGCGCTGATGGATGCCGGCGTGCCGATTTCCGCGCCGGTGGCCGGCATCGCCATGGGCCTGGTCAAGGAAGGCAACGATTTTGTCGTGCTGTCGGACATCCTGGGCGACGAAGATCACCTGGGCGACATGGACTTCAAGGTGGCCGGTACCTCCAATGGCGTGTCCGCGCTGCAGATGGACATCAAGATCGAGGGCATCACCGAAGAGATCATGAAGCAGGCGCTGTCGCAGGCCAAGGCTGGCCGACTGCACATCCTGGGTGAGATGGCCAACGCGCTGACCGCGCCGCGCCAGGAGCTGAGCGAGTTCGCGCCGCGCCTGATCACCATCAAGATCCACCCCGACAAGATCCGCGAAGTGATCGGCAAGGGCGGCTCGGTGATCCAGGCCATCACCAAGGAAACCGGCACCCAGATCGACATCCAGGACGACGGCACCATCACCATCGCCTCGGTCAACGGTGCTGCCGGCCAGGCCGCCAAGGCCCGCATCGAGCAGATCACCTCGGACGTGGAGCCGGGCCGGATCTACGAGGGCAAGGTCGCCAAGATCATGGACTTCGGTGCGTTCGTGACCATCCTGCCGGGCAAGGACGGCCTGGTGCACGTGTCGCAGATTTCCAACGACCGCGTCGAGAAGGTTGGCGATGCGCTCAAGGAAGGCGACCTGGTCAAGGTCAAGGTGCTGGAAGTGGACAAGCAGGGCCGCATCCGCCTGTCGATCAAGGCGGTGGAGGAGGGCGAGGGCTGATCGGCCTTCGTCTCCAGGCTGTAAACGGAAAAGCGGGCTTCGGCCCGCTTTTTTGTGGTTCTTCTCCCGACTGCGGGGGCATGGGTCCGCCTTTGAAGAGCCAGAGCGAAGGCCTTGGCTTCGGGAGGGGCCGCCGCTGCAAGGGGATTTCGTCCGCCGCGTGGTTCCGCGTCCTGCTCCAACACGCGGGCGCGGTACATCCGGGCTCCACACAAACGTGATCCGCTCGGACGAAATCCCCTTGCAGCGACGTCCTTCGCGGCTTGACGTTCGTCGCTTCGGCCAGCCTTGCCTTCACCAGCCGGAGTCGGCATCGACGAAGCCGAGGACAATCACCCGGCGAAAGACGCGGTGGTGCGGGGATCGGGCGCAAGCAGGCCATGGATGGCCTGCGCTCGCCTGTTGGAGCCAGGGACGGCGGAATCAGGCGATGCGCACGATCCCCGCACCACCGCGGCTCCCCCCGAAGCCGAGGAACTCCAGTGCTTTGAGGCCCTGCTGTCGCGGCTCCCCCCGAAGCCAATGGAATCCGGCGCTTCTCGACCCGGCAAACGCCGGCTCAGGCCGCTTCCAGCGCCTTCAGGCCGGGTACGTCCAGCAGTTCGACCCGGTAGGTGCCGGGCAGGGTGATCAGGCCGCGGGTGCGCAGGGCGGTCAGGCAGCGGCTCACCGTTTCCACCGTCAGGCCCAGGTGGTCGGCGATGTCCGCGCGCGGCATCGGCAGGAAGATCGAGGTGCCGGAGTTGCCGGCGCGCACCTGCTGTTCGGCCAGGCGCAGCAGGAAGTCGGCCATGCGCTCGGTCGGGTTCATGCGCGCCAGCGACATCATCCGGTCGTGGGCCGTGTCGAGCTCGTTGCAGGCCCGTTCCAGCAGCTTGCCCTGCAGGTGCGGGAAGCGCGCGCCCAGGCGCTGCATCGACTCCATGCTGATCCGGCACAACTCCGTGTGCGCCAGTGCCTCGATGTCATGCGGGTAGGTGGCCGCGCCGCTGAGCCCGACGAAATCGCCGGGCATGGCGAAACCGGAGACCTGGCGGCGGCCATCGGCCGACAGGCGCACCAGCCGCAACGCCCCCTGGGTCACCGTATACACATGCCGCCGCGGCTCGCCCTGGCGCGCCAGCACCGCACCGGCCTCCAGCACCTGCAGGCTGGCCACCGCGTCCATCGCCTGGACCTCGGCCGGGGTGAGCACGCCGCAGATGGCCAGGTGGCGGATCTGGCAGTGCAGGCACGGGCCGAGCGGACCGGGGGATTCGGTCGGCGGGGTCAGGCAGGGGCTGTCGAACGGGGGCCAGGACATGGGTGGGACCGGGGCTGGACCCGCCCATGATACCGGTGCGGCGCGGCCGGGTCGCGGGCGACCAAGGTAGAATCGCCGGTCTTGGCGTTCCGCAGGAGTTTTCCGCTTGATCAGGCCCCGTACCCCGCCCGGCGTCATGGAGTTGCTGCCGCGCGAGCAGATCGCGTTCCAGCGCATGCTCGACGTGATCCGCCGCAACTACGAGCGATTCGGCTTCCTGCCGGTGGAAACCCCGGTGTTCGAGTTGTCCGAGGTGCTGCTGACCAAGTCAGGCGGCGAGACCGAGCGCCAGGTGTATTTCGTCCAGTCCACCGGCGCGCTGGCCAATGCCGCCGCCGGGGCCGACGCCGGCAACGCCGGGGGCGGCGTGCCGGCCACCGTGCCGGAGCTGGCCCTGCGCTTCGACCTGACCGTGCCGCTGGCCCGCTACGTGGCCGAGCACGAACACGAGCTGAGCTTCCCGTTCCGCCGCTACCAGATGCAGCGCGTGTACCGCGGCGAGCGCGCCCAGCGCGGCCGCTTCCGCGAGTTCCACCAGTGCGACGTCGACGTGATCGGCAAGGACGCGCTGAACATCCGCTACGACGCCGAGGTGCTGGCGGTGATCCACGCGGTGTTCTCCGAACTGGGCATCGGCCAGTTCCAGGTGCAGCTGAACAATCGCAAGTTCATGCGGGGCTTCTTCGAAGCCCAGGGCGTGACCGACCCGCAGCAGCAGGCACTGGTGCTGCGCGAGGTCGACAAGATCGACAAGCGTGGTGCCGACTACGTGCGCGAGACCCTGGCCGGCCCGGATTTCGGCCTGCCGGCCGCGGCGGTGGCGCGGATCCTGGAGTTCATCGCGCTGCGCTCGGATTCGCACGTCGACGCGCTGGCGAAGATCGATTGGGCGCTCCATCAGGTGCAGTCGGCCGTCGGTGGCAGTGCGCTGTTCCACGAGGGCGTCAGCGAGCTGCGCGAGGTGCTGGAGCTGGTCAGGGCCATGGGCGTGCCCGAGTCGGCCTACTGCCTGAATTTTTCCATCGCCCGCGGCCTGGACTACTACACCGGCACGGTCTACGAGACCGTGCTGGTCGAGCATCCGGGGATCGGTTCGATCTGCTCGGGCGGTCGCTACGAGGACCTGGCCAGCCACTACACCAAGTCCAAGCTGCCCGGCGTGGGCATTTCCATCGGCCTGACCCGGCTGTTCTGGCAGTTGCGCGAGGCCGGCCTGGTCGAGGGCATCGCCGAGAGCTGCGTGCAGGCGATGGTCGCGCTGCTGGACGAAGCCGGGCTGCCGGAGGCCCTGGACATCGCCCGGCACCTGCGCGCCGGCGGGATCAACACCGAAGTACAGATGGAGCCGCGCAAGGTCGGCAAGCAGTTCCAGTACGCCAGTCGCGCCGGCATCCGCTTCGTGGTGCTGGCCGGCGAGGATGAGCTGGCCCGTGGCGTGGTCGCGGTCAAGGACCTGGTGCGCGAGCAGCAGTTCGAAGTGCCGCGTGACGAACTGGCCGGTACCTTGCGCGTGGAGCTGGAGCAGGCGCGGGCCCTGGCCGGGCGCTGATGGGTCGTCGCTCCCGCCCGGGCGGGAATGACGCAAGCATGGTCGCCGGCAACTTTTCGAGGCATAAGCAAATGAATCCGATCCGTCTCGACGGCCGATCCCTGACCCGCGCAAGCCTGGTTGCGGTCGCCCATGGCGCACCGGTCGAACTGGATGTGCAGTCGCTGCGGGCCGTGCAGCGCGCCGCCGATTTCCTGGCCGAGCAGGTGCGCCGCCAGGAGCCGATCTACGGGGTGTCCACCGGCTTCGGCTCCAATGCCGACAAGCTGCTTGGCGCCCATCCGCTGCGCGACCAACTGCCCGGCGCCACGCCTTCCGGGCGTTCGCTGCACGAGGAGCTGCAGCACAACCTGATCGTCACCCACGCGGTGTGCGTGGGCGAGCCGATGGCCGCCGAGGTGGTGCGGGCGATGCTGTGCATCCGCATCAACACCCTGCTCAAGGGCCATTCGGGCATCCGCGTTGAAACCCTGCAGGCGCTCACCGCGATGCTCAACGCCGGCGTGGTGCCGGTGGTGCCGTCGCTGGGTTCGGTCGGTGCCTCCGGCGATCTGGCGCCACTGTCGCACCTGGCCATCGTCCTGCTCGGCGGTGGCGAGGCGTTCTTCGCCGGCGAGCGCCTGGCCGGTGCCGAAGCGCTGCGACGCGCCGGCCTGGCGGCGGTGTCGCTGTCCTACAAGGAAGGCCTGGCGCTGAACAACGGTACCGCGCAGATGCTGGCCATGGGCGTGCTGGCCCTGCACCGGCTGGAGATGATGCTGGACACCGCCGACCTGGCCGCGGCGATGACCATCGACGCCTTCGCCGGGCGCCTGGGTGCATTCGCGCCGGAAGTGCATGCGCTGCGCCCGCACCCGGGCCAGGTGCAGGTGGCGGCGAACCTGTGCACCCTGCTGGGCGGCTCGACCCTGGCCGACATTCCCTACCACCTGGTGCCGCGCTTCCGGCAATGGCTGCCCACGAGCTGGGACACGCCCGAGTCGCAGGCGCTGCGCTTCGACATCGGCTGGGACTGGGTGCCGGCCGACCAGCGCCACGGCCGCGAGAAGTTCTACCTGCGTTTCCTGCCGTTCCGCGGCGGCAAGAAGCACCAGCCGCAGGACAGTTATTCGCTGCGCTGCATTCCACAGGTGCATGGCGCCGTGCGCGATGCTGCCGCCCAGGCCGCGCGCGTGCTGGAGGTCGAGCTCAACGCGGTCACCGACAACCCGCTGGTGTTCCCGGACAAGGCCGACGCCACCCACGTGGAAGAGCAGGTGATTTCCGCCGGCCACTTCCACGGCATGCCGCTGGCCCTGGCGCTGAGTTACCTGAAGGCGGCGATCCCGACCCTGGCCTCGATCTCCGAGCGCCGCCTCAACAAGCTGGTCGACCCGGCCACCAACGACGGCCTGCCGGCGTTCCTGATCGGCAACGAGGACGGCACCGAGTCCGGGCACATGATCGTGCAGTATTCGGCGGCGGCGATCGTCAACGACCTGGCCAGTCGTGCGCATCCGGCCTCGGTGTTCTCGGTGCCGACCAGCGCCAATGCCGAGGACCACGTGTCGATGGGCGCCAACGAGGCGCGCCACGTGCTGTCCATGGTCGAGGACCTGGGCAAGGTGCTGGCGCTGGAGCTGTATACCGCCGCCCAGGCGCTGGACCTGCGCCGGGACATGATCAATGCCGCCCGCGCGCTGGCCCGCCGCGCCGATGCGGCCGCACTGGCGGCCAAGGTGCACGGCGGTCCGGTGGCCGGCGCGCCCGGGCATGCGGACTTCCTGGCCGAAGTGGAGGCGCTGCGCGGGCAACTGGTCCGCGCCGAGGCCTTCCACCCGGGTGAGGCGGTGGCCCTGGCGCACGCACGCATCCGCGCGGCGGTGCCGTTCCTGGAACGCGACCGGGCCCTGGATGGCGAGGTGGCGGCGATGGTCGCGCTGGTCGCCTCCGGCGACCTGCTGCAGGTGCCGGCCGGCTAGCCCGGCGCGGCGCCGGTGCCGGCGACCCGGACCTGGTCGCGGCCGGCGCTCTTGGCCGCGTACAGGGCATCGTCCACCACCTGCAGGGCCTGTTCGGAGGCGGCGGCATCGTCGATGCCGGTATCGATGGCGTGCACGCCGATGCTGGCGGTCACCAGCACCGCCGGGCCGCGCGTGCGCAGCGGTTCTTCGCGCAGGCGCGAGCACACCGCTTCGGCCAGTTCCCGGGCGCGGCCGGCATCGATGCCGGGCAGGGCGGCGATGAATTCCTCGCCGCCGTAGCGGGCCACCAGGGCACCGTGCGGGTGCAGGCTGCCTTCCACCAGGCGCGCGCAGCGGCGCAGGCAGTCATCGCCGACCAGGTGGCCGTGGCGATCGTTGATCTGCTTGAAATGGTCCAGGTCGATCATCAGCAGTGACAGTGGCTGGCCGTTGGCGCGGGCCTGGTCGAGCAGGGACTCGAAGCGGTCGCGGAACCAGCCGCGGTTGTACAGCCCGGTCAGGGCGTCGCGCCGGTTGGCTTCACGCAACCTCTCGTTGGCCGCTTCCAGCTGGGCCAGCGCGCTGCGCAGTTCGCTGGTGCGTTCCATTACCTGCGACTCCAGCTGCAGCTTGGCGCGGCGCACGATCCGTTCGTTCTCGTTGCGCAGGGAGGCGTAGCGGTAGCTCAGTGCGATCGACAGCAGCACCATCTCCAGCGCCGAGCCGATCTGCACGCCGTACACGGTCACGAAGGACTTGGGCAACAGGCCGAAGGCCAGCGCGGTGAACATGCCGGTACCCAGCAGGAACATGCCCCAGGCCAGCAGGAACAGCAGCGCCGAGCGGTCGCCACGGCGGTACGCGGCCAGGGTCACGGTCAGGATCCAGGTGATGCTGAAGAACACCGAGGCCGCCGCCACCGGCGTGGCGATGCGATAGGGCAGCCAGAACGAGGCCAGGCCCAGCATCAGGTAGAAGGCGATGAAGGCCAGCGAGATCCGGTTGCCGCGTGGCCACACCAGGCGCAGGCGCAGGAATACCCGGGCGAACTGCTGCATGCCGATCTGGGCCAGGCAGATCGACACGGGCACGGCCACGTCCGCCAGCCACGGCGAGCCCGGCCACAGGTACTCGAAACCCAGCCCGTTGAGGGTCAGCAGCACCAGGCCGAAGGCGCTGAGGTGGAACAGGTACCAGAAATAGCTGGCGTCGCGCAGGGACAGCCACAGCACCAGGTTGTAGACGAACAGCGCCAGCAGGATGCCGTAGTACAGGCCGATGCCGAACTGGGCATCGCGCGAGATCTCGATGAAGCTGGTCGGGGTGTACAGGGCCAGCGGGACCTGCATCGAGCTCTGGCTCTGCACCCGCAGCAGGACCTCCACCCGGGTGTCGGGCGGCAGGTCGAGCAGGAAGTTGGGGTAGCGGTAGCGGACGCTGCGTGCCTTGAACGGCAGGTGGTCGCCGCCAGGCTGGTGGTCGATCCGGCCATCGGGATAGCGCAGGTACAGATCGAGCTGGTCGCTGAGCGGGTATTCCTGGACCAGCAGCCAGTGCGGCTGGGAGCGGTCGGCGTTTTCAAGCGCAAGGTGGAACCAGTACGCGCCAGGCTGGAAGCCGAAGGCCGCACCGCCAGCCGGCAGCGGCGAGGCCTGGCCGGCCTGGAAGCGCTGCCAGGCCTGGCTGCCATCGATCTGGCCGGAGGGATCGTGCAGGTAGCGGGTATGGGCCGCCAGTGGCCACTGGCCCTGGCCCGGTTCCAGCCGCAGCGCGGTGTCGGCCTGTGCCTGCAGGGGCAGGGCCGCGGCCAGCCACACCAGCACCCGCAGGCAGGTCCAGGCCCAGGTTCTCGGGTGGATCGGCTGCTCCATGCACGCGCCCCCGGAAGGAATCCGCTCCGCGCCGCTTCGAGCCGGCGGATTGGGCAGTTTAGCGGTGCCGGGCTTGACCCGGGTATGGCGCCGATGTTTCAATGTAATAACACGCTATTACATTACTCAAGACCCATGAAGCGGCGCACGCACGAGCACACCGACGCCCGGGAAGACCGGTTGCAGGCCCTGGCCGCGGCACTGTGCGGCCTGGGCGACGGTGCGGCGGTCCAGGCCTTCCTGCAGGACCTGTGCACCCCGGCCGAGCTGGAGGCGATGACCGACCGCTGGTGGGTGGTGCCCCTGCTGCAACAGGGCATGCCCTACCGCGAAATCCACGAGCTGACCCAGGTCAGCGTCACCACCATCGGCCGGGTCGCACGCACCCTGGAGCGCGGTGCCGGCGGCTATGCGCGGGCCCTGCGACCGGAGGTGCGCGTAGCCGACCCCGAGGAATCCCCATGACCCCATCCCCCGGCCAGCGTATGGGCTCGGCCAGCCGCGATCGCCTGCGCATCGCCATCCAGAAGAGCGGCCGCCTGGCCGAGCCGGCGCGCTCCCTGCTGGCCGCCTGCGGCCTGGGCTGGCGCGAGAGCCGCGACAAGCTGTTCTGCTACGGCGAATCGCTGCCGGTGGACCTGCTGCTGGTGCGCGATGACGACATTCCCGGCCTGATCGCCGATGGTGTCTGCGACCTGGGCGTGGTCGGCCGCAACGAGCTGGACGAACAGGCCGGCGAGCGTGCGCGCAACGGCCTGCCGCAGGCCTACCGGGCGCTGCGCGGCCTGGGCTTCGGCCAGTGCCGGCTGATGCTGGCGGTGCCGGAGGAATGGGACTGGAGCGGCCCGGCACAGCTGCAGGGCATGCGCATCGCCACCAGCTATCCGGCGATCCTGGGCAGCTGGCTGCAGGCGCAGGGCATCGATGCCCAGGTGGTGGAGCTGTCGGGCTCGGTCGAGATCGCCCCGCGCCTGGGCACCGCCGACCTGATCTGCGACCTGGTGTCCAGCGGCGCCACCCTGGCGGCCAACCACCTCAAGCCGGTGGAAAGCCTGCTCGACAGCGAGGCGGTGCTGGCCGGCCCGGCCGGCGATTTCGATGACGCCCGCGCCGGCCTCGCACAGATGCTGTTGCGGCGCATGGACGGGGTACTCCAGCTCAAGGACCGCAAGCTGCTCATGTTCAACGCACAGCGCGACTCACTGCCGGCACTGGAGCGGCTGCTGGCCGAGGCCGGCCCGCTGGTCCAGGTGCCTGGCCTGGACGGGCCGGCAAGCAATGGCGTGCTGTCCCTGCAGACGATGTGCGAAGGCGTGGTCAGCTGGCAGCAACTGGAGGAGCTGGAACGGGCCGGGGCGCGTGGGCTGATGGTGCTGGCGGTGGAGCGCTCGCTGGCATGAACGGCATCGACGCCAGCGGAACGGCCGGCAGCAGCCCGGGTCCCTGGAACCGCCTGTGCTGGGCCGAGCTGGATGCGGCCGCGCGCACACGCAGCCTGGCCCGGCCGGTGCAGGCGGTGGCCCGCGCCACCACCGAGGCGGTGGCCGCGGTGGTCGATGCGGTGCGTGAGCGCGGTGATGCCGCCCTGCGCGAGCTGACCGCGCGCTTCGACCGGGTCGAACTGGAATCCTTCGAAGTCACCGCCGCCGAATTCGCCGCGGCCGAGGCGACGGTGGCCCCGGACCTGCGCCAGGCCATGACCGAGGCCGCCGCGCGGATCGAGGCCTTCCACCGCGCCGGCATGGCCACCGGCTATGCGCTGGAGACCGCGCCGGGGGTGGTCTGCGAGCGGATCATCCGGCCGGTGCCGCGCGTGGGCCTGTACGTGCCGGCCGGCAGTGCGCCGCTGCCTTCCACCGCCTTGATGCTGTGCGTGCCGGCGCGCCTGGCCGGTTGCCGCCAGGTGGTGCTGTGCACGCCGCCGCGCGCCGATGGCAGCGCCGATCCGGCGGTGCTGGTGGCCGCGCGCCTGGCCGGGGTGGAGCGGGTGTTCAAGCTCGGCGGCGCCCAGGCGATCGCGGCGCTGGCCTACGGCACCGACAGCGTGCCCAGGGTCGACAAGATCTTCGGGCCGGGCAACAGCTACGTGGACGAGGCCAAGCGCCAGGTCGCCCAGTGCGGCGCGGCGGCGATCGACATGCCGGCCGGGCCTTCGGAAGTACTGGTGATCGCCGACGACGGTGCCAATGCGGCCTTCGTCGCCGCCGACCTGCTTTCCCAGGCCGAACACGGCCCCGATTCGCAGGTGCTGCTGCTGTCCGACAGCGCCGGCCTGATCGGGCGGGTGGAGGCCGAGCTGGCGCTGCAGCTGGCCGCCCTGCCACGGGCGCAGATCGCGCGCCAGGCGCTGTCGGCTTCGCGCCTGATCCAGGTCCAGGACCTGGAGCAGGCGTTCGACATCAGCAATTCCTATGCCCCCGAACACCTGATCCTGGCCCTGCGCCAGCCGCGTGCCTGGCTGGATCGGGTCGAGGCGGCCGGCTCGGTGTTCCTGGGCGACTGGACCCCCGAGGCGCTGGGCGACTATTGCAGCGGCACCAACCACGTGCTGCCGACCAATGGCGCCGCGCGCGCCTGGAGCGGGGTGAGCGTGGCCAGCTTCCAGAATTTCCTCAGCGTGCAGGCGGCCAGCCGCGAGGGCATCGCCGCCATCGGCGCCTGCGCGGTGACGATGGCACGCGCAGAACAGCTGGACGCGCATGCCAATGCGGTGGCGCTGCGCCTGCGCGGGGTGGCGGCATGAGCGCGAACACCGCACCGAACGCACCCGTGGACGCGGCCGCCGCGCTGCTGGCGCTGGTGCGCGAGGACCTGCGCGGGTTTTCCGGCTATGCCTCCGCGCGCAGCCAGGCGTTGCGGGGGGAGGTGTGGCTCAACGCCAACGAGAGCCCGTGGGCCAACCCGGCCGATGCCGGCGGTGGCAGCCGCCGCTATCCCGATCCGCAACCGCCGGCGCTGCTGGCGGCGCTGGCGCGCGTGTACGGCTGCGAGCCGGAGCAACTGCTGGTGGGGCGTGGCAGCGACGAGGCCATCGACCTGCTGGTGCGCGTGCTGTGCACGCCCGGCCGTGACGCCGTGCTGACCACCCCGCCGGTGTTCGGCATGTACGCGGTCAGCGCACGCCTGCAAGGCGCGCCGCTGGTCGAGGTGCCGCTGGTCGACGGCCAGGACGGCTTCGACGTCGACCTGGAGGCGGTGGCCCTGGCGGCCGAGCGCGACGCGGTGAAGCTGGTGTTCCTGTGCTCGCCCGCCAACCCCAGCGGTGGCGTGGTGCCGCTGGGGGGCATCGCCGCGCTGGCCACGCGCCTGCAAGGCCGTGCCCTGGTGGTGGTGGACGAGGCCTACGGCGAATTCGCCGACCAGGCTTCGGCGATCACCCTGCTCACGGCCCATTCCAACCTGGCGGTGCTGCGCACCCTGTCCAAGGCGCATGCCCTGGCGGCGGCGCGGATCGGCGTGCTGGTGGCCGATCCGGCCCTGGTGCGGGTGCTGCGCGCCTGCCAGGCGCCGTATCCGGTGCCCACGCCCTGCGCCGAGCTGGCCCTGGCCGGCCTGTCCGCGCGGGCCCTGGCCTGCACCGCCGCGCGTGTGGCCCAGCTGCGCGATGAACGCGCGCGCCTGCAGGCGGCACTGGCCGCGCTGCCCGGCGTGCGCCGGGTCTACCGGTCGCAGGGCAACTACCTGCTGGTGCGTTTCGCCGACGCCGACGGCGCCTTCGCGCGCCTGCTCGCCGCCGGGGTGGTGGTGCGCGACCAGCGCGCCGCGCCGCAACTGGACGATGCCCTGCGCATCAGCATCGGTACCCCCGAACAGAACCAGCGCGTGCTGGCCGCGCTTGCCGCGAAGGACGCGAAGGACGCGAAGGAAGCTGCCGCATGAATGTTCCCGTCAACGGGCCGATCCTGTTCATCGACCGCGATGGCACCCTGATCGAGGAGCCGGAGGACTTCCAGGTCGATGCCTACGAAAAGCTGCGCTTCGTGCGCGGGGTGGTGCCGGCGCTGCTGCGGTTGCGCGATGCCGGCTGGCAGTTCGTGATGGTGACCAACCAGGACGGCCTGGGCACCGACGCCTATCCCCAGGCCAGCTTCGAGGGCCCGCACCAGCTGATGATGCAACTGTTCGAAAGCCAGGGCATCGTGTTCCGCGAGGTCCTGATCGATCGCAGCTTCCCGCACGAGAACAGCCCCACCCGCAAGCCGGCCATCGGCCTGGCCTTGCCCTACGTGCACGACCGCACGGTGGACTGGAAGCGCTCGGCGATGGTCGGCGACCGTCCCACCGACAACGAATTCGCCGCCAACCTGGGCATCCGCGCCTTCCAGTTGCGCACCGCGCAGTTCGGCGGCCAGTGGGACTGGGCCGGGATCGCACATGAGCTGGCCGACGCGCCGCGCCGTGCGCTGGTCGAGCGCAACACGAAGGAAACCCGGATCCGGGTCGAGCTGGACCTGGACCGCGCCGCCGAGCCGCAGGTGCACACCGGGCTGGCCTTCTACGACCACATGCTCGAGCAGATCGGCAAGCATGGCGGCTTCGAGCTGAAGATCCAGGTCGAAGGCGACCTGCACGTGGACGAGCACCACACCGTCGAGGACACCGCCCTGGCCCTGGGCCAGGCCCTGCGCCAGGCGCTGGGCGACAAGCGCGGGATCGGCCGCTACGGCTTCGTGCTGCCGATGGACGAGACTCTGGCCACGGTGGCGCTGGATTTCAGTGGCCGCCCCTACCTGGCCTGGGAGGGCAGCTTCCAGCGCGAACGGGTGGGCGACCTGCCGACCGAACTGGTCGCGCATTTCTTCCGTTCGCTGTGCGATGCGGCCGGGCTCAACCTGCACCTGCGCGTGCAGGGCGACAACGACCATCACAAGATCGAGGCCAGCTTCAAGGGACTGGCACGCGCGCTGCGCCAGGCCATCACCCGCCAGGGGGACGGCCTGCCTTCCACCAAGGGCGTGCTGTGAGCGGCGCAGCCGGCCTGCGCGTGGTGGTGGTCGATGCCGGTGGCGCCAACCTCGGCTCGGTCTGCTACGCGCTGGAGCGGCTGGGCGTGCAGCCGCAGGTGGTGGCCGATGCCACCGGCCTGCAGGCGGCCGACCGGGTGATCCTGCCCGGCGTGGGTGCCGCGCCCGAGGCGATGCGCCGGCTGCACGCGCAAGGCCTGGTGGAACCCCTGCGCGCGCTGGCGGTGCCGCTGCTGGGCATCTGCCTGGGCATGCAACTGCTGTATGAACGCTCGGAGGAAGGCGACGTCGCCTGCCTGGGCCTGTTGCCCGGTACCGTGCGGCGGCTGCAGCCGGCGCCGGGGATCCGGATTCCGCACATGGGCTGGAACCGCTTGCGCAGGCTGCGGCCTTCGGCCCTGCTCGACGGCGTTGCCGACGATGCCAGCGCCTACTTCGTGCACAGCTACGCCGCGCCGGTCAGCGCCGACACCGTGGCCGCCAGCGACCATGGCGGCCTGTTCAGCGCGGTGGTGCAGCGCGGGCGCCACTGTGGCGCCCAGTTCCACCCGGAACGCTCGGCCGCCACCGGCGCGCGCATCCTGGGCAATTTCCTGGAGATGGATTTCTGATGGACTTCACCGTCTACCCGGCGCTGGATATCCGCGACGGCCGCGTGGTGCGGTTGGCGCAGGGCGACTACGCGCGCGAAACGCGCTACGGCGACGATCCGCTGCCGCGTGCGGCCGCCTTCGCCGCCGCCGGTGCGCGCTGGATGCACCTGGTCGACCTGGATGCGGCCAGGGCCGGTGGCTACACCCTGGCCGGGTTGCTGGAAGAGATCGCTCGCGGCACCGGCCTGCAGGTACAGACCGGTGGCGGGGTGCGCTGCCGCCAGGACGTGGCGCGGATCCTGGACGCCGGCGCGGCGCGGGTGGTGGTCGGGTCGCTGGCGGTGCGCGAACCGGCGACGGTGGCCGCCTGGCTGGACGAGTTCGGTGGCGAGCGCATCACCGTGGCGCTGGACACGCGCCGCGATGCGGCCGGCGCCTGGCGCCTGCCGGTGCACGGCTGGACCGAAGATGCAGGCATCACCCTGGACGAACTCCTGCCGGGCTACCTGCGCGCCGGCCTGCGCCACCTGCTGTGCACCGACATCGCCCGCGACGGCATGCTGTCCGGGCCCAACCTGGAGCTGTATGCACACCTGGGCACGCTGGCGCCGGGCGTGGCGGTGCAGGCCTCCGGTGGGGTGCGCGACGTCGCCGACGTGCGCGGCGCACGTGAAGTCGGCTGTGCAGGCGCCGTGCTCGGGCGGGCGCTGCTGGAAGGGCACCTGGCCCTGGCCGATGCCCTGGTGCTGGAGGCGGCGCCATGCTGAGCCGACGCATCATTCCCTGCCTGGACGTGCGCGATGGCCGCGTGGTCAAGGGCGTGCGCTTCCGCGACCACGTGGACATGGGCGACATCGTCGAGCTGGCGCTGCGCTACCGCGACCAGGGCGCCGATGAACTGGTGTTCTACGACATCGGCGCCAGCCCGGAAGGACGCAGCGTGGACCACGCCTGGGTGGAACGGGTGGCGCGCCTGCTCGATATCCCGTTCTGCGTGGCTGGCGGCATTGCCGACGTGGATACCGCGCGCCGGGTACTGCATGCCGGCGCCGACAAGATCTCGGTGAACTCGCCGGCGCTGCAGCGGCCGGCGCTGGTGTCCGAGCTGGCCGATGCCTTCGGCGTGCAGTGCGTGGTGGTGGGCATCGATTCGATCCGCGAGGCCGATGGCCAGTGGCGGGTGCGCAGCCACACCGGCGATCCATCGAAGATGCGTGCACCCTCGCTGCGCACCCTGGACTGGATCGAACAGGTGCAGGGCCTGGGCGCGGGCGAGATCGTGCTCAACTGCATGGACAGCGACGGCGTGCGCCGCGGCTACGACATCGACCAGCTGCGCCAGGCGCGCAAGGCGTGCCGGGTGCCCTTGGTGGCCTCCGGCGGGGCCGGTGCTATGCTGCATTTCGCCGAGGCCTTCGAACAGGCCGACGTCGATGGCGCGCTCGCCGCCAGCGTGTTCCATGGGGGTTCCATCGCCATTCCAGAACTCAAGCGCTTCCTGCGCCAGCGCGGGATCGAGGTGCGCAATGTCTGATCCGTGCTCCGGCAACGCCGCCGCCGCAGGCTTTCCGCCGCTGTTTCCCGATTCACTGGACTGGGGCAAGGTCGACGGCCTGATCCCGGCCATCGTCCAGGATGCCGACAGCCTGCGCGTGCTGATGCTCGGCTACATGGACCGCAACGCCTTGCGCGCGACGCTGGACACGCGCCGGGTCACCTTCTACAGCCGCAGTCGCCAGCAGCAGTGGACCAAGGGCGAGACTTCCGGCCACCTGCTCGACCTGGTGGGCGTGGACACTGATTGCGATTGCGACGCGCTGCTGGTGCTGGCGCGGCCGCGCGGGCCGACCTGCCACCTGATGCGGGAAAGCTGCTTCGAAGGTGCGCCCGCGCAGGAACCGGCGGCCGTGCTGGCGGTGGGCGAGGTCGGCTTCCTCGGCCAGCTCGATGAACTGATCGCCGAGCGCGAGCGCAGCCGCCCGGCCGGCAGCTACACCACCCGCCTGTTCGAATCGGGCGTGCGCCGGATCGCGCAGAAGGTGGGCGAGGAAGGCGTGGAGACCGCGCTGGCCGGCGTGGCCCAGAGCGACGAACAGCTGCTGGGCGAGGCTGCCGACCTGATCTACCACCTCACCGTGCTGCTGCATGCGCGCGGGCTGTCGCTGGTGAACGCGGTGGACGTGCTGGAACGGCGCCACGAGGGCGCGGCGTAAGCAACCCGGCCTTGTATGCCTGGCCACGTGGCGTCGGCCCGGTGGCGCGGCCCTACAATGCACGGATCGCTGCAGGGGACGCCTATGCCGATCCGACTTCTCGCCGTCGCCTTGCTGGCGTCGGTCATCTCCGCACCGGTCCTGGCTGTGCAGGCCGTTGGCCAGGTGTCGGGGACCGTGTACCTGGAGCGTGACGGCCAGGGGGGGCGCGGCCCGATGGAGCCCGGCCTGCCCGGCGTGGTGGTGTCCGACGGGACCGACATCGTGCACACCGATGCGCAGGGTCGCTACCGGATCGCGGCGCGACCGGGCCAGGTGGTGTTCGTGGTCAAGCCGGACGGCTACCGCTTCGGTGCCTCCGCTGATGGCCTGCCGGCGTTCTGGCACCGGGTACCGGCAACCGGCACGGATGCGGCGGACGTCGACTTCGGCCTGTCGCCCGAGGCGTGGCCGGCGGCAACCGGGCACATGCGCAAGGCGACCGGAGTGCTGCTGTTCACCGACAGCCAGGTCAAGAGCACGGTCGACATCGACCATTACCGGCGCGACATCGTCGAACCCATCGTCGGCCGGCATGCGGCCGCATTCGGCACCACCCTGGGCGACCTGGTCGACGACGAGATGGACCTGTACCCGGCGCTCAACGCGGTCACCACCCTGCTGGGCGTGCCCTGGTTCCACGTGCCGGGCAACCACGACGTCGATCCGGGCGCGAGCGCCGACGAGGGCTCGCTGGCCCGCTGGAGCGCGGTCTACGGACCGGACACCTATGCGGTGGAGGAGGGCGGGGCGGCGTTCGTGTTCCTGGACGACGTGATCCTGCAGCCCGGGCAGGCACCGGCCTATGTCGGCGGCCTGCGCGAGGACCAGTTCGCCTTCCTGGAAAACTATCTGGCCCAGCTGCCGCGCGAGCGCCTGCTGGTGCTGGGCATGCACATCCCGGTGTTCGACACCGGCGGCCGCCCGACCTTCCGCGCCGCCGACCGCGCGCGCCTGTTCGCGCTGCTGCGCGAGCGTCCGCGTGTGCTGCTGCTGAGCGGCCACAGCCACGTCCAGCAGCATTACTGGCACGGGGAAAAGGATGGCTGGCAGGGACCGGTGCCGCTGCACGAGTACAATCTGGGCGCGGCCTGCGGTGCGTTCTGGTCCGGCGCGCCGGATGCGCTGGGCATCCCGGATGCGACGATGGCCGATGGCACGCCCAACGGCTATGCGCTGCTGTCGCTGCCGGGCGATGGCAGTTACGCGCTGGCCTGGCATCCGGCGCGACCGCCGGCCGGGGATCCGGCCTTCACCGAAGCGATGGCGCTGCACGCGCCGCGCGTGTTGCGGCGTGGCGCGTATCCGGCCTGGGGCGTGTTCGCCAACGTGTTCATGGGCGATGCCGATACCCGGGTCGAGTACCGGATCGACGGCGGGCCGTGGAAGCCGATGCGCCGGGTGGAGCGCGCCGACCCGCGCCTGCTGCTGGAGAACGCGGCCGACGACCTGGCCCCGGCGCTGCGCGGCTTCGACCGTTCGCCCGAAGCGGTGGATTCCACCCACCTGTGGCGCGGCGCCCTGGCCACCAACCTGGCCGAGGGCGAGCACCGCGTCGAGGTGCGCGCGTTCGACCGCTGGCAGGGCGAGGTGATGGCAGCGACCACCTACACCCTGCAGAAAGCGTCGGACTGAAATGCAAAACGCCCCTTGCGGGGCGTTCGGCGTGTATCCACGGCGGGCTGGCGAAGGCTGGCTGGCGCGGGATGCGTGGCGGGCGCGCGCGGGGCGGGCTGGCTGCGTGGGCCGCAGTCTAGCCAGTGGCACCACGCCGTGTTCGAACGCGAACCATTCCCGTCCGCCTGCCGTCGCCAATCCCGGCCCAAGCACGTTGCGCTTGCAGGCAGTTCGGCCGCCCTACAGCGGCAGCTCGATCTCCAGGAAGCTGGCCACGTGGGTATGCCCGTGCGCCGCATCGCCGTGGCGGGGCTCGGGGTAGTCGGCCAGACGGTCCACCAGCACCGTCTGCATGCCGGCCAGGCGCGCCGCATCCAGTTCCTCGACCACGTCGGACAGGAACAGGACTTCGTGCGGGCGCACGCCGATGGACTCGGCGATGCCGGCATAGCTGTCCGGCTCGCGCTTGCCGCCCATGGCGGTGTCGTACCAGCCGCTGAACAGCCCGGTCAGGTCGCCGGCATCGCTGTTGCCGAAGAACAGCTTCTGCGCCGGCACCGAGCCGGAGGAGTACACGTACAGCGGCACGCCCAGCGCATGCCAGCGTTGCAGGGTCTGGGCGGCATCCGGGTAGATCGGCGCGGCGAAGTCGGCGTTGCGGTAGCCGGCCTCCCAGACCAGGCCCTGCAGGGTCTTGAGCGCGGTGTGCTTGCTGTCCTGGTCGATCCAGCCCTGCAGCGTTTCCACGATCATCGCGTCCTGGCACAGGCCGCCGTTCTCGGCGGCGACCAGGTCCAGCCAGCGCCGCACCTCCGGTTCCTGGCCGTGCTCGCGGACGAAATCCGGCAGGGCGCGGCGCGCGTAGGGGAACAGCACGTCGCGGACGAAGGAAATGGAACTGGTGGTGCCTTCGATGTCGGTGAGGATGGCCTGGGTCATGTGGTCAGGCCGCCGCCGGCTGGTAGCGCGGAAAGCGCGTGGCGATGTCGGTGCCGGTGAAATGGCCGACCCAGCCGTCCGGCTCGGTGAAGAAGCGGATCGCCACGAAATTGGGGTATTCGCCCATGTCGAACCAGTGGGTGGCCCCGTCCGGCACCGCGATCAGGTCGTCCTTCACGCACTCGATCTCGTACACGCTTGTGCCCACGTGCAGGGTGAACAGGCCCGAGCCGGCCACGAAGAAGCGCACCTCGTCTTCCTTGTGGAAGTGTTCGTCGAGGAACTTGCTGCGGATCGCAGCGCGGTCGGGATGGTCCGGGGCGATGCTGACCACGTCCACCGACCTGAAGCCGCGCTCGGCCACCAGCCGGTCGATGTCGGTGCGATAGGCATCCATCACCTGTTCGGGCGTGGCGCCCGGTTCGATCGGTGCGTTGGCCTGCCAGCGTTCGAAGGTCACGCCGATCTTCGCCAGCTCGGTGGCGATGGCCTGGCCGTCGCTGCTGGTGAATCGGGGCTGGCCCGGGTCGGTGTCGTTGAAGATGCGCAGTCGGCTCATGGGAGTGGGGGGCCTTGCGGGTGGGGCGGCGGGCGCCGCGTGGGGCGCCTAGGGTAGAGCATTTCGCAGGAGCCCAGCTCGCGGGCGACCGGCCAGGTATCCGGTCGCGGGCAAGCCCGGATTGGCATTGGTACGCGGCAGCGTGCGATCAGCGATGGGCGCCGAGCTTGCGCAGTTCCAGTTCGCAGCCGAGCAGGAACTCGAACGCCTCCAGGTGGCGCCGGGCCTGCGCCATGTCGCGGCCCCAGGCGTACAGGCCGTGGCCGTCGATCAGGTAGCCCCACATGGCCTGGCGGTCGAGCAGGGCGTCGACCTGGGCGGCCAGCACGTCCATGTCCTGGGTGTTGGCGAACACCGGCACGTCCACCGCGGTCTCGTGGGTGGCGTTGCCGTGGAAGGCCTTGAGCAGCTCGTAGCCTGCCAGGCGTATGTGGCCGGCGCCGGCGTACAGGCGCGAGGCCACGGTCTGCACCGGCGAATGGGTGTGCAGGACACAGCCGATTTCGGGGTAGCGGCGATACAGCTGGGTGTGCAGCAGGGTCTCGGCCGAGGGCCGCAGCGGGCGGCCCACGGCCTGGCCGTCGAAGTCCACCACCATGATGTCGTCTTCGACCAGGCGGCCCTTGTCGCGGCCGGAGACGGTGATGGCGGCATGGTGGTCGTCGAGCCGGTGCGAGAAATTGCTGCTGGTGGCCGGGGTCCAGCCGGACTGGGCCAGTTCGCGGATGTTGCCGATCAGCAGCTGCGCCAATTCGCGCAGGCGCGCCGGATCGTAGGGAACCTGGGCGGGGGTGTGCATGGGAGGAAGTCTAGCGCGCCGGTGGCGTGGGCTTGTGCAGCGGCGGTGGCGGCTTGCGCGAAAAGCCGCGGTAGGCGGCCCAGGCCAGCAGGGCGATTACCAGGCCGCCGACCAGGGTTTTGCCGGGCGTGGACCAGACCAGCAGGCCGCAGGCCACCAGGGCACCCATGCCCAGCATCCGCTCGCGGCGCGCGGCCGGTCGCTCGGGCGTGCCCAGCAGCAGGCTCAGGCCGGCCGCGGCGTAGGTCATGACCACCAGGATCACCACCATCTCGATCAGGACCTCGAACTGGCCCGACACCGTCGGCGAGAGCGTCAGCACCGCCAGCGCCGTCATCATCGTGGCGATGATCAACAGGCCCGGCCCGGCCGAGCCGTTGGCGCGCAGGCGGCCGAACACCGCCGGCAGGAAGCCGCGCTGTGCCGCGCGTGCACCGGACTCGCCGGTCACCAGCATCCAGCCACCGAGGGTGCCGGTGGCTTTCAGCGCGGCGGCGGCGGCGATCAGCGGGATCGCCCACGGCCCGAACATCTGCCCGGCCACCAGGGCGAAGGGTGCACCGGAATCGGCCAGCTCGCCCACCGGCACGATGCCCATCATCAGCACCGAGGACACCAGGTAGACCGCACCGGCGATCGCGATTCCGCCCAGGGTGGCGCGCGGCACGTTGCGGTCCGGGTTATCGACCACCCCGGCCACCATCACCCCGGTCTCCAGGCCGATGAAGGCCCAGAAGATCGGTGCCAGCGAGTGCAGGACCACCGACATGTCGGACTGGCCGGACACGTTCCAGGCTGCGCGGTACAGCGCCGGATCGAAATGCGCCCAGCCGGCGGTGAGGATCGCCAGCACCGGCAGCAGGCCCAGCACCAGGCACAGCGACTGGAAGCGCGCGATCGGCCGCGGGCCGAGCAGGTTCAGGGCGAACATCAGCCAGATCAGCGCGATCTGTCCGCCCAGGCGCACGCCGGCGCCATCGCCCAGCGGGAGCCAGGTCTGCAGCACCACCAGCAGGTAGCCGAAGGCGGCCACGGCGATGGCGTTGTTGCCGATCCACGACGACACCCAGTACATGGTGGTGGCCAGGAAACTGGCGTCGCGGCCCAGCGAAGGCCGCACGTAGTCATCAGGCGATTCCAGATCCGGATGGTGCCGGGCCAGGCGGGCGAAGGCGCCGCCGAGCATCATCGCCAGCACCGTGCACAGCAGCCAGCTCAACGCGGTGACGCCGCCGGACTTGGCCAGGGTGGCCGGCAGCAGGAAGAAGCCGGAGCCGATCATGTTGTTGGCGACCACGAAGGTCGCCAGCAGCGGGCCGATCTTGCGTGCGGAAGTTGCACTCATCTGCGCCTGCCTGGCTGGGGAAGGGGGCCGGAAACGGGTTGCGTGGCGGCGGCCGGCAGCGGGCCGGCCACCGGGTGGCGCGGCATCAGCCGGCGTTGCGCAGCTTGCTGTGCCGGTAGCCGTAGCCGAAGTAGATCAGCAGGCCTACAAGGGTCCAACCAACGAAGATCTGCCAGTGTTCGGTGAACGGCTGCCAGAACAGGTACAGGCAGGCGACCACGCCCAGCGGGCAGATCACGTGCGCGGCCGGCACCCGGAACGGACGCTTCAGTTCCGGACGGGTATAGCGCAGGACCAGGGTGCCGGCGCAGACGGTGGCGAAGGCCAGCAGGGTGCCCATCGAGACCAGTTCACCGAGCACGTTCAGCGGCATCAGCCCGGCCAGCAGGCAGGCGGCCACGCCGACGATGATCGTGCCCACGTAGGGCGTCTGGTACTTGGGGTGGATCTTGCCGAACAGGCGCGGCAGCAGGCCGTCCTGGGCCATCGAATAGAAGATGCGCGGCTGCGCCATCAGCATCACCAGGATCACCGAGGACAGGCCGGCGATGGCGCCGATCTCGGTGGCGGTCTTGAGCCAGCCCAGGGTGGGGAACGGTTCGATCGCGGTGACCACCGGCTTGGCCGTGCCCAGCAGGCTGTAGTGGGTCATGCCGGTGAGCACCGCGCACACGGCGATGTAGATCACGGTGCAGATCGCCAGCGAACCGAGGATGCCGATGGGCATGTCGCGCTGCGGGTTCTTGGCCTCGCCGGCGGCGGTGGAAACGGCGTCGAAGCCGATGTAGGCGAAGAACACGATCGCCGCCGCACGGGTGATGCCGCTGAAGCCGAACTGGCCCGGCCCCTGGTTCTCGGGGATGAACGGAACCCAGTTGGCCGGGTCGATGTACTGGATGCCGAAGCCGATGAAGGCGGCGATGACGGCCACCTTGATCGCCACGATCACCGCGTTGACCTTGGCCGACTGGGTGATGCCCACGTAGCACAGGCCGCTGATGGCCGCCACGATGGCCACCGCCGGCAGGTTGAACAGCGCCCCGGTGCTGACGAACTCGCCGTGGCTCCAGGAGATGGGCGCCTGCGCCAGGGCCGCGGGGAAGGGCAGGCCCAGGGTGCTGGTGAGGAAGCTGACCAGGTAGCTGGACCAGCCCACCGCCACGGTGGAGGAAGCAAACAGGTACTCCAGCACCAGGCACCAGCCGATGAACCAGGCCACGAATTCGCCCAGGGTGGCGTAGGAGAACGAGTAGGCGCTGCCCGACACCGGCAGCAGGGCCGAGAACTCGGCATAGCACAGGCCGGCGAAGGCGCAGGCCAGGCCGGCCAGGACGAAGCTGAGCATGATCGCCGGCCCGGCGTGGTTGGCCGCGGCCTGGCCGGTGAGGACGAAGATGCCGGCGCCGATGACCGCGCCGATTCCCAGCAGGATCAGGTGGCGGGCGGTCAGGGTGCGCTTGAGCGAAGCTTCGCCACGCAGGCTGCCTTCGACCGGTTCGCCGGCATCGACATGCGGTGCCGGCTCGACCGGCTTGACGATGAATAGACCCTTGGACATTGCGTGGTTCCCCGGAAAGCGGCCGTCCGATGTGCCTGGTATGGGTGTCTGGGCCGGTCGCCCCCTGGAGACGGGCCCAAGCGCCGTACCTTGCCAAAGCAGGCCGGGGATCACAAGCGCGCGCGGGTCGCAGCTCGCGGATAATGGCCGCGGATCGGGCCGGGAGGCGACCATGGACCAGGCACGGGGTACGGCGTTGGAGCGCGCGTTGGCGGGCTATGGCCGGCAATGGCCGCAGGAGGCCGCCGTTGCCGGGCAGTTCCTGGAACTGCTGTCCGATCCGCACGATCCGTTCCTGCGCCAGCGCCTGGCAGGCCATTTCACCGGCTCGGCCTGGGTGGTCAGTGCCGATGGCGCTCGCACGCTGCTCACCCACCACCGCAAGCTGGACCGCTGGCTGCAGCCGGGTGGGCATGCCGATGGCGACGTCGACCTGGCCGGGGTGGCGCTGCGCGAGGCACAGGAGGAAACCGGCGTGGCCGGGCTGCGGCTGGAAGACGGGGCGATCTTCGACCTGGACCGGCACTGGATCCCGGTGCGCGGCCAGGTGCCCGGCCACTGGCATTACGACGTGCGCTACCTGGTCCGCGCGGGAGTGGACGAGCGTTTCGTGGTGAGCGCCGAATCCCACGACCTGGCCTGGCGTGACATCAGCGTGATCGCCGCCGATCCTGGCGTTGACCCATCCATGCGCCGCATGGCCGGCAAATGGCTGGCCAAGAACCTGTTGCAGGAGCCCGGGTGACCGGACATGCGGGGGTCAGTACAGCACGCGGGTCCGCAGCGTCCCGGGGATCGCGGCCAGCTCCTCGCGCAGGGCGGCGCCCTGGGCCTCGTCGGCGGCCACGTCGATCACCACGTAGCCGACCTTGGGGTCGGTACGCAGGAACTGGCCGTCGATGTTGAGCGCGTGGCGGCCGAAGATGTCGTTGACCTTGGACAGCACGCCGGGCACGTTGCGGTGGATGTGCAGCAGGCGCAGGCTGCCGGCGTGCCCGGGCAGGGTGACCTCGGGGAAGTTCACCGCCGACAGGGTGCTGCCGTTGTCGCTGTAGCGGACCAGCTTCGCCGCCACTTCCAGGCCGATGTTGTCCTGCGCCTCCAGGGTGGAGCCGCCCACGTGCGGGGTCAGGATCACGTTGTCGAACCGGGTCAGCGGCGACACGAACGGATCGGCGTTGCCCTTGGGCTCGACCGGGAACACGTCCACCGCCGCGCCGCCGACCCGGCCTGATTCCAGCGCCGCGGCCAGCGCGTCGATGTCCACCACCGTGCCGCGCGACGCGTTGATCAGATGCGCACCGGGCTTCATCGCCGCCAGCTGCGCGGCGGCGAACATGTTCCTGGTGGCCGCCGTTTCCGGCACGTGCAGGGTGACCACGTCCGAACGCGCCAGCAGGTCGCCAAGACCCGCCGCGGCGCGTGCGTTGCCCAGCGACAGCTTGGTTTCGATGTCGTGGAAGATCACGTTCATCCCCAGCGCCTCGGCCAGCACGCCGACCTGGGTGCCAATGTGGCCGTAGCCGACGATGCCGATGGTCTTGCCGCGCACTTCGTGGCTGCCTTCGGCCGACTTGGACCAGCCGCCACGGTGGCACTGCGCGTTCTTCTGCGGGATGCCGCGCATCAGCATCACCGCCTGGGCGACCACCAGTTCGGCCACCGAGCGGGTGTTGGAGTAGGGTGCGTTGAACACCGGGATGCCGGCCAGTTCGGCCGCGTCCAGGTCGACCTGGTTGGTGCCGATGCAGAAGCAGCCGACCGCGATCAGGCGCTTGGCACCGGCCAGCACCTCGGCGTTGAGCTGGGTGCGCGAGCGGATGCCGACGATGTGCGCCTCGGCGATGCGTGCCTTCAGCTCGTCCTCGGGCAGCGACTTGTCGTGGATCTCCAGCTGGCTGTAGCCGGCGGCCCGGAAGGTCTCCACTGCGGTGGCGCTGACGCCTTCGAGCAGGAGCACGCGGATGTCCTGCTTGGGATAGGAGGTCTTCTGGACGGACATGCGCGGCGGCTTCGGGCGGGTGGGGAGAGAGCCATGAACTATGCCAGATGCGATGCCGTTTTGCCGCACTGCGGCATGGGGCGTTTCCCAGCCACCGGCCGCGGGAAAGTTGCCCCTGAAACCGGGTCCCCGGATCGCCGTGGATCTTCCCTGTGCGCTGGACGCACCGCGGCATCGCTGGCACGCTTGCCGGACCCCACCCGTACCGCCCGTCCCATGACCGACCCCCGCCTCACCGGCCTGCAGCAGGCGGTGCCTGCGCTGCGCCTGAAGACCGATCCGGCCGACCTGGCCCACTATGGCCGTGACTGGACCGCGCAATGGACGCCGGCGCCGCTGGCCATCGCGCTGCCGGCCTCGGTGGCCGAGGTGCAGGCGGTGGTGCAATGGGCCAACCGCCAGCGCGTGGCGATCGTGCCCTCCGGTGGCCGCACCGGCCTGTCCGGCGGCGCGGTGGCGGCCAACGGCGAACTGGTGCTGAGCCTGGAGCGGATGAACCAGGTGCTGGACTTCGACCCGGTGGACCGCACCCTGACCGTGCAGGCCGGCATGCCGCTGCAGGCACTGCACGAGGCCGCGCGCGGGCATGGGCTGGTGTACCCGGTGGATTTCGCCTCGCGCGGCTCGTGCACCATCGGTGGCAACATCGCCACCAATGCCGGCGGCATCCGCGTGATCCGCTACGGCAACACACGCGAGTGGATCGCCGGGCTGACCGTGGTCAGCGGCGCCGGCGAGGTGCTCGAACTCAACCGCGGCCTGGTCAAGAACTCCAGCGGCTACGACCTGCGCCAGCTCATGATCGGCTCGGAGGGCACCCTGGGGATCGTGGTCGAGGCGATCGTGCGCCTGACCGACCCGCCGCCGCCGACCAGCGTGATGCTGCTGGCGCTGCCCTCGTTCGAGGTGCTGATGCGGGTGTTCGCCGAATTCCGCGGCCGGCTGCGGCTGGAGGCGTTCGAGTTCTTCACCGACGTGGCCCTGCGCCACATGCTCGCCCACGGCGCGCAGCCGCCGATGGAACAGCAGTACCCGTATTACGTGGTCACCGAGTTCGCCAGCGACCGCGAGGACACCGCCGCCGCGGCGATGGCCGCCTTCGAGCACTGCATGGAGCAGGGCTGGGTCGCCGACGGGGTGATCGCCGCCAGCGAGGCCCAGGCCGCGCAGATCTGGCGCCTGCGCGAGGGCATCACCGAGGCCACGGTCAAGTACAAGCCGTACAAGAACGACATCGCGGTGCGGGTTTCGGCGATGCCGGCCTTCCTGGACCAGGCCCAGGCGCTGCTGGGACAGGCCTATCCGCACTTCGAGGTGGTCTGGTTCGGCCACATCGGCGACGGCAACCTGCACATCAGCGTGCTCAAGCCCGATGACGTGTCCGAGCAGGAGTTCGTGGCCCAGTGCGGGCAGGTGACCGGGCTGCTGGGCCAGGCGCTGAAGGCGCATGGCGGCAGCATCTCGGCCGAGCATGGCATCGGCCTGCTGAAGAAGCCCTACCTGGACAGCACCCGCGACCCGGCCGAGGTGGCGCTGATGCGCGGCATCCGCAAGGTGTTCGACCCGAACGGGATCCTGAATCCGGGCAAGGTGTTCGACGCCTGAGGGCCTGCCCGGGACCGGGCGTGCGGGTTAGTCTTGCGGCAACGGCCGCAGCGACGGCCGCCCCTGAAAGGATGTCCAGATGAAGCGCATTTCCCTGTTCGCCGGCCTTCTGCTCGCCGGTGGCGCCATTGAGGCGGCTTCGGCCACCAGCTTTGCCGGGACCTCGGCCGGGACCTCGGCCGGTGCCTCCTCGGACGGGAGTTCGGCCTCCTCGCGCAGCAGCTCGGGCAACGACAAGATTGTGCGCGAGGCGCGCGAGGATGCGGCCAGCTTCGTGGCCAGCCAGGGCCAGGTGCGCAGCGCCCGTCTGGAAGCGGCCCTGCGGGTGCTGCGCGAACACGATCCCCAGGCCCGCCAGGCCGACGACCTGGAGCTGGCGCGGAAGATCCTCGCCGCCCGCTGAGCGGCCCGAACCGGATGTTCAAGCCGGTGCGCACGCTGGCGGTGCTGGCGGTGGTGTGCGGGCTGTGCGCCGGGCCGGCAGCCGCGGCGTCGCCGGGCTTCGTGCTGCCCCCGGAGCTGGCAGCCGGCGAGCATGCGGCGACCGTGCAGTTGCTGGAGCAGGCGCAGGCCTTGCTGCCGCCGGCCTGGGCCGGGGCGCTGCAGCGGCCGCTGGCCTTTTCCTGGCGTGACGACCTGCCCGAGGGCGTGCATGGGCGCGCCCGTGGCGGCGCGATCGCACTGCGGCGCGAGCTGCTCGATGCGTGGATGCAGCGTGACGCCAGCGCCGGGCTGGATGACCCGCGCGCGCGCCGGCCACTGGCCGCGGCGATCCACGAACTGGCCCACCTGTACGACCTCGGCCGGGCCGGGCGGTTGTCGGCCGATCCGCGCCTGCTCGACCTGGCCGGTTGGCAGCTGGCGGCACTGCGGCCGGGGCGGCGCGCACGCAACGATATGCGCGACCGCAGTCCGGACCACTACGAACTGCATTCGCCGCGCGAATACGTGGCGGTCAATCTGGAGCACTACCTGCTCGATCCGGACTACGCCTGCCGGCGCCCGCAGCTGGCCGCGTACTTCGATGCGCACTTCGGGCGCCAGTCGCCTGGGCCCGCCGCCGGCTGCGCGCCGGGGCTGGCATTCGTGCGCGATGCCATCGGCCATGAGCAGGCCTGGCGCGAACTGGACCCGCGCCGCATCCACCGGGTCGACTACCTGCTGGCCGAGGGCAACGAGCGCGCGATGAGCCGCTGGGGCCACAGCATGCTGCGGCTGGTGGTGTGCGCGCCCGGTCGCGAACCGGGGCCGGATTGCCGGCTGGACCTGGAGCATCACCTGGTGCTGTCGTTCCGCGCCTTCGTCGGCGACGTGCAGATCTCCAGCTGGCGCGGCCTGACCGGTTCATATCCGTCGCGGCTGTTCGTGCTGCCGCTGGGCCAGGTGGTGGACGAATACACCCGGGTGGAACTGCGCGGCCTGCGATCGGTGCCGCTGGCGCTGTCGCCCGGGGAGATCGAAGCCCTGGTCACGCGCGCCGCGCAGCTGCACTGGAACTACGACGGGCGCTACCTGTTCGTGGCCAACAACTGCGCGGTGGAAACCTTCAAGCTGCTGCACGACGGCGTGCCGCGGCTGGCCGCGCTGCGGCTGGACAGCATCACCCCCAACGGCCTGCTGCGGAAGCTGCACGCCAATGGCGTGACCGCCGCCGCCGAGGTTCCCGCCGATCCGGCCGAACAGGCCCGGCTCGGCTACTGGTTCGAACCGGCCAATGCGCACCACGAAGCCCTGTACACGGTGGCCCGCGATGAACTGGATCTGTCGCCACCGGATGCGGCGGCGTGGCTGGCGTTGCCGCCGGACCAGCGCGCCCCGGCCCTGCAACGGGCCGGCCTGCGAGCCGCCGCCGCCCTGCTGGTGCTGGAGTCGGCGGCGCTGCGCCGGCAGGAGGCGCTGGCCCGCGATGAACTCAAGCGGCGCTGGCTGGCCCAAAGCCGGGAGCTGCACGAAGCCGGCGACCTGGCTGGCCCGTTGCAGGAGTTCCTGCGCCTGGGCGGCGCCTTCAGCCGGCCGGCGAGCTGGCTGGACGACGTGGACGGTTACGGACTGCCGCAGGCGGCCGAGCGCGCGGTGCTGGTGTCACGGGTCCAACAGGACGCCGCTGACCGGCAACACCAGGCGGCGGCCCTGGAGGCCGGCATCCGGCGCCTGCTGCCACCGGCCCGGCGCGAAGCCCTGCAAGGCACCGAAGCCAACCTGGAACTGATCGGCGCGCGCCTGCAGGAACTCGCAGCCCCCGTCAGGCAATAGAAATCAATCCGCGCGGCCGCCGAACTCGCCGGTGGTGGTGTTGACCAGGATCCGCTCGCCGGTGGTGATGTACTCCGGGACCATGATCTCGATGCCGGTGCTGAGCGTGGCCGGCTTCGGCCGCTTGGTCGCGGTGCCGCCCTTGAGCTCCGGCGGGGTCTCGACCACTTCCAGGGTCACGTGCTGCGGCAGCTGGATCGCCACCGGCTGCTCGTCGATCACCTGCACGTAGATCCCGGCCAGGCCGTCGGTGATGTAGCCGGCCGCATCGCCGATCGCGTCCGGATCCAGGGTGTAGGGCGTGTAGTCCTCGTCGTCCATGAACACGAAGGCTTCGCCGTCCTTGTAGGAGAACGTGGCCTGGCGGCGCAGCAGCTCCACCTCGACCAGGTTGTCGTCGGCGTCGAAGCTGGCATCGAGCTTGGCGCCACCGGGCACCGAATACATGATGAAACGGAAGCGCACGTTGCCGCCGCGACCCTGCGGCGAGCTGCGCTCGATGTCGCGGACCTGGTAGACGCCGCTGTTGTACTCGACGACGTTGCCCTTCTTGATTTCACTGGCTCGCATGGCGGGTTCTTCGCTGGAATGGGTGGACAAGGATTGGGGGAATGCCTACTTCGGTGCCAGCCGGGTGGCGCCGTCCAGGCGGATGGTCTCGCCGTTGAGATAGCGCGTGCGCAGGATGAAGGCGACGGTGTCGGCGAACTCGGCCGGCTGGCCCAGGCGCGAGGGGAAGGGGATGGTCGCGGCCAGCGAGTCCTGCACCGCCTGCGGCATGCCGTCGACCATCGGCGTCCAGAACACGCCCGGGGCCACGGTCATCACCCGGATGCCGAAGCGGGCCAGTTCGCGCGCCATCGGCAGGGTCATGCCGACCACGCCGCCCTTGGAGGCCGAATAGGCGGCCTGGCCGATCTGGCCTTCGTAGGCGGCCACCGAGGCGGTGTTGACGATCACTCCGCGCTCGCCGTCTTCGCCCGGCGCATTGTGCTGCATCAGGTTGGCCGCGGCCTTGGCCACGTTGAAGCTGCCGACCAGGTTGATCTGCACGGTGCGGGCGAAGCCGTCCAGCGGCATCGGCGCCTCTTTGCCGAGCACGCGCCCGGCACCGAGCACGCCGGCGCAGCTGATGGCGGCGTTGAGGCCGCCGAGGAAATTGCGCGCCGCCTCCAGGGTGGCGGCCACGCCGGCCTCGTCGGTGACATCGGTGCGGAAATAGCGCGCGTTGCCGGCCCCCAGTGCGGCGACCGCTTCGGCACCCTTCTCGTCGTTCACATCGAGCAGGGCGACCTTGCCGCCGTCGGCGACCAGGCGCTGGGCCACGGCGAAGCCCAGGCCGGAGACGCCCCCGGTGACGATGGCGCGGACGGTATCGGGTTGCATCGACAGGCTCCGTGGGCAAGGGCGAAGCCGCACATTGTAGGCGCAGCGGCCATCGCCGGCGCGGGCGTGGCGTGGAAGCGGGCGCAGGTCGGGCTGGCCGGTGCGGACGCGGGCCGGGGTTCCGGTGCGGACCAGGCTTCCCGTATCGTGACGGGACAGGCCGGGATGGACCGGTCCGGGGTTCCGGGCCGCAACCGCCGTCGATCCAGGAAGGAGACCGCATCCGATGACCAGGCCCGTTCCACAGCGCACACCGTCCGGCTCCCGCATCGTGGCGAGGGCGCGCCGGCACCTGCCGGCCGTGCTGTGCATGGTGGCCGGAGGCGCCTGGGCGCAGGCACCGGACGAGGTCGCCTTCGATCGCCCCGGCATCGCCTTCGGAACCGTGGTGCTGGAGCGCGGCGGCCTGGCCTGGGAGCAGGGGTTGCCGGACTTCACCAGCGATCGTGCCGACGGGACGCGGGAGCGCGATGTCATCCTGGGCAGCCGCCTGCGGCTGGGGCTGGGCGCGAACCTGGAACTGCAACTGGCCGGCGACGTTTACGCCTGGCGGCACCGGTCCGGCGACAGCCTGGGTGGCAGTGGCGACAGCAGTGTTTCGCTCAAGCTCGCGCTGCCGTCGCCGGTGGACGGGTTCGGCTGGGCATTGCTGGCCGACTACGGCATCGCCAGTGGCGAGCATCCGTTCACGGCCGGCGGCTCCTCGCGCGGGCTGGGAGCGACCCTGGCCTGGGACCTGGCGCAGGGGCGCGGGGTGGCGCTGTACCTGGACTGGCGCGATGGGGCCGGTGGGCAGGTATGGACGTTTTCACCCAGCTACACGTTCTACTCGGGCGAGCGCCTGGGCGGGTATGTCGAAGCCGGTTTCGGCCACGGCGAGGGCGGGGAGCAGGTGGCCGGCGGTGGCCTGACCTGGCGGGCATCGCCGCGGGTGCAGCTGGACCTGTCGGTGCTGCGCGGGCTGGATGCGGACAGCGTCGACTGGCAGGGCGGGTTCGGGGTGTCGGTGGCGCTGCGCTAGCGAAGCGCAACGCCAGGCGCTGGCGGCGGACGGGGCGCCGGCAAGGCTCACTCCGGGTCGTAATCCAGGTTGGACGCCAGCCAGCGTTCGGCCTGGGCCAGGGCCACACCCTTGCGGCGGGCGTAGTCGGCCACCTGTTCCTTCGATACCCGCCCGACCACGAAGTACTGGCTGCGCGGATGGCTGAAGTAGTAGCCCGACACCGCCGCGGTGGGCAGCATGGCAAAGCCCTCGGTCAGCTCCATGCCGGCATTGCGCCCGGCGTCGAGCAGGTCGAACAGGGCGCGCTTCTCGCTGTGCTCCGGGCAGGCCGGGTAGCCGGGCGCCGGGCGGATGCCGCGGTAGGCCTCGGCGATCAGCGCCTCGTTGTCCAGCGCCTCGTCGGCCGCGTATCCCCAGAATTCGCGGCGCACGCGCAGGTGCAGGTGCTCGGCGAAGGCCTCGGCCAGGCGGTCGGCCAGGGCCTTGAGCAGGATCGCGTTGTAGTCGTCGTGATCGGCGTGGAAGCGGGCGATGTGTTCGTCGATGCCCAGGCCGGCGGTGACCGCGAACATGCCCATCCAGTCGTCCACGCCCGACTCCCTGGGCGCGATGAAGTCGGCCAGGCAGAAGTCCGGGCGTTCGACCGGCTTGTCCACCTGCTGGCGCAGGAAGTGCACCTTCAGCTTGCGCGTGGCACCGTCGCCGGCCGGGACGGTGAGTTCGACGTCGTCGCCCACCGACTGCGCCGGCCACAGGCCGAAT
>JAGOWL010000048.1 GCA_018060215.1 Pseudoxanthomonas sp.
CGAAGCCGCCCTGCGGCTGGCCGCCGGCGGACTGGGCGTAGGCGGTCGGGATCAGGAAGTCGAGAAAGCTCATTCGTCAGGTCCGGGTGGCTGTAAACAGCCGGAGAGTATGCCATAGGGGCGCCCCACCCCTTTTACAACCCCCGTCCAGCAGGGCTTCCCGCCTTGTCGGCGGCTTGTGGGGCCCAAAGCCCTGGCTTCGGCCGGGGCCAGCAAACCCGGGGCGACGGGCTACGGGGGAACGGCCGCCCCTCGGGCCAGGTAGAAGTCCCGGCGGAACCCGGCAAAGCGTCCGGCCTCGATGGCCGCGCGCATGTCGGCCATCAGCTTCTGGTAGTACCACAGGTTGTGCAGGGTGCCCAGGATCGGCCCCAGCATCTCGTTGCAGCGGTCCAGGTGGCGCAGGTAGGCGCGGGTATAGCCGCCGCTGCAGGCCACGCAGCCGCAGCCGGGCTCGATCGGGTCCAGGTCGCGCTCGTACCGGGCGTTGCGGATGCGCACGGTGCCGAAGGAGGTGAAATAGTGGCCGTTGCGCGCGTTGCGGGTGGGCATCACGCAGTCGAACATGTCCACCCCGCGGGCCACGCCCTCGACCAGGTCCTCGGGCCGGCCCACCCCCATCAGGTAGCGCGGCCGGTCGGCCGGCAGGCGCGGATGCAGATGTTCGAGCATGGCGTTGCGCTCGTGCTCGGGCTCGCCCACCGCCAACCCGCCGATCGCATAGCCGTCAAAGGCAATCGCCTGCAGGCCGTCCAGCGAGCGGCTGCGCAGGTCCGCATGCACCCCGCCCTGGACGATGCCGAACAGCGCCGCATCATTGCCCAGTTCGTCGTGCGCATCGCGCGACCGCCGCGCCCAGCGCAGGCTCAGCTCCATCGAGCGCCGGGCCACCTCCTCGCTGGCCGGGTACGGGGTGCACTCGTCGAAGATCATCACCACGTCCGAATCGAGCACCTGCTGGATCTTCATGCTCTCCTCCGGACCCAGGAACACCCGGGCGCCGTCGGTGGGCGAGGCGAAGGTCACGCCCTGCTCGGTGATCTTGCGCCTGTGCGCCAGCGAGAACACCTGGAAGCCACCGGAGTCGGTCAGGATCGGGCCATCCCAGCGGGCGAAGCCGTGCAGGCCGCCATGGGCGCCGATCACCTCCAGGCCCGGGCGCAGGTACAGGTGGAAGGTGTTGCCCAGGATGATCTGCGCGCCCAGGGCGCGGACCTGGTCGGGCAGCACGCCCTTGACCGTGCCATAGGTGCCCACCGGCATGAAGGCCGGGGTCTGCACCGTGCCACGCGGGAATTCCAGGCGGCCGCGGCGGGCGGCGCCATCGGTACCCAGGAGCTGGAACTGCAGTCGTGACATGGCCGGGGACGGGTGGGCGCGGGCGTCCGCGCTCAGCCCTTGCAGCCCTCCAGCCGCAACTGCTGGCCCACGCGCACGCTGTAGCCGGGGGCCTTGAGGCCGTTGGCCCTGGCCAGGACCTTGACCTCGCAGCCATGGCGCTGGGCGATCCGGCCCAGGGTGTCGCCCTTGGCCACCTTGTAGGTTCGTGCCTGCGCCGGCTTTGGCTTCGGCGTGGCGGGCGGCGGCTCGGCGGCGGCTCCGGGCAAGGACACCATGTCGCCCACCGCCACGTTGCCGACCGGGACATCGCGCACCAGCGCCGCATTGACGTCCGCGTTCACCAGCGCACGGGCCAGGTCCGCGCGGCCGCCGCGTTCGCAATGCCGGTGGTACAGGCCGGCCATGCGCGTGCTCATGTTGAGGGCGCTGCCGGCCGGGATCAGGCTGTCGGCGCCGTAGCGCGGATTGAGGTTGCGCAGGGCGCGCAGGTAGCCGTCGCGGTTGCCGCGCTGGCCGCTGTTGCCCAGGCAGATGGTCAGCTCGTAGAGGCTGGCCGGTCGGCTCAAGCGGACCTGGGCCGGGCGCGCATCGACCCGGGGGAAGCTCACCCCGTACTGGCGCGGGTGCAGGAAGATCCAGGCCGCGGCGATCACCATCGGCACGTAGTCGCGGGTTTCGGCCGGAAACTGGTCGTACACCGATGCGTTCCAGAAGCCACTGCCGCCGCCCTGGCGGTGCACCCGCAACGCCCTGCCCTCGCCGCCGTTGTAGCCGGCCAGCGACATCTCCACGTCGTTGTTCAGTTGCTGCAGGCGCTCGTTGAGGTACTCGGCGCTGGCCAGCGCCACGCTGCGCGGGTCGTAACGGGTGTCGAAGCCACTGCCGTCGGGCCCCAGGCCGAAACGGCGACCGGTCGCCGGCATGAACTGCATCGGCCCGGCCGCACCGGCACGCGAGACCGCATGCACGCGCCCGTTGGACTCCTTGGCCATGATCCCGAACAGCAGGGCCTCGGGCAGGCCCTGGCGCTCGAACTCCGGCCACATCAGGTGGCGCATGTACTGGTAGTTCTCGTAGCTGTTCATCAGCGCCGGGCGCATGTCGGTCAGCCAGCGGCGGATGCCGGCCTGGATGGCCGGGTTGAACTGGACCATGTTGTCGAAGGCATGCCGGTTGTCGTCGCCGAGCAGGCGCAAGGTGCGGGCCACTTCCGGAATCGCGGCGGCCAGGGCCGGATCGCCTTCCAGCAGTTCGTCCGGCCCGTAGTCGTCCTCCTCCTCGCCGCCCTGCGCGCTGTCCACCCCGTCCTTGAGCAGGCGCTTCCAGCCGGCCAGCAGGTCCGGCACCGGGCAGCCACGCTGGCGGGTACAGGCTTCCAGCACGTCCTCCATGTCCTCCAGCGCGGCATTGCCCTCCTCCATGCCCCTGGCGTCGCCGTTGCCGGCCAGGACCAGGGCGTCGCGGTAGCGCTGCTCGGCGCTGGCCATGCGCTGGACCAGGGCTTCGGAGGCGGCCCGGTCCTTGGCCGACACCCGCTGCGCCAGCGCCGCCGATGGAATGCTCAAAAGCAGGACAAGAATGGCCAGTGGCCAGCGGCGCTTGGGGAATGCGACGGACATCGGGACTTCTGCGACAGGATCGTGCGGCAGGGTAGCCGCCCGCACCGCCGGGCGGCAAGCCACGCCGCCAGCTAGAATTCATCTTTTCCACTCCACCACAGCGCCGAGGGCAACGAATGGATCCGATCCTGCTGGGCAAGGGCCTGACCGACGATATCCCGGTCGTCCTGCTGCCGAAGTACGGCAACCGCCACGGCCTGGTGGCCGGGGCCACCGGTACCGGCAAGACCGTGACCCTGATGACCCTGGCCGAAGGCTTCTCGCGGATCGGGGTGCCGGTGTTCCTGGCCGACGTCAAGGGCGACGTGGCCGGCCTGGCGGTGGCCGGCGAAGGCGGCGAGAAGCTGCTGCAGCGCGCCGCCGAGATCGGCGTGTCCGACTACGCGCCCGGCGCCAGCCCGGTGCTGTTCTGGGACTTGTACGGCAAGCTCGGCCACCCGGTGCGGACCACGGTCAGCGAGATGGGCCCGACCCTGCTGGGCCGCGTGCTGGAGCTCAACGACACCCAGTCCGGCGTGCTGGACATCGTGTTCAAGCTGGCCGACGACCGCGGCCTGCTGCTGCTGGACCTGGACGACCTGCGCGCCCTGCTCAACCTGGTCACCGAGGAGCGCAAGGCGATCTCGGCCGAGTACGGCCTGGTCAGTGCGCAGTCGGTGGCGGCGATCCAGCGTTCGCTGCTGCGCCTGTCCCAGGACGGCGGCGAGGGCTTCTTCGGCGAACCGGCGCTGGAACTGGCCGACCTGATGCGGGTCAACCACGACGGCCGCGGCGTGATCGGCATCCTGGCGGCCGACCAGCTGGTGCTCAAGCCGCGCCTGTACGCCACCTTCCTGCTGTGGCTGCTTTCGGAGCTGTTCGAGAACCTGCCCGAGGTCGGCGACCTGGACAAGCCCAAGCTGGCCTTCATCTTCGACGAGGCGCACCTGCTGTTCGATGACGCCCCGGCCGCGCTGCAGAAGCGCATCGAGCAGGTGGTGCGGCTGATCCGCTCCAAGGGCGTGGGCGTGTACTTCTGCTCGCAGTTCCCCGACGACGTGCCCGACAACGTGCTGGGCCAGCTCGGCAACCGCATCCAGCACGCGCTGCGCGCCTACACCCCGCGCGACCAGAAGGCGGTCAAGACCGCGGCCGAGACCTTCGTGCCCAATCCGAAACTGGACGTGACCTCGCTCCTGTCGCAACTGGGCACCGGCGAGGCGCTGGTGTCGACCCTGCAGGACAAAGGCGTGCCCTCGCCCGTGCAGCAGACGAAGATCGCGCCGCCGCGCTGCCGGATGGGCGCGATCAGCGAGGCCGAGCGCGCCCAGGTGCGCGCCGGCAGCCCGGTCGGCACCCGCTACGACCAGCCGCTGAACCGCGAGTCGGCGGCTGAAAAACTGGCCGCGCGCGCACAGACGGCAGCCGACAACGCCAATGCACCGCCGGCACGCGGCGCGGCCAGGGCCGGTGGCCAGGCGCAAGGAAAGCCACAGGAGGAAGGCGGCTTCGGCAAGGCGGTCAGCGATGTGCTGTTCGGCAGCGGCCGCCGCCAGGGCGTGATCGAAGCGTCCAGCAAGCAGGCCGCGCGCACCATCACCAACGAGATCGTGCGCGGCATCCTCGGCGGCCTGTTCGGCGGCAAGAAGCGCTGACCCGCATGTCCCGTTGGCGTCCTCCACCGGAGAAGAGCACCGCCCTGGTCACCCGGGCCGGCCACGACCGGCTCAAGGCCGAGCTGGACCAGCTGTGGCGGGTGCAGCGCCCGGAGGTGGTGCGGGCACTGGCCGCGGCCGCGGCCGAAGGCGACCGCTCCGAAAACGCCGAGTACACGTATCGCAAGAAGCAGTTGGCCGGCATCGACCGCCGCGTGCGCTACCTGGGCAAGCGGCTGCCGGCGTTGAAGGTGGTCGAGCAGGCGCCGTCGGACCCGGACGCGGTGTACTTCGGCGCCTGGGTCGAGCTGGAACGGATCGACAACGGCGAACTGGCCCGCTACCGCATCGTCGGGCCGGATGAAACCGACGCGGCCGCCGGCTGGATCAGCATCGATTCGCCGCTGGCGCGGGCGCTGCTGAAAAAGCGCGTGGACGACGAAGTGCACGCGCAGTTGCCGGGCGGTCCGGCGCGTTACGCCATCATCGCGGTCCAGTACCCCGATCCGCCGTTGTAGGAACCCAGCCTGCGGGCGACCCGGGGGGCTCAGAGCAGGCGCAGGTCCAGCGCGGCGGCGTCGCCGGAGGCTTCCACGTACTCCACCTCGCCATACAGGTCGTGCTCGTCGCTGCCCATGATGCGCACGTCGACGAACTCGCCCACCTGCAGGCCGGCATCGCGGCCATCCTGGATCTGGACCACGCCGTCGATCTCCGGCGCGTCGGCCATCGAGCGGGCGATCGCCAGCTCGCCATCGAGCAGGTCGACCAGGCAACGCTGCACGCTGCCGACCTTGGCCTCCAGCCGCGCGGCGGATATTTCGCCCTGGCGCTGCATGAAGCGGGCCAGCCGTTCCTGCTTCACTTCCTCCGGCACCGGGTCGGGCAGCGCATTGGCCGCCGCGCCGTCCACCGGCGAATAGGCGAACGCGCCCACGCGATCGAGCTGCGCCTGGTCGAGGAAATCGAGCAGCTCCTCGAACTCGGCCTCGGTCTCGCCGGGGAAACCGACAATGAAGGTCGAACGCAGGGTCAGCTCCGGGCACATCGCGCGCCAGCGCTGCACGCGCTCCAGCGTGCGATCGACCGCGCCGGGGCGCTTCATCAGCTTGAGGATGCGCGGGCTGGCGTGCTGGAACGGGATGTCCAGGTACGGCAGCACCTTGCCTTGCGCCATCAGCGGAATCACGTCGTCGACGTGCGGGTACGGGTAGACGTAATGCAGCCGCGTCCACGCATCCAGTTCGGACAGGCCTTCGCACAGTGCCTTCATCCGGGTCTGGTACTCGCGCCCGCGCCAGCTGCGCGCGGCGTACTTCAGGTCCACGCCGTAGGCCGAGGTGTCCTGCGAGACCACCAGCAGTTCGCGCACCCCGCCCTTGACCAGCCGCTCGGCCTCGCGCAGCACCTCGTCCACCGGGCGCGAGACCAGGTCGCCGCGCATCGAGGGGATGATGCAGAAGCTGCAACGGTGGTTGCAGCCCTCGGAAATCTTCAGGTAGGCGTAGTGGTGCGGGGTCAGCTTGAGTCCGTAGTCCGGCACCAGGTCCAGGAACGGATCGTGCTTCGGCGGCAAGGCCTGGTGCACCGCTTCCATCACGCTGCTGTAATCCTGCGGACCGGACACCGACAGCACATCCGGGTAATGCTCGCGGATCATCTCCGACTTCTTGCCCAGGCAGCCGGTGACGATGACCTTGCCGTTCTCGTTCATCGCCTCGCCGATCGCATCCAGCGATTCGGCCACCGCCGAGTCGATGAAGCCGCAGGTGTTGACCACCACCACGTCGGCGTCGTCGTAGCTGGGGACCAGGTCGTAGCCTTCCACCCGCAACTGGGTGAGGATGCGCTCGGAGTCGACCAGGGCCTTGGGGCAGCCGAGGCTGACGAAGCCCACCTTGGGGTTTTGCAGGGACATGATCGATTGCGCCAGTGGCTGCCGGAAGGTAGCGGGCCGGCGATGCCGGGGCGCGGATTATAGCCGGCCCCGGCCCGGGCGCAGTGCGCCGGGGCCGGGGCCGCTGGCTCAGTGGCCGGAGGACTTGGACGAGCCCAGCCCGGTTTCCGCACGCACCTGCTGGGCCTTGAACGCCGCACGCTCTTCGGTCGCCCGGGCGCTGCGGTCGGTCACCGAGAACAGCCAGATGCTGAAGAAGGCGACGGTCATGGAGAACAGCGCCGGCGAGGTGTAGGGGAACCAGGCCGAACCGGCCGGATTGCCCAGGGTGGCTTCCCACACCGACGGCGACACCACGGTCAGGGCCACCGAGGTGATCAGGCCCAGGAAGCCGCCGATCACCGCGCCGCGGGTGGTGCAGTCCTTCCACAGCAGCGACAGGATCAGCACCGGGAAGTTGGCCGAGGCGGCGATGGCGAAGGCCAGCGACACCATGAAGGCCACGTTCTGCTTCTCGAATGCGATCCCCAGCAGCACCGCCAGCACGCCCAGGGTGAAGGTCGTGATGCGCGAAACCTTCAGCTCCGAGGCGCTGTCGGCCTTGCCCTTCTTCAGCACGGTGGCGTACAGGTCATGGGACACCGCCGATGCGCCCGACAGGGTCAGGCCGGCCACCACCGCCAGGATGGTGGCGAAGGCCACCGCCGAGATGAAGCCGAAGAACACGTTGCCACCCACCGCCTTGGCCAGCAGCACCGCGGCCATGTTCGATGCACCGGCACCGCCCTTGATCGCCCCGGCCTCGGCGAACTCGGGATTGGTCAGGACCATGGCGATGGCGCCGAAGCCGATGATGAAGATCAGGATGTAGAAGTAGCCGATCCAGGTGGTGGCCCAGAACACCGATTTGCGCGCTTCCTTGGCATCGGGGACGGTGAAGAAGCGCATCAGGATGTGCGGCAGCCCGGCCGTGCCGAACATCAGCGCCATGCCGAAGGAGATGGCCGAGATCGGATCCTTGATGAAGCCGCCAGGTCCCATGATCGACAATCCGGCCGCCGCCGCATCCTCGGGCGATTTCCCGGCCTCCTGGGCGAAGTAGGTCTTCACCTCCACGCCCTTGGCGAACAGCGTCTCGGGGCTGAAGCCGAACTGCGCCAGTACCATGAAGGCCATGAAGGTCACGCCGGCCAGCAGCAGGCAGGCCTTGATGATCTGCACCCAGGTGGTGGCGGTCATACCACCAAACAGCACGTAGACCATCATCAGCACGCCTACCAGCACCACCGCGATCCAGTAGTCCAGGCCGAACAGCAGCTTGATCAGGGCGCCGGCACCGACCATCTGCGCGATCAGGTAGAACGCCACCACCACCAGCGTGCCTGAGGCGGCGAAGGCCCGGATCGGGGTCTGCTGGAAGCGGTAGCCGGCCACGTCGGCGAAGGTGAACTTGCCCAGGTTGCGCAGGCGCTCGGCCATCAGGAAGGTGATGATCGGCCAGCCGACCAGGAAGCCCACCGAATAGATGATGCCGTCGAAGCCGGTGGCCATCACCATGGCCGAGATGCCCAGGAACGAGGCCGCCGACATGTAGTCGCCGGCGATGGCCAGGCCATTCTGGAACCCGGTGATGCCGCCTCCGGCGGTGTAGAAGTCCGAGGCCGAGCGGGTGCGCCCGGCCGCCCACTTGGTGATCCACAGGGTGGCCGCCACGAAGATGGCGAACATGCTGATCGCCACCCAGTTGGTGGGCTGTTTGTCGGTCTGGCCCAGGTCGCCGCCGGCGGCCAGGGCCGCACCGGCGATGGGCAGGGTCGCCAGGGCCAGGGCCGTGGTCTTCACGAGGGTCCTCATTCGGCGGCCTCCTGCAGGATTTCAGCGGTGATGCGGTCGTACTCGCCGTTGGCGCGGCGCACGTACAGGCCGGTGATGAGGATGGTGAACACGATCACCCCGAACGCGATCGGGATACCGATGGTGGTGACGCCCTCGCCGATCGGACGCGCCAGGAACGCCTTGTCGAAGGCGATCAGGCCGATGAAGCCGTAGTACACCACCAGCATCAGGATGGTCAGGGTCCAGCCGAAGGAATTGCGCTTGCGCTTGAGCTCCTGGTATTTGGGGTTGGCCTCGATGCGGGCCACCATGCGCTCGTTGGTATCAGTCATTGCGGGTGTCTCCTGGTTGCACAGGGAATGGCACGCGGCCGGTCAGAAGCTGTACTTGACGGTGGTGTGGAACCGCTTGAGGTCGCCTTCGCGGTCATCCTCGAGCGAGCGTTGGCCCCAGCCGATCTCCGCGCCCACGTCCAGCTTCGGGAACGGCGAATAGATCACGTTGGCGTGGATGGACTGCGATCGCTCGGTCACGCCCCAGCCCACCAGCGCGGCATCGTTGTCGAAGTGCGAGGCCGAGTACATCAGGTTGCCGCGCAGCTTGGGGCCGAACACGTGGCGCCAGGCGACAAAGGCGCCGTAGCCGGTGAGTGCCTCGATATCGCCACTGGCCGTCTGCGAGGTGTCCGCCCCCAGGCCGAAGGCCATGTAGCGGCCGATGCCGCTGCCGGCATTGACCATGTAACGGATGTCGTCGTTGGCGCCGAGGTTGTACTTGCCCGAGACGCTGATCGCCCCCCCCGAATCGCTGTTGTCGCCCTGCTTGAACTGGCGCAGCATGCCGGCGACCGAAAAATGGCCCCAGCCGCCCTTGATGTTGTAGCGCGCAGTCAGGTCGGGAAGGCTGTTGTCGCCGGTGATCGTGCGCGCACCGGCACCGACCGCATACGGCGCATAGCCCTGCACGGTGGTGTTGGGGTTCTCCAGCGCGAACGACCATGGGCCGCTGCTGTAGCGCACCTGGGCCTGGCGCACGAAGGTGGTGCCGTCGGTGACGCCGACGAAGTCCACCGCATCGGGCAACGCCGCCACGTCCTGGAAATTGGACCAGGTCTGGCCGGCCAGCCACTTGTTCCAGCTCACGTAGGCCTGGCGGAAGGTGACCGCGTAGGTGTTGGTGGCGATCTCGTTGCCGGCCAGCGCGTTGCTGCCGCCGCCGAAGAAATCCATCTCCACGTGCGCCTTGAACTTGTCGCCGGCATCGGTGACATGGTCGGCGCTGAACCAGATGCGCGAGAACTGCGCGTGGAAGTCGGTGTAGGGATCGCCGCCGGTGGCACTGGGACCACCGACCGGGATGGTGCTGGGCACGTAGAACATGCGCCCGGCCGAACCGTCGGCGATGCGCCCATCGCTGGTGTCGGTGACCATCGCGTCCATCTTGATGAAGCCGCCGTAGGTCAGCGCGGTCCCCGGATTGGCACCCGGCGTGAGGGTGGTGCGCTGGACCGGCTTCTGGCCTTCGGGCAACGGCGCCGGCTGCGCCGCCTTGACCTCGGCGATGTTCGCCTGGGCCTCGCTGACCTGGGCCTGCTGGGCCTGCTGGGTGGCCAGCAACGCCTGCACCTGCGCCTCCAGCTGGGCCACGCGTGCCTCCAGCTCCTTTTCCTTGGCGGTCGCGGCAACGGCCATGCCCGGCGCCAGCAGCGCCACGAGCATCGCCACCACCAAGGGCTTTCGCATCATCGATGCGGTGTGTGCGGACATGATTCCCTCTCCCGGGTGAAGCCGCTGACGGCTCGGGCCAGACTGCGCGCAGGACCGGGGGCGGGCCATTCACCATTAGTCGAATGACTTCCCGAGGCCCGCGCCCGGCGGTCGCCGCTGCGCCGAAAGTCGTGCCCATGCGGCCGCCGCGGGATGGCACACTCCGGCCATGGATCCGCCTCCCGGCCTCGACCTGGCCCTGCCACCGTTTTCGCTGCTGGACGCGGCCGGGCGTGCGCGCCTGCTCGACAGCCTGGACATGGGCTTCCATCCCGCCGGCGAAATCCTGATGTCGGCGGGCCAGCCCTCGGCGCATGTCTATGTGCTGCTCAAGGGCCAGGCCCGCGCCTACGACCTGGACCAGGACGGCCGCGAACAGCCCTTCGCCGACTACGGCCCCGGCGAGGTGTTCGGCGCCTGGGCGGCGATCACCGGCAGCGCCAGCTACCACTTCCGTGCCAGCACCGTCTGCCTGAGCTTCCTGATCCCGACACCGGTGTTCCGCAGCCTGGTCGCCGACCAGCCCGCCTTCGCCGCTTATTTCAGCGAGCGGCTGTCGGTGCGCGGGCAACTGGCCGAGCCGTCGCGCCCGGAACAGGCCGAGCTGATGCTGGCCCAGGCCGGAGATGCGCAACTGGCCCCGGTCGAACGGGTGCCGGCCGGCGCCAGCATCGCCCAGGCCGCCGCACGCCTGCGCGAGCGCCAGGTCGACTGCCTGCTGGTGGACGATCCGGACCACCCGGACCCGGGCATCGTCACCCGCACCGACCTGCTGGAGGCACTGACGCTGCGGCAGCTGCCGCTGGACGCCGCGGTCGGTCCGCTGGCCAGCCGACCGCTGGTCGGCGTGGAGGCCGGCGAGGCGCTGTTCCAGGCGCTGACCGCCATGACCGAACGGCATATCGAACGGGTGGTGGTCCGCCGCGGCGACCAGGTGGCCGGCACCCTGGGCATGGCCGAGGTGCTGTCGCATTACGCCAACCATTCCCACCTGATCAGCCTGCGCCTGGCGCGCGCGACCACCCTGGCGGAGGTGGCCGACGCCGCGCGCGACATGACCCGGCTGGTCCGCACCCTGCACGCCCAGGGCGCGCGCATCGCCTACCTGATGGAGCTGGTCAGCGCCCTCAACAGCCGGGTCATGAGCCGGATCTTCGAACTGGTGGTGCCTGCGGAATTCCACGACCGCCTTTGCCTGCTGGTGATGGGCAGCGAAGGCCGTCGCGAGCAGTTGCTCAAGACCGACCAGGACAACGCGCTGATCGTGGCCGACACACTGGACTGGCCCGGGCTGGCCGCGGCCATGGACGCCTTCAGCGCCGCGCTGGCGGACGTGGGCTATCCGCCCTGCCCCGGCCAGGTGATGGTCAACAACCCGCACTGGCGGATGACCGCCGGACAGTGGCGGCAACGCATCGGCCAGTGGCGCCACGACTACACCGGGCAGGCGCCGCTGGACCTGTCCATCGCCCTGGACGCGCGCGCCATCGCCGGCAACCAGGACCTGTTCGCACCGGTGCAGCAGGGCCTGATGTCGCTGGGCCAGGACGACATGCTGCTGCACCATCTGGCACGGGCGACCCTGAACTTCGAGACGCCCCTGACCTTGCTGGGCAACGTCAAGGGCGACGGGCGCGGCACCGACCTGAAGAAGGGCGGCATCTTCCCGGTGGTCCACGGCCTGCGCTGCCTGGCCCTGCGCCACGGCATCGAGGCGCGCAACAGCTTCGACCGCTGCCGTGAACTGGCCGCCGCCGGCGTGCTGTCGGCCGCGCTGGGCCGCGACCTGCCGCAGGCGCTGGCGGTGTTCCAGCGTCTGCGCCTGGACGCGCAACTGGACGCGCTGGACCAGGGCCAGGTACCGGACAACTTCGTCGTCGCCGAGCGGCTGCGGCGGCTGGACCGCGAGCTGCTGCGCGACGCCCTGCGGGTGGCCAAGGACTTCCGCCAGCATGTCCGCCTGGCCTTCCACCTGACGGACTGAGCCGATGCCTGCCTCCGCCCTGCGTCGCTGGTGGCTGCGCCGCACCCACGGCAGCGGCCCGTGGGGTGCACTGCTGCAAGCGGCTGCGGCCGGGGAATGGGTCAGCCTGGACCTGGAGACCACCGGCCTGGACCCGCGCAGCGACCACATCCTGAGCCTGGCGGCGGTGCCGATCCGGGATGGGCAGGTACGCCTGTCCGAACGCTTCGAGCGACTGGTGCGGCCACGCCGCGAATTCGGCATCGAATCCATCCGCCATCACCTGATCACCCCGGACGAAGCAGCCGCCGGCGTGCCGGTGGAAGATGCCGTGCGCGATTTCCTGCACTGGCTGGGCAGCCGCACCCTGCTCGGCTACAACCTGGGTTTCGACCTGGCCATGCTGGCCCCGCACGTGAAGGCCCTCACCGGCTTTGCCCTGCCCAATCCCTGCGTGGACCTGGCCGATGCGGTGGCCGCGCGCGAGCGCCGGGCCCGCCCGGACGTGCCGCCCAACCTGGCCTTCGTGCACATCGCCGGGCAACTGGGCGTGCCGGTGCTGGGCCGGCACACCGCTCTGGGCGACGCGCTCACCACCGCGCTGTGCTGGATGGCCCTGCAGTCGGCGGAAACGGCCGCGCGCAGGCCGGCCACGCCACTACCGTGACGACCCTCTGCGCTGCATCCGCCAGCGGGATGCGCCGTCTTCCGCCTGCCGCCGGCATCCACCCCGACCGCTGGCGATGCCCCCGCTTCGTGCCGCAAGCCACATAATCGGCCGACTACCGGAAGGAGGGCCCCATGGGCCAATGGATCCCGCTCGACACCCCCGCCGGCCGCGTCGCCGCCTGGCTGGCCGAACCGGCCGGCGCGGCCCGCGGCGGCCTGGTGGTGGTGCAGGAAATCTTCGGGGCCAATGCCCACATCCGCGCCGTGGCCGAGGGCTACGCCGCCGACGGCTACGTGGTGCTGGCGCCGGCGTTCTTCGACCCGGTCGAACCCGGCGTGGAGCTGGACTACGACCCGGCCGGCACCGCACGCGGCCGCGAACTGGTCGCCCAGTTGGGCCTGGACGCCGCGCTGCAGATCGTGGCAGCGGCGGCGGCCTGGCTGCAGGCCCGCCTGGCCGGGCGCGGTGAGCCCAACGCGGTGGGCACCGTAGGCTACTGCTGGGGCGGCACCGTGGCCCTGCTGTCGGCCCTGCGCCTGGGCCTGCCCTCGGTCAGCTACTACGGCGCGCGCAACCTGCCGTTCCTGGAAGACCCGCAGTTGGTGGCCAAGCCCAGGGCGCCGGTGATGTTCCACTTCGGCCAGGACGATCCGCTGATCCCGGACGCGGCGGTGCAGGCACACCGCCAGGCCCTGCCCGGGATGGAGGTGTTCACCTATCCGGCCGGCCACGCCTTCAACCGCGAGGTCGATGCGGACGCCTTCCACGCGGCCAGCGCCGCGCTGGCACGCCAGCGCAGCCTGGCCTTCTTCGCCGGACACCTTGGATGAACCGCAACGACCCCTTCCAGCCCGATCCACGCCTGGCCGCCGACAGCGCCTTCATCGCCGACGGCCCGCTGTCGCAGGTGCGGCTGATGGACGATGCCCGCTTCCCCTGGCTGCTGCTGGTGCCGCGGGTGGCCGGCGCCAGCGAATGGATCGACCTGGACGGCGGCCAGCAACGGCTGCTGCTGGCCGAGATCAACCAGCTCTCGCAATTGCTGCGCACCGAGGCGGGCGTGGAGAAGATCAACATCGGCGCCCTGGGCAACATCGTGCGCCAGCTGCATGTGCATGTGGTGGGCCGACATGCCGGCGACCCGGCCTGGCCGGGGCCGGTGTGGGGCAGTGGCGCGGCGCTGCGGCACGACCCGGAAGAACTGGCCGCGCTTACGGTGCGCTGGCGTTCGCGGCTAGGATAGGCGTCCCTACCCGCTGCAGGATCGTCCGCCCATGGGCTCCCACATCGTTTCCGCGCTGGTCCTGATCGGCCTGGGCCTGTTCTTCCTGGCCCGCAACCTGGGCTGGATCGACGGCACCCTGTGGGGCCTGGTCGCCACCTGGTGGCCTGTGATCCTGGTCGCGGTGGGCATCGGCATGCTGTTCAAGCGCAAGTAGC
>JAGOWL010000165.1 GCA_018060215.1 Pseudoxanthomonas sp.
CCGGGCTGTCGGGTCAGGGGCGTGATGCCGCCAGCGCACTGGCCGCCTACCTGCAGATCGGCAAGCGCGGCAACGTACGGGTGCAGGCGTTCGATCCGGACCCCAGGCGCGCCCAGGCCCGCGCCGACGCGCTGAAGGCGGCGCTGGTCGCCGGCGGGGTGCCGGCCGGCCGCATCCAGGCCAGCGGCCGCAAGGTGCCGGCCACCGCGGCGAAGGCCGCCGAAGTGGCTGTGGCGCTGTAACAATTCGGCCCGTATCCCCGTCCGCCCGCCGCGCCGCCGGCCAGCCGTCCCGACGCTTGCCCGCTCCCCCGCACAGGAGTAGGGTCGGATACCCGGGCGGTGCTTGAATCGCCTGGCTGACCGGAGCACCCTGCCGATGCAGCCGTTGCCAGCCCTGCCGGAGATCGCCGACGGACCCTTGCGGTCACGGCCGCCGGAAGCCGGTGGCGCGGTGGTCGCCCCGCCCAGCGATGTTTCCCGATCTGCCGATTTCCCGACGCCCCGGACCGCACAGGCCCGGGGCGTCTGCTTTTCAAGGCCGGCCAGGCAGGCCGGTTTCCCCCGCACGGACGCGCGACGACCCCAGCACCATGACACCCAGGAGGTGCAGACATGTTCGAAGGGCAACCGCAGTCTGAAATCGACGCATTGATCAAGTCCGACCCGGAGTTCAAGCAGCTCTACCAGCGCCACCGCACGCTGGACAAGAAGGTGGCCGATGCCGAAATCGGCGTCCTGCCGATCGATGACGCGACCCTGGGCCAGATGAAGCGCGAAAAGCTGCACGCCAAGGAGAAGCTGCTGCAGATCTACGCCCGGGCACATTGACCCGGGTCCGCGGCCGGCCCCCCAGGTCGGCCGCAAGCTGCGCTCCTGCGGGGCGCGCCAGGTGTGCGCCGAAACGGCCATGCCATCGGCGAGCGATCCGGACGATAATCCCGGTTCCGCCGCACCAAGCGGCCCGCCACCGGAACCGATCCAATGGCCCTGCACGACTCTGTGCTCGAACTGATCGGGCGCACGCCCATGGTCAAGGCCCAGCGCCTGGACACCGGCGTATGCCAGCTGTACCTGAAGCTGGAGAACGCCAACCCCGGCGGCTCGATCAAGGACCGCATCGGCCTGTCGATGATCGAGGCGGCTGAAGCCCGTGGCGACATCCGCCCCGGCGCCACCCTGGTGGAGGGCACCGCCGGCAACACCGGTATTGGCCTGGCCCTGGTCGCCCAGCAGAAGGGCTACAAACTGATCCTGGTGGTCCCGGACAAGATGAGCCGGGAGAAGATCTTCAACCTCAAGGCGATGGGCGCCGAAGTGGTGCTGACCCGCTCGGACGTGGGCAAGGGCCACCCGGAGTACTACCAGGACCTGGCCGCGAAGATCGCCGCCGACACCCCCGGCGCCTACTTCATCAACCAGTTCGGCAACCCGGACAACCCGGCCGCGCACCAGGCCTCCACCGGCCCGGAGATCATCGAACAGATGGCCGAAGCCGGCGGTTTCGACGCCATCGTGTTCGGCTGCGGCAGCTCGGGCACGATGACCGGCCTGTCGCGCTGCTTCGCCGAACACGCCCCGCAGGTGGAACTGGTGCTGGCCGATCCGGTCGGCTCGATCCTGACCCAGTACATCAACGAAGGCGTGCTCAGCGACAAGTCCGGCAGCTGGCTGGTGGAAGGCATCGGCGAGGACTTCCTGCCGACCATCTCCGACTTCAGCCGGGTCAAGAAGGCCTACGCCATCTCCGACGCCGAGAGCTTCCACACCGCGCGCGAACTGCTGGCCAGGGAAGGGGTGCTCGGCGGTTCGTCCACCGGCACCCTGCTGGCGGCGGCGCTGAAGTACTGCCGCGAACAGACCGTGCCGAAGAAGGTGGTGGTGCTGGTGCCCGACACCGGCAACAAGTACCTGTCCAAGATGTACAACGACTACTGGATGCTGGACAACGGCTTCCTGCAGCGCCCGCAGCACGGCGACCTGCGCGACCTGATCCTGCGCCCCTACACCCAGCACGACACCGTGGTGGTGGGGCCGGGCGACCTGCTGACCACCGCCTACCAGCGCATGAAGCTGTACGACGTCTCCCAGCTGCCGGTGATGGACGGCGAGCACCTGGCCGGCATCATCGACGAGAGCGACGTGCTGCTGCACGTCTACGGCGACGAGGCCCGCTTCCGCGACCCGGTCTCGGTGGCCATGGTCAGCAAGCTGGAGAAGCTGGACGTGAAGTCGCCGATCGAGGCCCTGCTGCCGGTGTTCGACCGCGGCCAGGTGGCGATCGTGATGGACGGGGAGAGGTTCCTGGGGCTGATCACCCGGATCGATCTGCTCAATTACCTGCGGCGCAGGGTGGCGTGAGGAGGGTGGGGCTCGATCGAGCCAACGGTTGATGGCCCGGGTTATTGGGGGCACAATAAGTCACATGGAAGTGACGTTCGACCCCGCCAAGGACATGGCCAACCGCGACAAGCACGATGTGTCGCTGGCCATGTCGATGAAACTGGAATGGGATACGGCGCTTACCTGGCCCGACCTGCGCCGGGACTACGGCGAGCCGCGCTGGTGCGGAATCGGCTATATCGGCCGACGCCTGTACGCGGTGGCTTTCGTGGATCGTGCCGAAGGTCGGCGCATCATCAGCCTGCGCAAGGCGAATCGACGCGAGGTGAATCGTTATGCCGAAACTTAAGCCCGGTACCCTCCTGCCCAGCGAGGCCGAGGACAAGGCCATCACGCGCGCCGCGCGCCGCGACCCGGACGCCAAGCCGCTGACCGAGGCCGAGTGGAAGCGGGCGAAGCCGCATGCGCGCGTCGGCCGCCCGCCGAAGGAGGACGCCAAGGTGGCGGTCAAGCTGCGACTTGATCCCGACCTGCTGGCGGTACTGAAAGCCACCGGCCCTGGCTGGCAGACGCGCGCCAACCGCATTCTGCGCGAGCGGTTTGCGCTGTAGGCTTCTTGGTAGAATCCCCGCCCCCCGGAGAGCGCCGAGAGGTCGGATCAGCCCCCCCCGCCTGTCGGGCCGACCGTGGGTCGGCTGCTCCTCCCCACCACGCTCCGGAACTGCCTATGCCATCCACCCTCCCGAGCACCCTCGACCATCCCGGCAGGCCGCCGCGCGCGCGCCTGCTGGGCGAACTGCTGGTCGAACGCGGGATCGTGTCGGCCGCCGACATCCAGAAGGCGCTGGCCTTCCAGGAACAGTTCGGCGGCCGCATCGGCAGCATCCTGGTGCGGCTGGGTGCGCTGTCGGAGGAAACCTTGCTGCCGGTCCTGTCCGACCAGCTCGCGGTACCGCTGCTGGCCGGCAGCGAATGGCCCGAACAGCCCGATGCCATCCGCGACCTGCTGGCCGGCAGCGGTTTCAACGTCGAATGGTGGCTGGACAACGGCGTGGCCGCCTGGGCCGCGCCGGACGGGCAGGTACTGGCGGTCGCGCGCGACCCGCTGGACGCCCTGGTCAACGAGTCGCTGGGCCGCTGCCTGGCCGACGGCGCCTGGCAGTGGCGACTGGCCCGCACCCAGGACCTGGACCGGCTGCTGGAAATGGCCGGGCGCAGCCGCGCCGCCGGCGACCTGGACGACGACGTCAGCCACCTGCGGGAACTGGCCGAGGAGGCGCCGGTCATAGAGCTGGTGAACAACATCCTCGCCCAGGCCATGGACCAGCGCGCCTCGGACATCCATATCGAACCCGAGGAGCTGGTGTTCCACGTGCGCATGCGCACCGACGGCATCCTGCACACGCGCATGACCCTGCCGGCCAGCCGCTACCCGGCCGTGGCCTCGCGGGTGAAGCTGATCTCGGGCATGGACATCGCCGAGCGCCGCCTGCCCCAGGACGGCCGCCTGAGCGCGCGCGTCAGCGGCCAGGAAATCGACGTACGCGCCTCGGCGGTGCCGGCGGTACACGGCGAGTCCATCGTCCTGCGTCTGCTGCCCAAGGAACGCCAGGACCTGAGCCTGGAGCGGCTGGGCTTCTCGCCGCGCGACCTGTCGATGTTCCGCACCTGGGCGCGCGAGCCGCACGGCATCGTCCTGGTCACCGGCCCCACCGGCTCGGGCAAGTCCACCACCCTGTACGCCACGCTGGAGGAGATGAACCAGCGCGACCGCAAGATGATCACGGTCGAGGATCCGGTCGAATACGAGGTCGAAGGCGTCACCCAGATCCAGGCCAATGCCGATATCGGCTACACCTTCGCCCGCGCGCTGCGTGCGATCCTGCGCCAGGATCCGGACGTGATCATGATCGGCGAGATCCGCGACCTGGAGACCGCCGAGATCGCGGTGCAGTCGGCGTTGACGGGTCACCTGGTGCTTTCGACCCTGCACACCAACGACG
>JAGOWL010000166.1 GCA_018060215.1 Pseudoxanthomonas sp.
GCCTGGAACGTGTTCTACAACTACGGCGCCGCCGCCCCCTTCCACACCTGGGCGCCGAGCGAGAAGGACATGGAGTGGCTGTCGGCCAAGTACCCCGACACCTTCGACAAGTACTACCGCCCGCTGTGGACGCATTACGCCAAGGAGCAGGCCGAGGGCCGGCGCTTTTACAACCAGACCCTGCCCATGCTGTGCCAGGTCTGCCAGGTGCCGATGTTCTTCACCGAGCCGGACGACCCGACGAAGATCGCCTACCGCGAGAGCGAGTACCAGGGTATGAAGTACCACTGCTGCTCCGACGGCTGCAAGCACATCTTCGACAACGAACCCGAAAAATACGCGCAGAGCTGGCTGCCGGTGCACCAGATCTACCAGGGCAACTGCTTCCCGGCCGACGTCGACCCCACCAAGCCCGACTTCAACCCACTGGCCGAGGTGCTGCGCTACTACAAGATGGAGTTCGGCCGCGACAACCTGGAATTTGCCGATTCCGAGGACAAGAAGAACTTCGAAGCCTGGCGTCAGCAGGCCACCAGCAACTGAGCCGCAGGTACAAGGAGACACCCCATGGCTGTGAAATCCATCACCCCCTACGAGTTCGCGCAAAAGGACACGGCGGACAAGTTTCCCGCCCCGCTGCTGTACATCGGCTGGGAAGACCACAAGATGTTCTGCGCCCCGTTCTGTGCCCCCATGCCGCCGACCATGAAGTTCGGCGAGCTGGTGCAGGGCGCGCTGCCCGGCATGTTCGGCGCGCATCCGGACTTTGCCAGGATCGACTGGGGCAAAACCGAGTGGTTCATGTCCGGCAAGCCCTTCACGCCCGACATGGACAAGACCCTGGCCGAGAACGGCCTTGGCCACAAGAGCGTGATCCGCTTTCGCACGCCGGGCTTGACCGGGCTGGGCGGCTCCTGCTTCTGAGCCGGCACGGACGGCCCTGGCCACGCGGTCAGGGCGCTGTCCGGGCCGGTTGTCCAGCGCGGTTATGAATTCGAATGAAATCCGGCTCCAGCGCTTGTCCAGCAAGCGCCAGCAGCTATTGTTTTTGATAGAAGTGAACGTCCATGAGCTATCAGCTCACCATTGAACCGATCGGTCAGGTCGTCGAGGTCGAGGAAGGGCAGACCATTCTCGACGCCGCGCTGCGCGCCGGCATCTACCTGCCGCACGCCTGCGGCCACGGCCTGTGCGGCACCTGCAAGGTCCAGGTCACCGATGGCGAAGTCGAGCACGGCGAAGCCAGCGGTTTTGCCCTGATGGACTACGAGCGCGAGGAGGGCAAGTGCCTGGCCTGCTGCGCCACGCCGCAGGCCGACGTGGTGATCGAGGCCGAGATCGAGGAAGAGCCCGACGCCCGCAACCTGCTGGTGCAGGACTACGGCGGGGTGGTGTCGCGCATCGAGAGCCTGACGCCCACCATCAAGGGCGTGTGGATCGAGCTTGACGCGCCCATCACCTTCCAGGCCGGGCAGTACATCGGGCTGCACATTCCGGGCGAAGCCACCACGCGCGCCTTCTCGATCGCCAGCGCCCCGGCGCAGTCCCGCGAGATCGAACTCAACATTCGCCACGTCCCCGGTGGCAAGGGCACGGGCTGGGTGCACGAGCACCTGCGGGTGGGCGATCGTGTCAGGCTGGCTGGTCCCTACGGGCGTTTTTTCGTGCGCGAAACGGCGCACCAGAAGGACGACCTGGGCTACCTGTTCCTGGCCGGCGGCTCGGGCCTGTCGAGCCCGCGCTCCATGGTGCTCGACCTGCTGGCGGCCGCCTGCGGCAGGCCGATCACCCTGGTCAACGGCGCGCGCAACCGCGCCGAGCTGTACCACCACGAGGAATTCCTGGAACTGGCCGCGCAGCACCCGCGGTTCACCTATGTCGCGGCCTTGTCGGACGAACCCGCCGGCAGCGACTGGAGCGGCGCGCGCGGCTTCGTGCACGACGCCGCCAAGGCGCACTTCAACAACGATTTCCGCGGCCACAAGGCCTATCTGTGCGGCCCGCCGCTGATGATCGAGGCCTGCATCACCACCCTGATGCAGGGCCGGCTGTTCGAGCGCGACATCTACACCGAGAAGTTCATTTCGGCCGCCGACGCCCAGCAGGTACGCAGCCCGCTGTTCAAGAAAATCTGAGCACAGCGCCATGGCCTACCACACCGTCACCATCGCGGACACCGGCGAAAGCTACCGCTGCGCCGAGCACCGCTCCGTGCTGGAAGGCATGGAAGCGCTGGGCAAGAAAGGCATTCCGGTCGGCTGCCGCCAAGGTGGCTGCGGCGTGTGCAAGGTGCAGGTCCTCGAAGGCCAGTACACCAAGCGCGTGATGAGCCGCGCCCACGTCAGCGCCGAAGAGGAAGCTGGCGGTTGCGTGCTGTCCTGCCGCATCCGGCCGGCCAGTGACCTGCGGCTGGCCGTGATCGGCCCCATGAAGAAGAATGTCTGCCGCCCCGCGAGCGAGGCGGCGACCCTGTCCTCCCATCCCACCTGAAACCAAGCAAAGGAGACCTCCAATGGCAATGACTGGCGTTTTGCGTCCTGGGCACGCCCAGATCCGCGTGCTCGACCTGGAAGAATCGGTCCAGTGGTACACCAACGTCATGGGCTTGCAGCCCATGGGCCGTGACAAGCAGGGCCGGGCCTACTTCAAGACGCGCAACGAGCGCGACCACCACAGCATCATCCTGCGTCAGGCCGACCAGGCCGGCCTGGACTTCTTCGGCTACAAGGTGCTGGACAAGGCCACGCTCGATGACCTGGAAAAAAAGCTCCAGGCCCACGGCGTCAAGACCGAGCGCATCCCCGCCGGCGATCTGCTGGAGACCGGCGAGCGCGTGCGTTTTCAGATCCCCACCGGTCACACGCTGGAGCTGTATGCCGAGAAGAAGGACGTCGGCAACGGCATGGGCTACACCGACCCCGAGGTCGATGTGCTCGACGGCCCCGGCATCCGCCCGATCCGCATGGACCATGCGCTGATCTATGGCGGCGACATCGACGGCAACGTCAAGCTGTTCACCGAGGTGCTGGGTTTCACCCTGGTGGAGCGCGTGAAACTCGAAGACGGCACCACCGACCTGGCCGTATGGCTCACCTGCAGCGCCAAGGCGCACGACATCGCCATGGTGCGCCACGCCGAGGATGCCAAGTTGCACCACGTCGCCTTCCAGATGCCAAGCTGGGAAAGCGTGCTGCGCGCCGCCGACATCATGAGTGTCAACCGTGTCTCCATCGACATCGGCCCCACGCGCCATGGCATTACCCAGGGCACGACGATCTACTTCTTCGACCCCTCCGGCAACCGCCTGGAGACCTTCTGCGGCGGCTACGACCATTACCCCGACATGCACCCCATCACCTGGACCTGGGATGAAGTGGGTCGCGGCATCTTCTATCACGATCGAAAGCTCAACGACGCCTTCCTGAGCGTGGTCACCTGATCCGCCGCGGCGTGGCGCGCCTTGCTCCTGGCAGGCGCTGGGCGCCGCCAGCACCGCGGGGCGGCCCTGGCACGGCAGCGGCCGGCCTTGGCCGCGCCCTGTGCAGTGGCGGGGCCAGCCCTGCTTCCCCATGAAGGAACCGACCATGCATTCACACAGCGTCGAACAGCGCAGCATCACCGCCGAGGCCGCCAACGCCGCGGTGGTGGCGGCCGTGGCCAGGGCCGGCGAGCTGGGCATCCGCATCAATGTGGCCGTGACCGACGCCTCGGGCGTGCTGGCGGCCTTTCTGCGCATGCCTGGGGCCTTCCTGCATTCGGTGGACATCGCCATCGACAAGGCCTACACCGCGGCCGGCTTCGGCTTTGCCACGGCGCAGTGGGCCGGCATTCTGCGGGGCGACGAGGCGCTGCGCCTGGGCATGCCGGTGCGCCCGCGCAACGTGGTGTTCGGCGGCGGCCTGCCGATTCGCGAGGCGGGGGCGCTGATCGGCGGCATCGGCGTCTCGGGCGGATCGGCCGAGCAGGACGAGATTTGTGCCCGCGCGGGCCTGGCCGCGCTGGGGCTGGAGGCCGCGTGAGCGGCCGATCCTCCAGGAACAGAGAGTACCCATGAAAGAGTTTCTGAACTTCATCAACGGCGACTACGTCAAGAGCGCCAGCGGCCGGACTTTCGAGAATCGCAACCCGGTCGATGGCAGCCTGATCGGCCTGATCCACGAGGCCGGCCGGCCCGAGGTGGACGCCGCCGTGGCGGCCGCCAAGGCCGCGCTGGCGGGCGACTGGGGCCGCATTTCGGTGACCGAGCGCTGCAAGCTGCTCGACGCGCTGGCGATCGAGATCAACCGCCGCTTCGACGACTTCCTGCAGGCTGAAATTGCTGACACCGGCAAGCCGCACCACC
>JAGOWL010000049.1 GCA_018060215.1 Pseudoxanthomonas sp.
CCGGTGGACCTGGTGCTGGCCGCCGCCTCGGTGGCCATGCCGCTGGAGCAGGTGCAGGCGCGGGTGGCGGCCAGCGGCAAGGACCTGCCGCTGCTGCTGCTGGTGGACCGGATCGAGGAGGCCGCAGTGCTGGGCATGGCCGAGGCCGGGCTGCGCGCGCTGGTGCTCAAGCACAACCCCGCGCACCTGCTGGCCACCCTCAGGCGCGAGTGGGCCGACCTGGAAGCGCGCCGCGGCCTGCGCCGGCTCGAGGCCCAGGTGCGCGAGACCGAGCGCCGCTGCGATTCGCTGATCGCCTCCTCGCGCGATCCGATCGCCTACATCCATGAAGGCATGCACATCCGCGCCAACGACGCCTACCTGGAGATGTTCGGGTTCGAGTCGTTCGACGAGGTCGAAGGCATGTCGCTGCTGGACCTGGTCGGTCCGCAGCACATCGAGAGCTTCAAGCAGTTGCTCAAGTCGCTGTCACGCGGCGAGGCGCCGCCGCCGGAGTACCTGATGGAGGCGCGCCGGATCGACGGCAGCACCTTCCCGGCCCGGCTGGAGTTCGCCACTGCCACCTGGGAAGGCGAGGCCTGCGTGCAGGTGGTGTTCCGCCGGCGCGAGGAGCTGGATCCGGAACTGGCGCGCGAGGTCGAGGAGCTGCGCCAGCGCGACCCGGCCACCGGCCTGCTCAACCGGCCCACCTTCATGCGGATGCTGGAGGACGCGGTGGCGGCAGTGGGCCGCGACGGCGGCCAGTACGGCTTCCTGCTGCTGGAGCCGGACCACTATGCGCGACTGTTGCCGGACATCGGCCTGGATGCGGCCGACGTGCTGGCCGCGGCCCTGGCCGAGCGGGTACGCAGTGCGGTCGATGCGCAGGCGCGGGTGGCGCGCTTTGGCGAGCACAGTTTCGCGGTGTTGCTGGAAGGCAACCATGCCCGTACCCGCGCCACCGCCGACGCGCTGCGCGAGGCCTTGTCCAGCGAGGTGCTGGGGGTGGGCGAGCGTTCGCTGGCGGTGACCGCCAGCATCGGCGGCGTGCAGGTGGGCGAGAAGATCGCCAGCGTCGCCCAGATCCTGGCCAAGGCCAGCCAGAGCCTGGCCGCAGCGGTGGAACTGGGCGGCAATACCGTGCAGGTGTTCGATCCGGGCGCGGCCGACCGCGCCGAGGAGGAGCGCATCGCGCTGTGGGTGGAGCGCATCGGCCAGGCGCTGGCAGGCGAGGGGTTCGTCCTGCACTGGCAGCCGGTGATGAGCCTGCAGGGCGAGCCGGGCGAACTGTACGAGGCCTGCCTGCGGGTGGAGGTCAATGGCGAACTGGTGACGCCGTCCGGGTTCCTGGGCATCGCCGAGGAGCACGGCCTGCTGGCCGAAATCGACCGCTGGGTGGTGCGGCGGGTCATCGCGGTGCTGGGCGAGCGCGAACGCGCCGGGCGCAGGACCGGCCTGATCGCTCGGGTCAGTCCGGCCTCGTTCGCTGGCGAGGAGCTGGTGCAACTGGTGCGGGCCGAGCTGGCCGCCCAGGGCGTGCCCGGCGAGCGGCTGTGGCTGGAAGCGCCGGAGGCCCGGGTGTTCACCCACCTGCGCAGCGCCCGCCAGTTCCTGGATGCGGTGGCACCGCTGGGTTGCCGGGTCGGCCTGGAGCAGTTCGGTTCGGGGCTGGATTCGTTCCAGATGCTGGCGCATTTCAAGCCGGCCTTCGTCAAGATCGATCCGGGCCTGACCGAAGGGGTCGGCAAGGGCGGTGAGGGCCAGGACAAGGTGCGGGCGATCACCGCACGCGCACGCGCCGAGGGCATCGTGACCGTGGCCGAACGGGTGGACGATGCGCAGGCGATGAGCCAGCTGTTCAGCGCCGGGGTGGAGTACGTCGCCGGCGATTTCGTCGCCCCGGTCGGGGCAACGATGAATTTCGACTTCGGTTGAGTGGCCGCTGCCGACTGGCAGTCGGATGCCTGGCTCAATCCAGGAACTGCAGCTTCGCCAGTTCCGCGTACAGGCCGCCCTGGGCGATCAGTTCGGCGTGGCTGCCCTCGGCCACGATCGCGCCCTGGTCCATCACCACGATCCGGTCCGCGCGCAGCACCGTGGCCAGGCGGTGGGCCACCACCAGGGTGGTGCGCCCGCGCATCAGGTTCTCCAGCGCGTGCTGCACGGCGCGCTCGCTCTGCGCGTCCAGCGCACTGGTGGCCTCGTCCAGCAGCAGCACCGGCGCATCCTTGAGCAGGGCCCGGGCGATGGCCACGCGCTGCTGCTGGCCGCCGGACAGGCGCGCACCGCGCTCGCCCAGTTCGCTGGCATAGCCCTGCGGCAGGGCCTGGATGAAAGCGTCGGCCTCGGCCGCGCGCGCGGCCGCGCGCACTTCCTCGTCGCTGGCGTCCAGGCGGCCGTAGCGGATGTTCTCCATCGCGCTGCAGGCGAACAGCACCGGCTGCTGCGGCACCAGTGCCACCTGCGCGCGCAGCTGCGCCGGGTCGGCATCGCGCAGGTCGATGCCGTCGATGCGTACCGCCCCGGACTGCGGGTCGTGGAAGCGCAGCAGCATCGACAGCACCGTGCTCTTGCCGGCGCCGGAGGGGCCGACCAGGGCCACCGTTTCGCCCGGGCGCACGTGCAGGTCGAAGCCGTGCAGGGCGGGGGCGTCTTCGCGCTGCGGGTAGTGGAACTCCACCCGTTCGAAGTCGATCTCGCCGCGCAGTGGCAGCGGCAGGGCCACCGGTTGGACCGGGGCGGCGATCGCAGGCTGTTCCTGCAGCAGTTCGGAGATGCGGCCCATGCCGCCGGCGGCGCGCTGCAGCTCGTTCCAGACCTCGGCCAGGGCGCCGACCGAGCCGCCACCGATCAACGCGTACAGCACGAACTGGCCCAGGGTGCCGGCGCTCATCGTGCCATCGACCACGCGGTGCGCCCCGGACCACAGCACCAGCACGATCGCGCCGAACACCAGCACGATGGCAGCAGCGGTGACCAGCGCCTGGGCGCCGATGCGCCGGCGCGCGGTGGCCACCGCGACCTCCAGCGCCTGGCCGAAGCGGCCGCGCTCCCAGGGTTCGCGGGCATAGGCCTGGACCGTGCGCACCGAGGCCAGGGTTTCGGCGGCCAGGGCGTTGGCGTCGGCGACCCGGTCCTGGCTGGCGCGCGAGGCTTTTTCCAGCCGCCGGGCGCCGAGCACGATCGGCAGCACCGCCAGCGGGATACCGACCAGCGAGTACACCGCCAGTTGCGGGCTGGTCACGAACAGCATCACCAGCGAGCCGACCACGGTGACGGTGCTGCGCAGGGCCACCGACATGGTGGTGCCGATCACGCTGCGCAACAGCTCGCTGTCGGCCGACAGCCGCGAAACCAGTTCCCCGCTGCGGCTGCGGTCGTGGAAGCCGGTGTCCAGCCCGATCAGGTGGCCATACAGCTGCCCGCGCAGGTCGGCGACGACTTTTTCTCCCAGCAGGGACACGAAGAAGAAGCGCGCGGCGGTGGCCATGGCCAGCACCACGGCGACCACGAACAGCAGGCCGAAGGCCTGGTTGATCTGGTTGCCGCCGCCAAAGCCGTTGTCGATCATGTGGCGCACCGCCACCGGTAGGCTCAAGGTGGCGGTGGAGGAGACCGCCAGGGCCAGCAGCCAGGCGCTGAACAGGCCACGGTGGCGGGCCAGGAACGGCCACAGGGTGCGCAGGCTGCCGAGCTTGCGCATGCGCCCGCCGCCGGTGTCGTCGGCAATCCCGGCGGGCCGGGCAGGGGTGCCGGCGCTGTCGGCCGAGCCGTGGAAAGCCATCAGTGCATCTCCGTTGTCGCAGGGGCCGCGAAGCGAATGCGGTCGCGGGTGGCATCGCGCAGGCGCAACTGCAGTGCGGCGGCCTGGCTGGTGGGCAGGCGCAGCGACAGCACGGCGCCATCGGCCAGGTAGCGCTCGCCGGTTTTTTCGGCCGCATGCGCCTGCAGGGCGGCGTGCACCGTGCCCAGGTCATCGAAGGCGCAGGCCAGTTCCAGTTCGATCATGGCCAGCAACGGCTGGCGAAGGCCCTGGCGCAGGCATTGCGCCGCCGCGCCGCCATAGGCGCGCACCAGCCCGCCGGCACCGAGCTTGATGCCGCCGAACCAGCGGGTCACCACCACCGCGACCTGGTCGTAGCCCTGGCCGTCGATCGCCGCCAGGATCGGGCGGCCGGCGGTGCCGGCCGGTTCGCCGTCGTCGCTGGAGCGGTAGTCCTGGCCGACCCGCCAGGCCCAGCAGTTGTGGCTGGCATCGGGATCGGAGGCGTGGGCGATGAAATCCATCGCCTGCGCCGGGGCCTGGGCGGTGGCGGCCCGGGCCAGGAAGCGGCTGTGCCGCACTTCGAGCAGGTGGCTGGCCGGGGCGGCAAGGGTGTCGGTCATCGCCACCATTGTAGCCGCCGCGGTGGCGTGGCCCGGTGTCAGCGTTCAGGGCAGCAGGGGCAGCAGGTCCTCGGGCACGGGGATGTCCGGATGGGTGGCCACGAAACGCGCCAGGCTGGCGCGGGCCAGCCGGTCCTGGCCCTGCTGCCGGCGCTGGGCGATGCGCTGCAGCCAGGCGCTGGCCGGCAGCCGTGCATCCTCCTGCAGTGCCGCCTCGTCGCCGGCCGGCACGCCATCGGCCAGGTCGGCGATGGCCTCCGGCGCTGCCGCGCGGCTGGCGCTCATCGGTGCCGGTGCCGCCGGTGCTGCCGGGAGCGCTCGTGCCGGTGCCGTTGGCCCCGATTCCTGACGGCGATCGGGCGGCGCTGCCGCCTTCTGCACGGCTGCCGCGGCCTCTGTCCGGGTCGCTGCCGGTGCGGTGCGTTCGGCGGCATGCTGGCGGGCCGAAGCGGCGGCCTGGCGTTCACGCGCCTGGCGCTGCCGGTCCAGGACCCCAGGTTCGGTTGCACGCGCCGGTTCCGCTGCCACCGGTGCCGGCGTTGACCGCACCGCATCGGTGACCGCCACCGGGGCGGGGGCGGACTCGGTCACCTCACTGGATGGCGGCAGGACCGGCGGGGAGGCGGCAATCGCGTCGGCGGCCACTGGCGCCGCGGCCGTCGCCGCGGTGGCGTGCTCGCCTCCGGTTTCGCCGCTGGCCACGGCGGTGCCGGAAAGGGTCGGCTCCGCGGCGCTGTCGGTGTCGATCGTGGCCGCGGCCTGGCCCGGCACCGGCGGTTGGCGCAATTGCCAGGCCACGCCGATGGCCAGGGTCACCGATGCCGCCAGCCCCAGCGCCATGGGCCAGTGTCGCCGCCGCACGTGGCGCCGGCTGCCGGCGGCAGGGGGCGGGGTGGCACCGGTGCGGGGATGGATCGGGGTCGCGGCCGGTGGCGCTGCGCGTGCGGCGGCCAGGATGCGCGCGTCCAGCTCCGGCGGCGGCTCGGCCTGACCGGCCTCGGCCAGCATTCGAGCCAGGGCGCGCTCTTGCGGATCCAGGGGTTCATGTCGCCGATTCATGGGTTCAACCTCGCACGCAGCTTGTCCAGCGCATAGCGCAGCCGCGATTTCACCGTCTCCCGGCCGACGCCGGTGATCGCCCCGATTTCCTCCAGGCTCAGTTCCTGCTGCAGGCGCAGGAGCACCGCTTCGCGTTGCTCCTCGGGCAGTTCGGCCAGGGCCTGTTGCAGCCGCTGCTGTCGCTCGCTGGCCTCGGCCAGGCTTTCCGGGTCGTCCGGATCGGCCAGCGCGGCGGTGCGCAGCTCGGCGTCGACCGGCGCCGGCGGCCGGTGCCGCTGTGCACGCCAGTGGTCGTTCAGGCGGTTGTGGGCGATCCGGTACAGCCAGGTGGAGAAGGCGGCGTCCGGGCGCCAGCCGGCGCGTGCGCCGATCACCTTCTGCCACACGTCCTGGTAGAGCTCTTCGGCCAGCGGGCGATCGCGCAGCTGGCCCAGCAGGAACCGGAACAGCGGCCCGCGATGGCGCTGGTAGAGGGCCTCGAAGGCAGTGGCGTCGCCCCCCACCCAGGCCAGCATCAGGACATGGTCTTCCGGTGCGGCCGCGGGCTGGTCCATGGCGCACAGACTACGTGGCTGCGCGCGCGGCGCAAGCGGCATGCCGGCAAATGCCGGTGATGCTGGCGCGAAGCGAGTGCAGGCAATGTCCATGCGATGTGCAACGGCCGAAAGGACGCCGAGGGGTTGCACGGGTGTGGACCACCCCGTGGGGCGGTATGCTGCGTGCCAGGGATCGCGCCGGGGTCGCATGAGTACAGCCAGCACAGCCGGGAACACGCCGGAGGTGGCCTCGGGCACGCACGAGGCCGCGGGCACGCACGCGGCTGCGGGCGCACCGCTGGCGCGGGCGCTGGCGGTGCTGCACGCGCTGTTGCCGGCCGGGTCGCGGCTGGCGCTGGGCTGGCGCGACCCGGAACTGGGCGAGCATTTCCTGGCCGAGCCGCCGTCGCCGGTGGACCTGCTGTCGCGGCTGGAGCTGGCCTCGGCCGAAGCCGGACTTCCGGCCGTGGCGGCCGACACGCTGTCCCTGGCCTGGGAGGACGGCGCCGGAGCGCGGCTGTCGGTGCTGGCCCGGCTGGCCTCGCCACTCGGTGACGGCGCCTGCGAGGCCTGGATGGCCACCGCCAGGACCCTGCTGGACTCGGCCCTGGAGGCGACCCGCGCCCAGGCCCGGGCCGACCGACTGGAACAGTCGCGGCGATTGCAGCAGGCGCTGTACGAGATCGCCGAGCTGGCCGGTGCCGAGGTCGAGATGTCCGGCATGCTGCGCCGCCTGCACGGGATCATCGCCGCGCTGATGTATGCACCCAACTGCTACCTGGTCACCTGTGACGAGGACCTGCGGTCGGTGCGCTTCATCTACTTCGCCGACCAGGTCGACACCTATGTGCCGGCCGAAGAGGAGGAGTGGACCGAACGCGAACTGCCCAGCAGCCTGACTTTCGGCCTGTTGCGCCACGGCCAGGCCCTGCGCGGTCCGTCGGCCGCGGTGCGGCAGTTGCTGAAGGTGCCGCGCACCGACTTCCAGGGGCCCGAGGCGGTGGACTGGCTGGGCGTGCCGATGAAGCGTGGCGACCGCGTCTGTGGCGCGATCGTGGTCCAGAGCTATGACCGCACCGGCTGCTACAGCGATGAGGACCGCGCGCTGCTGGGCTACGTGGCCCAGCACGTGCTGACCACCCTGGACCGGCGCCAGGCCCAGGCCGAACTGGAACGCCGGGTGCGCGAGCGGACCCTGGAGCTGCAGCAGGCCAACCGCGAGCTGCAGGAGGAGGTGCTGGAGCGCGAGCGTGCCGAGCGCCTGCAACATGCGCTGTTCCGGATAACCGAGATGGCGATGAGCTCCGAAACCCTGGAGCAGTACTACGCCAAGGTGCATGCGGCGGTGGACGAGCTGATCTATGCGCGCAACTTCTACATCGCCATGCTCAGCGAGGACCGGCAGTCGATCGAGTTCGTCTATTCGGTGGACGAAACCGGCAGCGAGCGCCCGCCGCGCAGGCTCAGCAACGGCCTGACCGAGTACGTCCTGCAGACCGGCCAGGCCTTGCTGGCCGATCGCGCCGTGATCGAGGCGCTGGTGGCGGCCGGCAAGGCCCACGAGTACGGCAACCAGGCCCGCAGCTGGCTGGGGGTGCCGCTGCACCGGGAGGACGAGGTGGTGGGCGCGGTGGTGGTGCAGAGCTACGACCCGGCGATCCGGTTCAGCGTGGACGACCAGCGCCTGCTCACCTTCGTGGCCCACAACATCGGCAATGGCCTGGCCCGGCAGCGTTCCCAGGAGCGGCTGCGCGCGGCCCACGCCGAGCTGGAACAGCGCGTGGTCGCGCGCACCATCGAGCTGGAGCAGGCCAACGAGCAGTTGCTGGCCCAGATCGGCGAACGCCTGCGTGCCGAGCAGCGCCTGACCCACCAGGCCCTGCACGACGACCTGACCGGCCTGCCCAACCGTACCCACCTGCTCGATTGCCTGGGCCATGCGATCGAGCGTGCGCGCCTGGGCGACGGGATGCCGTTCTCGGTCCTGTTCCTGGACCTGGACCGCTTCAAACTGGTCAACGACAGCATGGGCCATGCCGCCGGCGACCGGCTGCTGGTGGAAGTGGCCAAGCGGCTGGTGTCGGCGATGCGCGCCGACGACGTGGTCGCGCGCCTGGGCGGCGACGAGTTCGCGATCCTGATCCCCAGCCAGGACGACGGTGGCAGCGTGCGCGACCTGGCGCCGCGCCTGCTGGCCCTGCTGGGGCGGCCGTTGTGGGTGTCCGGGCGCGAGCTGTACCCGTCGGCCAGCATGGGCATCGCCTTGTGGCATCCGAGCTACGAGGCCGGCGAGGAGTTGCTGCGCGACGCCGACGCGGCCATGTACCGGGCCAAGAGCGAAGGCCGCGACCGCTACGCGATCTTCGACGAGGCCATGCGCGAGCAGGCCATGCTCAGCCTGGACCTGGAGGCGGACCTGCGCCGGGCGATCAAGAATCGAGACTTCCTGCCGTATTACCAGCCGATCGTGCGCCTGGAGGACGGGGCGGTGGTTGGCCACGAGGCGCTGCTGCGCTGGCGGCACGAGCGCCGCGGGCTGCTGACGCCGCATGAGTTCATCGCCCTGGGCGAGGAAAGCGGGTTGATCGAACAGGTCGACTGGCTGATCTACGCCCAGGTGGTCGCCGAGCTGGCCCGTGGTGGCAGCGGCTACATCTCGGTCAACGTCTCGCCGCGGCACTTCCGTTCGGCCGACTTCGCCGACCGCCTGCTGGGCCTGCTGCAGGCCGCCGACGCCGACCCGCGCCGGCTGCGGGTGGAGATCACCGAGGTGGCGCTGCTGGACGATGCGCCGCGCACCCGGCGCATCCTGGACACCTTGCGCGAACACGGGGTGCTGGCCCAGCTGGATGATTTTGGCACCGGCTTTTCGGCCTTGTCCTACCTGCACCGGTTCCCGATCTCGGGCCTGAAGATCGACCGCAGCTTCGTCTCGGCGCTGGAAGGCGACGGCGGGCGCCAGGAAAGCCTGGCCCTGGTGCGCGCGATCCTGGCCCTGGCCGGCACCCTGGGCATCGAGACCGTGGGCGAGGGCGTGGAGACCGAGGCCCAGCGCCGGATCCTGCACGAACTGGGCTGCAGCTGCGGGCAGGGCTTCCTGCTCGGGCGCCCGGCCGAACGGCGCCGGGACTGAACGCGCACGCGGTTGGGGCACCGTTGCCCCGGCCCGTCTAGAATGCGCGGATGCAGCACGACGCCATCACCCAGCCCACGCCTCCGGCTTCGGCCGCGCCCTGGCCGCGCCGGACCACCCGCCAGGTCCTAATCGGCGGTGTCGCCGTCGGCGGCGGCGCGCCGGTGGTGGTGCAGTCGATGACCAACACCGACACCGCCGACGTGGCTTCTTCGGTCAAGCAGGTGGCCGAGCTGTGGCGCGCCGGTTCGGAACTGGTGCGCTTGACCGTGAACACGCCCGAGGCCGCCGCGGCGATCCCGCGGATCCGCGACAAGCTGGCGATGATGGGCGTGGAGGTGCCGCTGATCGGTGATTTCCACTACAACGGCCACCAGTTGCTGGCAGGCGAACCGGCCTGCGCCGAAGCGCTGGCCAAGTACCGGATCAACCCCGGCAACGTCGGCTTTGGCAGGAAAAAGGACACCCAGTTCGCCGCGATCGTGGAGAAGGCGCTCGAATACGGCAAGGCGGTGCGCATCGGCGCCAACTGGGGCTCGCTGGACCAGTCGCTGGCGGCGCGGATGATGGACGAGAACCACACCCGGGCCGAGCCCTGGGATGCCGGGCGGGTGTTGCGCGAGGCGCTGATCGTCTCGGCGCTGGATTCGGCCGCGCGCGCCCAGGAACTGGGCCTGCCGGCCGAGCGCATCATCCTCAGCTGCAAGGTCAGCGGCGTGCAGGAACTGATCGCGGTGTACCGCGACCTGGCCGCGCGCAGCGACTACGCCCTGCACCTGGGCCTGACCGAGGCCGGGATCGGCAGCAAGGGCATCGTGGCCTCGGCCGCGGCGCTGTCGGTGCTGCTGCAGGAAGGCATCGGCGACACCATCCGCATCTCGCTTACCCCCGAACCGGGCCAGGCGCGCAGCGCCGAGGTGGTGGTGGCGCAGGAACTGCTGCAGACCACCGGCCAGCGCGCGTTCACCCCGATGGTCACCGCCTGCCCGGGCTGCGGCCGCACCACCAGCACCTTCTTCCAGGAACTGGCCAAGACCGTGCAGGAGCATGTGCGGGCGAAGATGCCGGAGTGGCGCGTGTCCCATCCCGGCGCGGAGAACCTGTCGCTGGCGGTGATGGGCTGCATCGTCAACGGGCCGGGCGAATCGCGCCACGCCGACATCGGCATCTCGCTGCCGGGCACCGGCGAGGCACCCTCGGCGCCGGTGTTCATCGACGGGCAGAAGAAGGTCACCCTGAAGGGCGAGAACATCGCCGCCGAGTTCGTGGCGCTGATCGACGAATACGTCGACAACCGCTACGCGCGCAAGGCCGGTTGAGCGGCGGCCGCAGGCAACTTCGTCCGCCGCGGCGTTGCGCGGCAACCTCGGCCGGCTGGCCCTGCTGTTCGTGGGCGTGCTGGCGCCGGTCAGCCGTCGTAGCCGGCCAGGTAATCGTCCAGCCGGCGCTCGCGCAGCAGCGCGGCGGCCTCCTGCCAGCTCACCGCCTTGCCCAGGCGCAGGCTCTCCAGGATGCGCACGATGGCGAGCTCCACTTCCGGGCTGCTGGCCAGGCTCGGGTCGGCGCGCCGTGCCTCGATGACGTCGAACAGGATCGCGTTGGCGTCGGCGTAGGCCAGCGGCGCGCGTTGGCCGTGCGCCTGGTGCCAGGCCTCGCTGCCCAGCACCGCGTTGACATGCGACTGGATCAGGTAGGTGGCGCGGCCGATCAACTTCAGGTTGCCCGGCTGCACCGCGGTCATGGTGTTGCCGACCACCCGGCCAAGCTTGGCCATCACCCCGGTCGAATGCGCGTTGAGCAGCATCTTCAGGGCGATGATCCGGTTCAGTTCCAGCGCATCGCCGGAGGGCAGGGCCAGGTCGATCAGGCGGGCCTGCGGCGCGGCGGCGTGCAGGGCGTCGCGGGCCTGCACGGCGAGCGGGGTTTCGCCGACGCGGACCGCGAACAGTTCGGCATTCTCCCGGGCGAAGGTGCGCAGCCAGTCCGCGGCCGGGGCCAGCGGCTCGTCGCCCAGCAGGATCAGCGCGCCCAGGTCGCCGGCCTGCGGACCGCCACGGGCCAGGTTGCCGGCCGAGAACGACAGGTCGTACAGCTGCTGTTGTTCGGCGCCGGCCAGGGCCAGGCTTCTGGATGCGGCGCTGCGCAGCCACGGATCCTCGATCTGCTGCTGGAACGGCGCCTCGTACAGCGCCTTGTCCAGGCCGTGGAAGGGACGGTGCAGCAGCGCCTGCCAGGCATCGGCGGCGTTGCCGGCCGGGTTCCAGACCTGGATCCAGGAGCGGCGCTCGGCCGCATCGACCCGGTCCAGAGGCGCCAGGCGGAAGGTCGGCGCGCGTTCGGTGACGTCCACGAACACCGGCATCAGCGCGCGCTGGGCCAGGTAGGTGGCGTGCTGGCCGCGTTCGTAGGCACCGGCTTCGGCGTCGGTCCAGGCGGCCACGGCCGGGGCCATCGCCGCCACCGCGCGCTGCAGCGCGTCGAACTGGCGCAGGCGCGAAGCGATCGTCGCATCCTCGGCGAAACCGAGCTGGCGCATCTCTTCGGCCGAGAGCAGCGGTGCGAGCAGGTGCCGGATCGCGTCCTCCATCACCACCCCCAGCGCGTACAGGCTGGTGGTGGTGGCCTGCATCCGGGTCGAACCGGTGATCGACTGCGGGCCGGTGGCCAGGTTGACCTTGGTGATGCCCGGATGCTCGATCACCGTGCGGCTGCGTTCGAACGGCAGCAGCACATCGTCGGGGTTGTTGTAGACGAACCAGGTCTTGGATGGATCGTTGGCGTTGATCTGCGCGCCGCGGCGGGCGGTGCCGATCACCGCCGAGGTCTCGCCGCCTTCGGTGACCGCGAACACCACGTCGTCGGCGCCGATGCCGTTGTCCTGCAACTGCAGGCGGCCGATCAGTTGCAGGTCCTCGAAGCCTTCCAGCGAGCTGATCAGGGCGCGGTCGCCGCCGGTGATCTCGCCGCGCACACGGTCCTCGATCCCGGGCAGGGCAGCCTGGATCTTCGGCCAGGACGGCAGCGTCGCCGCGCGCTGCCAGAACGGCCGCCACAGCCCGCTTTCCAGGGTCTGTGCCAGGCGGCCGGTGGAGCCGGTGCCGTAGAAGTACACGCGATGGCCATCGCGCAGCGCGTCCTGCATCGCCTGCGAGGCCTGTTCCAGCCCGGCCAGGCGCACCGGGTCGTCGGCCACCGCGTTCATGGTGCGGGCCACGTCGCGGTCCACCGCGAACAGTGCGTCCAGGCCGGCGGTGGTGTCGGCGGCGATGCGCCGGCTCAGGTCCATGGTCTGCGGATGCCGCTGTTCGGTCAGCAGGGTGTGCAACTGGAACTGCTGCTTGTTGTTCACGTAGTCCATGGATTCCACCGGGGGCTGGATGCCGAGCAGGCCGGCCACCGTGGCCGGCTTGCCGGTCTCGGCCCGGGCCGTGGCGGCGACCGCCAGCAGCACCAGCGCGTGGCCCAGCAGGCGCGTCGGCCGCAGTGGTTTGCGCCGGAGCGGGACGGGATGGACACGGCTGCGGGCAAGGAGGGCATGCATGCGGTTACTCCGATGTCGGTTTCGGCGGCGAGGGCGAGGGCAGCAGGGTAATACGGTCCAGCACCCACATCGCCGGGCGGGTGTCGCCGCTGAAGCGGATGCACAGGTCGTGCAAGCCGTCGGACGCCGCCGGCAGGGCCGCGTGCACGGTGACGAAGCCGTCGGCCTCGGGCGTGGCCGGCAGCGGCGCGCTGGCCAGGCGCGGGCCGTCGCAACCGTCGATGCGCACGTCCAGTTCGCCATGCGCGGTTTCGGCGGGCAGGAAGCGGCGCTTGGCGTCCTCGGCGCCGAGCTGGATCAGGTAGGGCAGGCGGCCGGCGCGCACTTCCACTGTCGCCACGCCGTCCAGCGGCGCCTGCCGCCATTGCCAGCAGGGTTCGAAGATGGCCACATCGAACAGCGCGCGTGGTCCATCAACCGGGCCGTCGTCCTCCATCCGCAGCACCGGGCCGTCGCTGCTGCACAGCGCCAGTTGCTTGTTGTCACGCGAGGACAGGGCGGCCCGGTCGAGGTCGAAGCGCTGCGCCGGCTGCAACGGCCGCCCGTCGGCGAAGGCGGCCGCCTGCAACCGCGCCGGCAGCTTCACCCGCTGCAGCGGCCCGGTGTAGTCCAGCCAGCGCCGCTGCGCTGTGTCGGCGTCGGTATCGACATGGGCATCGACCTTGGCGTCTGCGTCTGCATCTGCATCTGCATCCAGGGTGTAGCGGATCGGATAGCCCAGCGGGTTGCTCAATGCGACCCGCGCCTCGCCCTGGGGCGAGTCGCCGGCACCGGCCAGCAGGTCGGCCCGGGCGACCACCTGGAACGGGGTGTGTGCATGGCCGATGCCGAGGCTGCGGTAGCGGCGCAGCTGGTCGGGCAGCCGCTGCAGGAAGCTGGCGTAATCCTTGCCCGCCGCCGGGGTCCAGCCGGTCTCGGCCACCGCCGCCAGCCGCGGCCAGGTGTTGTGTTCGACCCCGGCGAAACTGCGGGTGTCGCCGGTCCACATGTTCGCCTGCAGGCCCAGGATGTGGTGACGGCGCGACTGCTCCAGTTCGGCGGGCACCGGCTCGAAGGCATAGAAGGTTTCCAGGGTGTTGAGCTTCGGCCGTCCGGCCGGCTCGTCGGGCGAGGCGGTCTGCAGGTAGTCCAGGTACAGCGCCGACACCGGCGACATCACCACGTCGCGCCCCTGCCGCGCCGCCTCCAGGCCGCCTTCGGTGCCGCGCCAGGACATCACCGTGGCCTGCGGCGGCAGCCCGCCTTCGAGGATCTCGTCCCAGCCGACCAGCTTCTTTCCGTGGCCGGCCAGGATCGTCTCCAGCCGGCGCACGAACCAGCCCTGCAGCGCGGCCTCGTCGGCGATGCCCAGTTCGCGCATGCGCGCCTGCACCCGCGGCGAGGCCTGCCACTGGTCCTTGA
>JAGOWL010000050.1:0-5881 GCA_018060215.1 Pseudoxanthomonas sp.
GCCGGCACCGCCACCGAAGCGACCGCTGTCACCGGGCCCGCTGCCGCCACCGACCTGGACGCGGTCCAGGTGCGCGGCGAGTACATCCCCGAGCCGATGCAGCACACCCCGCAGGTGGCGTCGTTCGTGACCCGCGAGGACCTGGAGCGCACCGGCGACGGTGACGCGGCGGCGGCCCTGTCGCGGGTCAGCGGCCTGAGCGTGGTCGGCGACAAGTTCGTCTACGTGCGCGGCCTGGGCGAGCGCTACTCCTCGGCACTGCTCAACGGATCGCCGCTGCCCAGCCCCGAGCCGATGCAGCGCGTGGTCCCGCTGGACCTGCTGCCGTCGCAGGTGCTGCAGGGCATCACCGTGCAGAAGACTTACTCGGCCCGCTATCCGGGCGAGTTCGGCGGCGGCGTGATCGACCTCAGTTCGCTGTCCGTTCCCGATGCGCCCTTCCTCAAGCTCAGTGCCGGCATTGGCGGCAACAGCGTGACCACCGGCGAGAACGGGCTGGTCTACTTCGGCTCGGACCGGGACCAGTGGGGCCGCGACGACGGCGCGCGCAAGATGTCGCCGGAGCTGGACGCGGCGCTGGGCACCGGACTGCGCATCAATGACCTCAACTTCAGCGCCGAGGACCTGCGCACCATCGGTCGCAGCTTCAACGATCCCAACCTGTACCTGCTGCAGCAGAGCGACAGCATCGACCCGGATTTCAGCTTCGGTGGAAGCGGTGGCTACCTCTGGGAGCTGGGCAACGGCGCGCGTCTGGGTGCGATCCTGGTCGGCGGTTTCAAGAACGAGTGGCGCAGCCGCTTCGGCGTGCAGCAGGAGGGTGACTTCGTCGCCGGCGAGGTCGATCTGCGCGAGGACTTCGACTTCCACTCCACCCGCAACAACACCCGCACCAACGGCATGCTGGCCGTGGGCCTGGAGGGCGAGCGCAACCAGGTGTCCTGGACCACCCTGTACGTGCGCGATACCCAGAAGGAAGCGCGTAGCCAGGCCGGCTTCGCCTTCGTGGCCGGCGGCAAGGTGCGCGATGACCACGCCTCCTGGATCCAGCGCAGCATGGTCAACAACCAGCTGGCCGGCAAGCACGTGTTCGGCGAGTTCGACGACGTGACCGTGGAGTGGCGCGGCGCCATGGCCAGCGCGCGGCGCTGGTCGCCGTACGAGTCCAATGTGCGCTACCAGTGGCAGGACGGCTACTGGGCGCACCTGGCCGGTGGCGTGGCGCAGAACGAATTCACCTTCAGCAATGTGGACGATGACGTCTCCAGCGCCGGCGCCGACCTGACCTGGAACCTGCCCACCGAGCGCAGCTACCTGCTCAAGGCCGGCGTGGCCTGGTCGGACAACGACCGCGGTTTCCAGGAGCGCCGCTTCCGCTACGTGGCCGGCGATGGTTCGCTGCCGTTCTACAACCAGTTCCAGCGCATCGACTACCTGCTGTCGGACTACAACATCAGCCAGGGGATCATCAATTTCACCGAGATCACCGGCACCGGCATGGGCGCGGCGGCCTACGACGCCTCGCTGGAGACCCGCGCCGTCTACGCCGAGATCGAAGGCGAGGTGGTGGACCTGGTGCGCGTGGGCCTGGGCCTGCGCTGGGAAGACGCCAGCCAGGAGGTCGTGCCGTATGACATCTTCACCGGCGCCCACGATTCGGGCCAGGTCGCGCCGCTGGAGAACAGCTACCTGCTGCCGTCGGCCACGGTGACCTGGAACTTCGCCGACAACCAGCAGTTCCGCTTCGGTGTATCCAAGACCATCGCCCGGCCGCAGTTCCGCGAAATGGCTCCGCAGTGGTACACCGACCCGGAGAACAACAGCCGCAACTTCCTGGGCAACCCGAACCTGGTCGACAGCGAGCTGTTCAACCTGGACGCGCGCTACGAGTGGTTCTTCGGGGCCGGGGAATACTTCACCGCCGGACTGTTCTACAAGACCATCGACCGGCCGATCGAGTCGATGATCAACACCAACGGCAGCGTCATCTTCCAGTCCTTCCTCAACGCCCCCGAGGCGCGGGTGTATGGCCTGGAGGTGGACTTCAAGAAGTACTACGACGCGCCTTCCAGCATGAGCTGGCTGGCCGGCAACCGCTTCTACGTGGCCAGCAACTTCACCCTGTCCGACTCGGAAGTGCGGGTGCGCAGCGGTGACACCGTGCATCCGTACGGATTCCCGGCGCCGGTGGATGCGAGCCTGTTCATCCGTGACGGTGCGCGGTTGCAGGGGCAGTCCGACCAGATCGGCAACCTCCAGCTGGGCCTGGAAAGCGCCGACGCCAGCAGCCAGGCGACGCTGATCGTGAACTACGTCAGCGAGCGGATCTCGGCGCGCGGCCTGCCGGGCCAGCCCGACTACATGCAGCGCCCGGGGACCACGGTCGACTTCAACCTGCGCAAGGGGCTGAGCTGGAGCGGCTACCGCGGCGAGATCGGGTTCGCCGCGCGCAACCTGCTGGACACCGACTTCCGCGAGTTCCAGACCCGCGATGGCAACCGCATCGACCTGTACCGCTACTCGCCGGGCATCAGCTACGAGGTGAACGTTTCCTTCTCGTTCTGAATCATCCGGCCGCGACCGGGCAGGGGGCTGCCGGTCGCGGATCCGGGTGTTGTCGAGTGCAGGGCCCGGCATGCCTTCGGGGGTGCCGGGCCCGGCTGTTTCCGCTGGATGACGATTGCCGGCACGCTGCAACCGGGCTGTAATTTTTCTGACGCACACTGCCGGCGCCCGGGCGGACCGTCGCCGGCAACACGCCCCCACGACTCGGCCATGCCCAACAGCGCTGTCCTTTCCGATGCCCGCCTCATCACCTTGTGCGAGATCGTCGTGGTCGCGCTGCTGGCGGTGCAGCTGGCCCTGCTGGGCTGGAGGCTGGTCCAGCCGCAGGGCCCGGTCGGCCAGCCCGTGCTGGCCTACCCGGTGGCGAGTGCCGCGCTGTCGGAACGGTTCGATCCCTTCGCCGGCGCGGTGCCGGCCACAGCCCCGGGGTCCGGCGCCGGCAGTACCTGGAAGCTGTTCGGTACCCGGGTCGATGGCGAGGGCGGTTCGGCGATCCTGGGACGCGGCGATGATCGCCAGGCGGCCTGGCGTGCCGGCGAGACCATCGCGCCGGGGTGGGTGCTGGAGCGGGTGGCGACCGACCACGTGCTGTTGCGTGGTGGCGGCGGCATGCAGCGGGTGGACGTACTGCAACCCGCCGCCGCAACGGCGCGCGTGATGGCCAGCTCCGCGCCCGTTGCTGCCGCTGTCACCTCGGACGCCACGCAGGTATTGGCACCGGCATCGGCCGATGCGGCCGGCATCGACCTGGCCGCCGTGCGCGCGTTGGCAGTCGCCGGCCTCCAGCCCCGGCAGCGGGACGGACAGGTGGCCGGCTACACCCTGGGTGCCGCCGCCAGCATGCCGCTGCTGCGCCAGGCCGGATTGCAGCCCGGTGACGTGTTGCTGGGCGTGGACGGGATGGCCCTCGATGCCGGTCGCCTGCAGGCGCTGGTCCAGGGCGGCGACGCACCGCGCCAGGCCACCCTCAGTTTTGAACGCGACGGCCAGGTGCATCGGGTCGTCCTGGAGAACCCGCAACCGTGAACCCGCGTCGACCCGTATTGCGCCCGTGGCTGCTGGCCTGCCTGATCGTGGCTGCGCCCCTGCTGCACGCCCAGGATGCCCGCACCGCTTCCATGCACATGCAGGGCGTGGACCTGCGTGCCTTCATCCAGGACGTTTCGCGCGCCACCGGCACCACCTTCATCCTTGACTCGAAGATCCAGGGCACAGTCGACATCAGCCGTGACCAGGCCATGTCCAACGAGGAACTGCTGGGCGTGCTGATGGTGGTGCTGCGTGGCAACGGCCTGGTCGCGGTGCCGGCCGGCCCGGCCACCTATCGGGTGGTGACCGATGACGCCGCCGCCCAGCAGCCCGGTGCGGCCGCCGGTGGCTTTGCCACCGAGGTGTTCACGCTGCAGCGGATCGATGCGCGGGCGGCGGCCGAGTCGCTCAAGCCGCTGGTCGGTCGCGGTGGCATGGTGGTGGCGCTGCCGCAGGGCAACAAGCTGCTGCTGGCCGACTATGCCGACAACGTGCGCCGCATCCGCGGCCTGGTGCGGCAGATCGACGAGGACAACGCCGCCATCGACACGGTGTCGCTGCGCAATACCTCGGCCCAGGAGTTGGCCGGCACCCTGCGCGAGGTGTTCGGCGCCACGGCCGGGCCGGGCGCGGCGTTCAACGTGCTGCCGGTGGAGAGCAGCAATTCGCTGGTGATCCGCGGCAACCCGGCGATGGTGCGCAAGGTAGCCGACATGGCGGTGGAGCTGGACGGGCGCGCCGAGCGCAGCGGCGACGTGGCGGTGGTGCGGCTGAACCACTCCGACGCCGAACAGCTGCTGCCGGTGTTGCAGCAGCTCACCGGCCAGGCCGTCACCGCGCCGGCCGGTGGCGGGCAGGGCGGTGATGCGCCGGTGGCGGCGGTGGCCACGGCCGGGGTGGATCCCGCCAACGCCCAGGTGATCGCGCCAGCGGCGGGCAAGCGCCCGACCATCGTCCGCTACCCGGGCAGCAATTCGCTGATCCTGCACGCCGACCCGGATACCCGCCGCACCCTGCTCGATGTCATCCGCCAGCTCGACGTGCCACGCGAGCAGGTGCTGGTGGAAGCGATCGTGGTCGAAATCTCCGACGGGGCGGCCAAGCGCCTGGGCGTGCAGCTGCTGCTCGGCGGCAAGGACGGCAACATCCCCTTCGCCGCCACCCAGTGGGGCAATTCCAGCCCGGGCATCATCCCGCTGGCCGGTGCCGCGCTGGCCAGGGACCAGGACAGCGACCTGGCCGATACCCTGCGCAAGGCTGCGGCCGAGTCGTTGCTGGGCCTGAGCGGCAGCCTGTTCGGCATCGGTGGACAGAGCAGCGACCTGCTGTTTGGCGCGATCATCGACGCGGTCTCCAGCGACACCGGTTCCAGCCTGCTGTCCACCCCGTCGGTGCTGACCCTGGACAACCAGGAGGCGCGCATCCTGGTCGGCCAGGAAGTGCCGGTGACCACCGGCGAGGCGCTCAGCTCCAACTACGACAACGCCTTCCGCACCATCCAGCGCCAGGACGTGGGCATCCAGCTCACCGTGCGCCCGCAGGTCAACAGTGGCGGCAGCATCACTCTGGCGATCAAGCAGGAAGTGTCGGCCATCAGCGGGGTGGTGTCGGCCAGCCAGGAGCTGGTGCTGAACAAGCGCGAAGTGGAGACCAACGTGGTGGTGCAGGACGGGGCCATCGTGGTGCTCGGCGGCCTGCTCGACCACAGCGACAGCCGGCAGCTGCAGAAGGTGCCCGGCCTGGGCGACGTGCCGGGCCTGGGTGCGCTGTTCCGCAGCCGCTCGCGCTCCAGCACCAGGACCAACCTGATGGTGTTCCTGCGCCCGACCCTGTTGCGCAGCCCGCAGGATGCGCAGCGTGAGACCGCCTGGCGCTACCAGTACATGCGTGACCAGCAGCAGGCCGGTGCCGGCAGCGCCGAGGCGGCGCTCGATGCGCTGGTGCGGGACTACCTGCGCACGCAGCCGCCGGTGGCTCCGGTGCCGGCGCTGCCTGCGCCAGCCGCGCCTGCGCCCGCGCCGGTCCCGGCTCCGCGCTGAACCCGCATGGACGCGCTGCGGCCAACGCTGCCCTATACCTTTGCCCGGCGCCACGGGGTGCTGCTGCTCGGCGATGGTGTGGGCGTCGGTGCGAGCGAGGGCGCCGATGCGCCGATGCGCGTGGCATTGCGCGAAGGTGGCTCGCCCGATGCGCTGCTGGAGGCACGGCGGGTACTGGCGCGCGCGCTGCAGGTGGAGATGCTGGCGCCGGCGCAGTTCGACCGCCGCCTGTCGGAGATCTATGCCGA
>JAGOWL010000050.1:5981-13977 GCA_018060215.1 Pseudoxanthomonas sp.
CTGGTCACCGGCCCGACCGGTTCGGGCAAGACCACCAGCCTGTACGCCGGCCTGGGCACGCTCAACGACGGTGAACGCAACATCCTCACCATCGAGGACCCGGTCGAATACGCGATCAGGGGCATCGGCCAGACCCAGGTCAACAGCCGCGTCGGCATGAGCTTCGCCGCCGGCCTGCGCGCGATCCTGCGCCAGGATCCGGATGTGGTGATGGTCGGCGAGATCCGCGATGCGGAGACCGCGCAGATCGCGGTCCAGGCCAGCCTCACCGGTCATCTGGTGCTGTCCACCGTGCATACCAACGACGCCGCCGGCGCCATCACCCGCCTGCGCGACATCGGCGTCGAACCGTTCCTGATCGCCTCCAGCCTGCGCCTGGTGCTGGCCCAGCGGCTGGTGCGCAGGCTGTGTCCGCATTGCCGCCAGCCGGCCGATGGCAACACCGCGGCCGGCCTGATGCCGGGCGCGGACGGGCTGCCGCTGAAGGCGCCGTTCGTGGCCGCCGGTTGCGCCAGCTGCCGGCATACCGGCTACCTGGGGCGGATCGGCATCCACGAGGCGATCGAGGTCGACGAGCGCATTCGCCGCGCGATCGCCGAAGACGCCGGCGAGGACGCGATCGCTGCGCTGGCGTTCGCCCAGGGCGGACGCCTGTCCGACGCGGCGCGCCAGTGCGTGGCCGCCGGCATCACCACGGTGGAGGAAGCCCTGCGCGTCACCCGCCAGGAGGGCCAGGGCCATGCCGGCGTTTGATTACGCTGCGCTGGATGCGCGTGGCCGCAGCCGCAGCGGGGTGATTTCGGCAGACTCGGCCGAGCAGGCCCGCAGCGCGCTGGAGCGCCGCCGGCTGTTGCCGCTGCGGCTGCAACCGGCCGCCGTGTCCAGCCAACCGCGCCGCGGCCCTGGCGGCTTCGGCGCGCGGCGGCGGGCGATGTTCACCCGCCAGCTGGCCAGCCTGGCCGCCAGCGCCCCGCTGGAGGAGGCGCTGCGCATGATCGGCGCGCAGTCCGACCACGCCGCCACCCGCCAGGTGGTGATGGCGGTGCACGGGCTGGTGGTGGAGGGCCTGCGCCTGGCCGATGCGATGGCCCGCCAGGGCAAGGCGTTCCCGCCGCTGTACCGGGCCATGGTCGCCGCCGGCGAACGCTCCGGCGCCTTGCCCGACGTGCTGGAGCGGCTGGCCGAGCTGCTCGAACGCCAGCAGGAAGTGCGATCGCGCCTGGCCACCGCGCTGGTGTACCCGGCCGCGTTGGCCCTGACCGCGATGGCGGTGGTGCTGGCACTGATGATCGCGGTGGTGCCCAAGGTGGTGGAGCAGTTCGATTCACTCGGGCGCGAGCTGCCGTGGCTGACCGGCGCGGTGATCGCCCTGTCCGATTTCCTGGTCGGCTACGGTCTGGTTCTGCTGGCGGCCCTGGTGCTGGCGGGGCTGGCGTTCGCGCGCGGGCTGCGGCGGCCGGGATTCCGCCTGGCGGTCGACCGCACGGTGCTGCGCCTGCCCCTGGTCGGGCGCCTGCTGCGCGACATGCATGCCGCGCGCATGGCGCGCACCCTGGGCATCATGCTCAATGCCGGCGTACCGCTGGTCGAGGGCCTGGAGATGACCGCGCGCACGGTGGGCAACCGCGTGCTGCGCATGGCCACCGCGGACATGGCCGTGGCGATCGACGAGGGTGGCAGCCTGTCCGGGGCGATGCGACGGGCGGGGATTCTCCCGCCGACCCTGCTGTACATGGTCGGCAGCGGCGAGGCCAGCGGCCAGGTCGCGCCGATGCTCGAGCGTGCCGCCGACTACCTGGAGCGCGAGTTCAACACCACCACCACCGCGGCGATGAGCCTGCTGGAGCCGGCGATCATCATCGTCCTGGGCGGCGTGGTGGCGCTGATCGTGCTGTCGATCCTGCTGCCGATCCTGCAATTCAATTCGCTGGCGGCCGGCTGACCGCCGCGCGCCTGCCCCGCCATCCACCTCCCCGCGAGCGCCTGTCCATGCCTTCCAGATCCCGCACGATTCCCACCCACGCCATCGCCCATGCCTTCGCCATGAAGCGGCGGCCGCAGTCGCGCCTGCGCGGTGCCGTACACGGCTTCACTCTGGTCGAACTGATGGTGGTCATCGTCATCATCGGCCTGCTGGCCACGGTGGTGATGATCAACGTGATGCCCAGCCAGGACCGGGCGATGGCCGAGAAGGCGCGCGCCGACGTGGCGGTGCTGGAACAGGCGCTGGACACCTACCGCCTGGACAACCTGTCGTATCCGCGCAGCGACCAGGGCCTGCAGGCGCTGCTGCAGGCGCCGGCCGGCCTGGCGCGTCCGGAACGCTACCGCCAGGGCGGCTACATCCGCCGCCTGCCGGCCGATCCATGGGGCAATCCCTACCAGTACCGCGCGCCGGGCCGGCGTGGTGCGTTCGAGGTGTATTCCTTCGGTGCCGACGGCAGTGACGGCGGCGAGGGCGACAACGCCGACATCGGCAACTGGGACTGAGCACGGCACCCATGTCTGCCACGATGAGTCAGAGCCGCCAGCGATCGCGACCATCGGGGTTCACCCTGGTCGAACTGCTGGTGGTGCTGGCGATCATCGGCCTGCTCGGCACCGCGGTGGCCCTGAGCGTGCCCGGCGACGGTCGCCAGTTGCACGCCCAGGCCGAAACGTTCGCCGGCCGCCTGGCCCATGCCCGCGACGAGGCGATCATCACCGGGCAGGCGGTGATGGTGGTGGCCGATGCGCGCGGTTACGCGTTCCAGCGCCAGCGCCTGGGGCGCTGGGAGCCGTTGGCCGAAGGTCCGGTCAAGCCCGGTGCGTGGGCCGATGGCGTCCACCCGCGCCTGCCGGGCACGCGCGAGCGGGTCAGCTTCCAGTTCGATCCGACCGGCGTGGCGGTGCCGCAGCAACTGCAGCTGGCACGCGCCGGCAGCGATGCGGCGGTGCGGGTGATTGTGCAGGCCTCCGGCCAGGTGCAGGTCGATGCCGGCGCGCGCTGAATCGTGCCGGTTGCGCGTGGCCGGTTTCTCGCTGGTCGAACTGCTGGTGGCGCTGGCGGTGTTCGCGATGGCGGCGCTGGCCCTGCTCAACCTGGCCGGGCAGAGCGTGCGCTCGGCCGCCCATGCCGAACAGCGCACGCTGGCCGGCATCGTCGCCGACACCCTGGCCGCCGAAGCGATGCTGGTGGACGTGCAGGCGCTGATGGCGCCGGCCGAAGGCCAGCAGGCCGGCGCCGACACGGCCTGGCACTGGCGCCGGCAGGCCCGCGCCATCGACGGACAGCTGCTGCAGGTGGACATCCAGGTCGCGGCCGATGCCGGCGGACAGGTGCTGGCCGAGGCCAGCCTGGTGCGGAGCCTGCGATGAGCCCGCTGCCCGTGTTCCACGTTCACCTGACCGGTCCGCGCCGAATCCGCGCCGCCGGCTTCACCCTGGTCGAACTTCTGGTGGCGGTGGCGGTGTTTGCGCTGCTGGCCACCGCTTCGGTGACCCTCTTGGCCCATGTCCTGGACCAGCGCGCGGTGGTGTCGGCGCAATCGGCGCGCCTGGCCCAGCTGCAGCGCACCCATGCCCTGCTCGGTGCGGACCTGTCGCAGGTGGCGCTGCGGCGCGTGCGCCGTGCCGACGGCAGCAGCCAGCGCAGCGCGTTCATGGCCGCTCCGGCGGGCACCGGCGAGGGGGAACTGTTCGCCTTCGTGCGCCGTGGCTGGGCCAATGCCGATGGCGATCCGCGCGCCAGCCTGCAGTACGTGCAGTACCGGGTCGAGGACGGCCGCCTGCTGCGCAGCGCGCGCCAGTACCTGGATGGCGCCGTCGATGGCGAACCCCACTTGCTGCTCGACGGGGTCCGTTCGGCCCGGGTCGCCTACTTCGGCCACGGCCAGTGGAGCGATGGCTGGGATGGCGGGGTGGGGCGCCTGCCCGATGCGGTGGCGCTGGAACTTGAACTGGAACGCTACGGCCACGTGCGTCAGGTATTCGTGCTGCCCGGAGGTGGCGCATGAGCCGGTCGCGCCAGCAGGGAATGGCCCTGCTCGCGGTGCTGCTGCTGGTGGCGGTGATGACCGTGCTGATCGTGGCGATGCTCGACGACGTGCGCTTCGGCCAGCGCCGCACCGGAAACTCCGCTGCGATCGCCCAGGCCCAGCGGTACGCGCTCGGCAGCGAGGATTTCGCCCGCGCCAGCCTGCAGCCCTGGCTGCAGGCCGCGGTCGGCGACGGTGCGCAATGGAACGGCCGCCAGGTCGCCTTCCCGGTGGAGCAGGGCCGCGTGGAGGTGCGGGTGGATGATGGCAGCCGCTGTTTCAACCTCAACAGCGTGGTTGCCGGCGCGGTCGAACAGTGGCAACGCCACGACGCCGGGGTGGCCTCGTACCGGGCGCTGCTGGCGGCGCTGGGTTTCGACCCGGCCCAGGCGCAGGCGCTGGCCGACACCCTGGTGGACTGGATCGACACCGACCCGGTGCGTTCGCCGGCCGGGGCCGAGGACATCGCCTATGCCGGCGCCGACCCGGGCTATCGCACCGCCGGCGCGTTGCTGGCCGAGCCCAGCGAACTGCGCGCATTGCATGGCTACACCTCGCAGGTCTATGCGCGGCTGCGCCCGCATGTGTGCGCCTTGCCGGTGGCCACGGTCGCGCCGGTCAACGTCAACCTGCTTGCACCCGGCCAGGGCGCGCTGGTGTCGATGCTGTCCCTGGGCGCGGTGTCGGCGGCGCAGGGCGAACGCATCATTGCCGCACGCCCGGCGCAGGGCTGGGCCGATGCGGCCGCGTTCTGGGCCCAGCCGGCCCTGGCCGGGACAGTGCCGGGCGCGGATGCCGAGGCCCAGGTGGTGGTGCGCAGCCGCTACTTCGACCTGCGCAGCGAAGTCGAACTGTCCGGCGTGCAGGTGGTGATGAGCTCCACCCTGGCCCTGGATCCCAGCAACCGGCTGCGCGTGGTCGCGCGGCGATGGACTTTGGACGAATGAGCACCCGCCTGATCCTCCTGGCCGCCGATGCGCGGCCGAGCGCGCAGGAACTGCGCCTGGACGCGGCCGGCCATGTGGCCGGCCGCCGCAGCCTGCCCGCCGATGCGGCCGCGCCTTCCGCGGCCGCCGCGGCCGATGCCGCCACCCGGCCGCGCACGATCGTGGTCGTGCCCGGCCAGGATCTGCGCGTGGCCTGGCTGGAGCTGGCCGATGGCACCCCGCTGCAGGTGCTGGCCGCGGCCCGGCGCGTGCTGGAGGAACAGGTGGCCGCCGGCGCCGAAACCGTGCACGTGGCGGTGGGCGAGGGCGCGGCCGGTGCCCCGCGGCCGGTGGCAGTGGTGGACCGTCAGCGCATGCGCGCCTGGCTCGACGCCTGCGCCGCGCTGGGCGTGGTGCCCGATGCGCTGGTGCCCGACTGCCTGATGATGGCCGAACCGGCCGAAGCCGGCATCGAAGTCTTCGACCGTGACCAGGCCTGGGTCGTGCGTGGCCCGCAGTTGGCCTTCAGCGCCGAGCCGGCCCTGGCCGGGGCGGTGCTGGGTACGCGCCCGTTCGTGTTGCTGACCGAGGCCCAGGCCGCCTCGCGCCTGGCCACCACCGCCGCGCGGGTGCCGCTGGACCTGCTCCAGTTCGAATTCGCGCCGCGATCGCCGGCGCTTTCGCGGCGGCTGCGGCGCCTGGCCTGGCTGGCCGCGCTGGCCTTGTGCCTGCCGTTGCTGGCGCTGGCCGCCCAGTCCCTGCGCCACGCCTGGGGCGCGTATGCGGCGCGCGCGCAGATCGAAACACTGGCCCGGCAGCACGCGATCGCCGGCACCGATGCCGATGCGGTCGCCGCGCACTTCCGCCAGTGGTCGGCCGCCGACCGCTTCGCCGCCCCATCCGGCGCGCTGTTCGCGGCGCTGGCGCAACAGCCCGATGCGCGCCTGCGCAGCCTGGCCTTCGATACCCATGGCGGCATGGACGTGCAGTTGCACCAGGCCGACGCGCAGGCGGTGGAGCTGCTGCGCACGCGCCTGGCCGCAGCCGGCCTGCGGGTGCAGCTGCTGGACCAGTCCGCAGCCGACGCCGGCGTGGATGTACGCCTGCTGCTGGGAGAGCCGCAATGAACCGTCGCCAGCAGGTGCTTTCGTGGTGGCAGGGGCGCGAACGGCGCGAGCAGTGGATGCTGGCGGTGATGGGCGCGTGCCTGCTCGCCTTCCTCTACTGGTATGCGTTGATGCTGCCGCTGCGTGCATTGCGCGACGAGGCCCTGGCCGGGCGCCAGCGCGCCGGCGCCGACCTGGCCCTGGTCCAGGCGCGCTTGCAGGCCATGCAGGCCACGCCACCGCGCCAGGCCGAGCCGCCGACGGCGGAGCAGTTGCCGGCGCTGCTGGCTTCGACCGCCGCCAGTGCTGGGATCGAACTGGCCGCGCCGGTGGCACAGGCCGACGGCAGCGTGCTGGTGCGCATCGACGCGGCACCGGCCGCCACCGTGCTGGCCTGGCTTGAAGCCTTGCGCGTGGAACATGCGCTGGGGCCGGAGCAGGTGAACCTGGATCCGGCCGAAGGCGGCATCCGCGTGCAACTGGTGTTCCGCGGCGCGTCGCATCGCCTGCGACCGGCTCCGGTATCCTGATCGCCTCATTCGGGAAGCGCACAGGGAACGACCATGGGCAAGGCCAGGATCGCCTACGTCTGCGGTGAATGCGGCGCCGAATACAGCAAGTGGCAGGGCCAGTGCGGCGAATGCAGCGCCTGGAACACCTTGTCGCAGATCGTGCTGGAGCCGGCCGGTTCCAGCGCCGGCGCAACGCCCGCGGCATCGCGCCGTGCCAGCTGGGCCGGCAAGGTCGATCCGCCGAAGGTCACCGCATTGAAGGACGTCGGCCAGGCCGCCGAGGTGCGCGTGTCCACCGGCATCGGCGAACTGGACCGGGTGCTGGGCGGTGGCCTGGTCGAGGGTGCGGTGGTGCTGGTGGGCGGTGATCCGGGCATCGGCAAGTCGACCCTGCTGCTGCAGGCGCTGGCGACCATGGCCGTGGACCTGCCGGCGCTGTACGTCACCGGCGAGGAATCACTGGCCCAGGTCGCCGGCCGCGCGCTGCGCCTGGACCTGCCGCTGGACAACCTGCAGGCGCTGGCCGAGACCGGGATCGAATCGATCCTGCAGCACGCGTCCGAAGCGCGGCCGAAGCTGATCGTCGCCGACTCGGTGCAGACCCTGTGGACCGAGACCCTCACCGCCGCGCCCGGCTCGGTCAGCCAGGTGCGCGAGAGCGCCGCGCGCCTGGTGCGCTACGCCAAGGAGACCGGAACAGCCGTGTTCCTGGTCGGCCACGTCACCAAGGAGGGTGGCATCGCCGGCCCGCGCGTGCTCGAGCACATGGTCGATGCGGTGCTGTACTTCGAGGGTGAATCGGGCTCGCGCTTCCGCGTGCTGCGTGCGTTCAAGAACCGCTTCGGCGCGGTCAACGAGCTGGGCGTGTTCGCGATGGGCGACAAGGGCCTGAAGGAAGTGCCCAACCCCTCGGCGATCTTCCTGTCCGGCAGCGCGCAGCAGCCGGGCAGTTGCGTGATGGTCACCCGCGAGGGCACCCGCCCGCTGCTGGTGGAAGTGCAGGCGCTGGTGGATTCCTCGCCCTTGTCCAATCCACGCCGGGTCGCGGTGGGCCTGGAGCAGAACCGGCTGGCGATGCTGCTGGCGGTGCTGCACCGCCACGGCGGGGTAGTGGTCGGCGACCAGGACGTGTTCGTCAATGTGGTGGGCGGTATCCGCGTGCAGGAAACCGCCGCCGACCTGCCGGTACTGCTGGCGGTGCTGTCCTCGCTGCGCGACCGGCCTTTGGCTGACAAGACCGTGGCCTTCGGCGAAGTCGGCTTGTCCGGCGAGATCCGCCCGGTGCCCAACGGCGAGGAGCGCCTGCGCGAAGCGGCCACCCATGGCTTCAAGCGCGCGATCGTACCCAAGGGCAACGCGCCCAAGTCCGGGCATTTCAAGGGCCTGGAAGTGATCGCGGTGGAGCGCCTGTCACAGGCGCTGGAAGCGGCGGCGGA
>JAGOWL010000006.1 GCA_018060215.1 Pseudoxanthomonas sp.
GACTGTTAGTCGGCTGCCCACCGTCACAATGGCGCATGCCGACTAACAGTCGGCACTACATCGCAGCTGGCGGCGCCTTGCCCGCTGGCACGACACATGGCGGATGGCGCGAGGCCCAGCAGGCCAGCAACACCGCGGTGGCCGCGGCCACGTTGAGGCTTTCCACCGCGCCGCTGCCGGGGATCGACAGGCGCCGGTCGCAGGCCGCCGCCAGCGCCGGGTCCATGCCTTCGCCCTCGGCCCCCATCACGTAGACCAGGCGTGGCGGCGGATCGAACGCGAACAGGTCATCGCCCCCGCCGACCACGGTGGCGGCCAGCGCGAACCCGGCCAGGCGCAGCCGTTCCAGCGCCACCCGGGTCTCGGGCAGGCGCACCAGCGGCACTGCTTCGGCACCGCCCTCGGCCACCCGCGCGGCGGCCCCTGACAAACCCAGGCCCGAGCCGGCCGGCAACAGCACCGCCGCACCGAAGTGGGCGGCCGAACGCAGGATCGCGCCAAAGTTGTGCGGATTGCCGACTCCGTCCAGCCAGATCGCCAGCGCTGGCGCGCCGGTGGCCAGGGCTTCGAGCCAGGCATCCAGCGACAGCGGCTCGGCCTTGAGCACGTCGGCCACCACGCCCTCGTGGTGGGAACTGGCGGCCAGGCGATCCAGGTCGGCCTCCTCGACCACCCGATAGCCCACCCGCTGCTGCACGCACCAGGCCAGCAGAGGCTTGAGCGCATGGATCCGCGACTGCAGCAGGTAGACCTTGCGGATCGCCTGCGGCCGGTGCCGGAACACCGCATCGACCGCATTGAGGCCGTACAGCCTCAGCTCCGGTTGCCGCGCCGGTCGCGGACCGCGATCCCAGGGTCCGGACATCTCAGCCCCGCCGGGTCCAGAAATCGGCGTTGCGGATGCCCAGCGCCTGCGGATCGAATGTCGGGTCCAGGCCCAGCTTCTTCTGCCGCTCGTAGTCGCGCAGCGCCAGCAGCGCCGGCTTCTGCAGGATCAGGATGGCCACGATGTTGAGCCAGGCCATCAGGCCCACGCCGATGTCGCCCAGGGTCCAGGCCATGGCCGCGTTGTGGTAGGCGCCGAACACCACCATGCCGATGATCCCCAGCCGCAGCAGCAGGATCGCCAGCCGATGCGGCTTGCGCACGCCGGCCACGTAGGTCAGGTTGGTCTCGGCCATGTAGTAGTAGGCCATGATCGTGGTGAAGGCGAAGAAGAACAGCGCCAGCGCCACGAATCCGGCGCCCCAGCCCGGCAGCACCGATTCCACCGCCGCCTGGGTGAATTGCGCACCCTCCGAAGGCTGCACGCCCGGCACGCCCTCGAAGATCGCCACCAGCGTCTGCGTGCCGCCGTCCTTGACCACCTTGAAGGTGTTGTACATGCCGGTGGACAGCAGCAGGAAGGCGGTGGAAGTGCACACCAGCATGGTGTCGAAGTAGATCGCGAAGGCCTGCACGTAGCCCTGCTTGGCCGGGTGCGACACCTCGGCCGCGGCGGCCGCGTGCGGGCCGGTGCCCTGGCCGGCCTCGTTGGCGTAGACGCCGCGCTTGACGCCCCAGGCCACCGCCTGGCCGATGATCGCGCCGAAGGCGGCGTGTGCGCCGAAGGCGCTGGAGAAGATGTCGGCGAACATCCCCGGCACCTTGTCCGCGTTGACCGCCATCACCACCAATGCCATCAGGATGAAGGCCAGCGCCATGAACGGGACCACGATCTCGGCGAAGGTGGCGATGCGCTTGATGCCGCCGAAGATGATCAGGGCCAGCATCGCCGCCACCGCCACGCCGATCCACAGCTTCAGGCCGCCGGCGCCACCGAAGGCCTCGCAGCCACCGCCGTTGCACAGCACGTTGCTGGCGCTGTCGGCGATGGCGTTGGCCTGCACGCCCGGCAGCAGCAGCCCGGTGGCGACGATGGTGGCCAGGGCGAAGGCCATCGCATACCACTTCAGGCCCATGGCCTTCTCGATGTAGTAGGCCGGGCCGCCGCGATAGCGGCCCTCGGCGTCCTTTTCCTTGTAGATCTGCGCCAGGGTCGACTCGATGTACGAGGTCGAGGCGCCCAGGAACCCCATCACCCACATCCAGAACACCGCGCCCGGTCCGCCGTAGGCGATCGCGGTGGCCACGCCGGCGATGTTGCCGATGCCCATGCGCCCGGCCATGGAGATGGCCAGGGCCTGGAACGAGGACACGCCGGCATCGGACTTCTGGCCGGTCACGGTCAGCCGGCACATCTCGGCAAAGCCGCGCACCTGCATGAAACGGGTGCGGATGGAAAACCACAGGCCGGCGCCCAGGCACAGCCCGATCAGGGCGTTGGACCAGATGATGCCGTTCAGCCAGCTGAAAAATGCTTCCACAGGGAGGTGTCTCCGGTCGTGATCAATGGACGGGGAGGCCACCCGGGGCAAGGCACGGCCGTCGGCAAAGATAACCGGTTTTCCGCCTCAGCCATGCCCCCCCACGGGCGGCACCTGCGCCTCCAGCTTCTCCAGTTCCTGGGCCAGCGCCTCGGGCGAGCGGGTGTAGGGCGCCAGCAGCCCATAGAACGCCGGCACCACCACCAGGGTCAGCAGGGTGGCGAAGGCCACGCCGGAGATGATCACCACCCCGATCGTGGCGCGGCTGGCCGAGCCCGGCCCGCCGGCCACGACCAGCGGCACCGCGCCCATGATCGTCGCCGCGGCGGTCATCAGGATCGGGCGCAGGCGCACCGCCGAGGCCTCGGCAATGGCCTGGTGCACGTCGCGGCCTTCGTCGCGCAGCTGGTTGGCGAACTCGACGATCAGGATGCCGTTCTTGGCCGCCAGCCCCACCAGCATCACGATGCCGATCTGGCTGAACAGGTTCAGCGTGCCGCCGGTGATCCACAGCCCGATCAGCGCACCGAGCACCGCCAGCGGCACGGTCAACATGATCACCAGCGGATGGATGAAACTCTCGAACTGCGCGGCCAGCACCAGGTAGACGATCAGCAGGGCAAGGGTAAAGGTCACCAGGATCGCGCCACCGGCTTCCTGGTACTCGCGCGATTCGCCCTTCCAGTCGATCTGCGCGTAGTCGGGCAACTCCTCGGCGGCGACGCGGGTGCTCCATTCCAGCGCCTCGCCCATGGTGTAGCCCGGCGCAAGCCCGCCACTGATGGTGATCGCGCGCAGGCGGTTGAAGCGGTTGAAGCTTCCCGCCTCGGCGATCTCGCCCAGGGTCACCAGGTTCGACAGCGGGATCAGCGCCCCATCACGCCCGCGAACATAGGTGTCGGTCAGGTCGGCAGGCGTCATCCGGTTGTCGCGGCCGGCCTGCAGCATCACGTCGTACTCCTCGCCACTGTCGATGTAGGTGGTCACCTGGCGCGACCCCATCATCGTTTCCAGGGTGCGGCCGATCTCCTGCACCGACACGCCCAGGTCGGCCGCACGCGCGCGGTCGATCTCCACCCGCATCTGCGGCCGGGTTTCCTTGTAGTCCGAATCCGGATCGACGATGCCCGGATTCTCCTCCATCCGGGCCAGCATCCGGTCACGCCATTGCGCCAGCTCCTCGTAGTCCGGGCCTCCGAGCACCAGCTGGTAGCGCTGCCCGCGCCCGCCCAGCAGGCCCCCGGGCACGTTCGCGCGCACCTGCACGCCAGGCAGCAGGGCGAATTCCGAGCGCAACTGGGCGACCACAGCGGCGGTGCTGGTATCGCGTTCGCGCCAGTCCTTGAGGAACACGATCACGTGCCCGGAATGCATCTCCTCGCTGCCACCCCAACCCCGCGGCACGCGCGAATTGGCCCGTTCGATCGGGCCATCGCCATCCACGTAGCCGGCGAAGATCTTTTCGACCTGCTGCATCTGGCCGACGGTATAGTCGAATCCCGCACCCTCGGCCGCATCCACGGCGACGAAGAAGCGGCCACGGTCCTCGGCCGGCGACAGCTCGCTGGGCACCCGCGCGAACAGCAGCACCGTGGCTGCGGCACACAGCGCCATCGTGCCCAGGGTCAGCGCCAGCAGGCGCCTGCGCCGGATCGCCACCAGGCGTGCGACCAGGGCCCCGTAGCTCCGGCCCAGGTTGCCGAGCTTGCGGTTGGTCCAGGCGCTGAACCCGGTCTGCCGGGTATGCGGCCTGAGCAGCTTGGAGCACATCATCGGCGTCAGCGTCAACGCGACGAACGCCGACAGCGCCACCGCCGAGGCCAGCGCAATCGACAGTTCGCGGAACAACCGGCCGCTGTTGCCTTCCATGAAGCCGATCGGCAGGAACACCGCGACCAGGACCGCGGTGGTGGCGATGACCGCGAAGGCGACCTGCGCGGTGCCGCGGCGCGCGGCGACCAGCGCCGGCTCGCCCAGGTCGATGCGCCGCTGCACGTTCTCCAGCACGATGATCGCGTCGTCCACCACCAGGCCGATGCACAGCACCAGCGCCAGCAAGGTCAGCAGGTTGACCGAATAGCCGAAGGCGTACAGGGCGATGAACGCAGCCACCAGGCACACCGGCACGGTCACCGCCGGGATCAGGGCTGCACGCAGGCTGCCCAGGAACAGCCAGATCACCAGGAATACCAGCACCATCGCCTCGCCCAGGGTCCAGTACACGCGCTCGATGGCCGACTCGATGAACTGGGTGTTGTCGGCGGCAACGAAGATCTCGGTGCCTTCGGGCAGGCTCTGCTGGATTTTCTCCGCCTCGGCACGCGCTGCGCGGGCCACATCCAGCGCGTTGGCGGTCGATGTGCGCACGATCCCCAGGCCAACATTGGGGATCGAGTTGCTGCGTGCATAGGAACGCCGTTCGCGCGGACCTATCTCGACCTGCGCCACATCGCCCATCCGCACGATGTAGCCATCTTCGCCCTTGCGCAGCGGGATCTGCGCGAATTGCTCCGGGGTACGGTAGCCACGCTCCACGCGCAGGGTGAAGTCACGCGCCTCCGACTCGATCCGTCCGGCCGGCAGTTCGACGTTTTCGCTGCGCAGCGCAGCCTCCACGTCGGCCGCGGTGATGCCGCGGGCGGCCATCGCGTCGCGGTCCAGCCAGATGCGCATCGAGTAGCGCTGGTTGCCGCTGAGCTGCACCCGCGCCACGCCATCGAGCGAGGACAGCCGGTCCAGCACGTAGCGGTCGGCGAAGTCGCTCAGCTCCAGCGTATCCATCGTGGCCGAACGCATGTTCAGCCACATGATCGCGTCGGCGTCCGCCTCGACCTTGGCGATCTCCGGTGGATCGGCCTCGATCGGCATCCGGTCCATCACCCGGCTGATCGCATCGCGCACGTCGTTGGCCGCCGCTTCGATGTCACGGGTCAGGTTGAATTCGATGGTGACATCGGCGCGGCCGGTGCGGCTGTTGGACTGGATCGTGCGTATGCCCTCGATCCCGGCCAGCGCATCCTCGAGGATCTGGGTGATGCGGGTCTCGACCACCGCCGCCGACGCACCCGGATAGGTCACGTTCACCGACACGATCGGCGGATCGATGTTGGGCAGTTCGCGCAGGGTCAGTCGCATGAACGACATCAGCCCCAGCACCACCAGCAACAGGCTCACCACCACCGCGAACACCGGACGGCGGATCGACAGGTCCGAGAGCTTCATCGGTTCAGTTCCCCGGCGCGGCCGCGCCCGGCCCGGGCGCCTCGTCCGCGGTTGCGGTTGTGGACCGGGCCTCGACCACGGTCACGCCAGGGCGCAGCTTGCCGGTGCCGTCGACCACGATGCGGTCGCCGGCCTGCAGGCCTTCGACGATTTCGGCCTGGCCGGCATGGCGCGCGCCGGCGCGCACCGGCGCCTGGGCAACCCTGCCTTCGGCATCGACCCGGTACACGAACGAGTCCCGACCCACCTGCACCACCGCGATCTCCGGCACCACCAGCGCCTGGCGGTCGGGCCGGTACAGGCGCACGTCCAGCAGCATGCCCGGCCGCAGCAGGCTCTGGTCATTGTCGAATACCGCCCGCACCGTCACCGCGCGGGTGTTCGGATCGATCCGCGCATCGGTGGTCTGCACCTGGCCGGTGAATTCGCGTCCGGGCCAGGCCGCGCTGGTCGCGGTGACCCGGGCCCCGGGCACCATCGCCGACAGCGAGGACTCGGGCACCTGGAAATCGACGTACATGTGCGAGATGTCGTCCAGGGTGGCGATGGTCGCGTTCGGGGTCAGCAGCGCGCCCGGGCTGACCTGGCGGATGCCGAGCACGCCGGCGAACGGCGCCCGCACGTGGCGGTCGCTGATGTCCGAGCGCATCTGCCGCACCCGTGCCGCCGCCACCTCGCGCAGTGCGCGTTGCGCATCCAGGGTCGAGCGCGCCACCAGCTTCTGCCCGGCCAGTCCCTCCAGCCGCCGGTACTGCTCCTCGGCCTCGGCCAGGGTCGCCTCGGCCTCGCCCAGCGCGGCCTCCTGTGCGTCCACGCGCAGGGTCACCAGCGGCTGTCCGGCCTGCACATGCTGCCCGCTTTCGAAATGCACCTGGTCGACGATCTCGCTGACCTTGGCGGTCAGGGTCACCGACTCGCGCGCATGGGCGGTGCCCAGCGCCCGCACGGTGTCGCTCCAGGCCACCGGCTGCACCACCGTGGTGGTCACCTGGATGTCACTGGCGGCCGGCGCGGCGGCTCCTCCCTGTTTGCCACCACAGCCGGCAAGGCCGATGGCGGCGACGGCCAGCAGCAGGCCCGCGACCCGGGAAAATGACGACATCGACCGCCTCGCAGGGTTCATGTACGCGAAACTTCAAGTCTACCGTCCCGCGGGAACGCCCGGATGTGCCTTTGGTTGACCTGGCCTCAGCCCAGGTCCAGCAGCGCCAGCACCTGGTCCATCAGCAAGTCCGGGCTGGCGGTCGCGTCCAGGTGCAGTTCCGGATGCTCGGGCGCCTCGTAGGGCGAATCGATGCCGGTGAAGTTGGGAATCAGCCCGGCCCGCGCCTTGCGGTACAGGCCCTTGACGTCGCGCGCCTCGGCCACGGCCAGCGGCACGTCGACGAACACCTCGATGAACTCGCCCTGGGCGAAGCGCTCGCGCGCCATGCGCCGCTCGGCGCGGAACGGGGAGATGAAGCTGACCAGCACGATCAGCCCGGCATCGGCCATCAGCCGCGCCACCTCGGCCACCCGGCGGATGTTTTCCACCCGGTCCTCGTCGGTGAAGCCCAGGTCGCGGTTGAGGCCGTGGCGGACGTTGTCGCCGTCCAGCACGAAGGTGTGGTAGCCCAGTGCATGCAGGCGCTTGTCGACCAGGTTGGCCACGGTCGACTTTCCGGCGCCGGACAGGCCGGTGAACCACAGCACCTTCGGCACCTGGCCCTTGATCCGCGCGCGCGCGGCCTTGTCCACGTCCAGGTGCTGCCAGTGCACGTTGTCGGCCCGGCGCAGGGCGAAGTCCAGGGTGCCGGCGGCGACGGTGTCGTTGCTCTGCCGGTCGATCAGGATGAAGCCGCCCAGCGCGTGGTTCTGCGCGTAGGGCATGAAGGCCGCCGGCTCCTCCAGGCCGAGATTGCAGTAACCGACCTCGTTGAGCTCCAGGCGCTTGGCGGCCAGGTGCTCCTGGGTGTTCACGTCGACCCGGTGCTTGATCTCGCTGATGCTGGCGGCCACGGTGCGCGCGCCGATCTTCAGCCAGTAGGGCCGGCCCGGCAGCAGGGGCGCGTCGCCCATCCACAGCACATGCGCGGCGAACTGGTCGGCCACCGGCGGTGGATCGCCGGCCGCGGCGATCACGTCGCCACGGCTGATGTCGATCTCGTCGGCCAGGGTCAGGGTCACCGCCTGGCCGGCGAAGGCGCGTGCGACCTCGCCGTCCGGGCCCAGCACCCGGGCCACGGTGGAGCGGCGTGCCGAAGGCAGCACCACGACCTCGTCGCCGGGGGCCACCTCGCCGGCGGCGATCGTGCCGGCGAAACCGCGGAAGTCCTGGTTGGGCCGGTTGACCCACTGCACCGGCAGGCGCAGGCCGCAGGCCGCCTCGCCACTGTCGACCTGCACGGTCTCCAGGTGCTCCAGCAGCGCCGGACCGTTGTACCAGGGCGTGTTCGGCGAAGCCTTGAGCAGGTTGTCGCCCTCCAGCGCCGACAGCGGGATCGCCTGCACCTGGCCGATGCCCAGCTGCGCGGCCAGCGCGCGATAGCCTTGCACGATCGCCTCGAACACCGCCTGGTCATAGCCGACCAGGTCCATCTTGTTCACCGCCAGCACCACCTGGGAGATGCCCAGCAGCGAAACGATGTAGCTGTGGCGGCGGGTCTGCGCCAGCAGGCCCTTGCGCGCATCCACCAGCACCACGGCCAGGTCGGCGGTGGAGGCGCCGGTGGCCATGTTGCGGGTGTACTGCTCGTGGCCGGGGCAATCGGCGACGATGAACTTGCGCTTGTCGGTGTCGAAGTAGCGGTAGGCCACGTCGATGGTGATGCCCTGCTCGCGCTCGGCGGCCAGGCCGTCCAGCAGCAGCGCGTAGTCGATCCGCTCGCCCTGGGTGCCGTGGCGGCGGCTGTCGGCCTCCAGCGCCGACAGCTGGTCCTCGAACAGGCGCTTGCTCTCGTACAGCAGGCGGCCGATCAGGGTGCTCTTGCCATCGTCCACGCTGCCGCAGGTGATGAAGCGCAGCAGCGGCTTGTCCTCGTGCGCCTTGAGGCTGGCGGCGATGCCGGCGGCGACCGGATCCACGGCGGTGCCCATCAGAAATACCCCTCCAGCTTCTTCTTCTCCATCGAGGCGGCCGGATCCTGGTCGATGACCCGGCCCTGGCGCTCGGAGGTGGTGGCCACCAGCATCTCGGCGATGATCTTCTCCAGCGAGTCGGCCTCCGATTCGATCGCCCCGGTCAGCGGATAGCAGCCCAGGGTGCGGAAGCGGACCTTGCGCAGCTGCGGGACTTCGCCGGGCTTGAGCGGCAGGCGCTCGTCGTCGACCAGGATCAGCGCGCCGTCGCGCTCGACCACCGGGCGCTCTGCTGCGAAGTACAGCGGTACCACCGGGATCTGCTCGCGGTAGATGTACAGCCACACGTCCAGTTCGGTCCAGTTGGAGATCGGGAAGACACGCACGCTCTGGCCCTTGTGGATGCGGGCGTTGTACAGGTTCCACAGCTCCGGGCGCTGGCGCTTGGGATCCCAGCGGTGGTGCTCGTTGCGGAACGAGAACACCCGCTCCTTGGCCCGCGACTTCTCCTCGTCGCGGCGCGCCCCGCCGATGGCCGCGTCGAACCGCCACAGGTCCAGCGCCTGCTTCAGGCCCTGGGTCTTCATCACCTCGGTATGCACGCTGGCGCCGTGGCTGACCGGGCCGATGTCCTGGGCGATGCCGTCGGGATTGATGTGCACGCGCAGGTCCACCCCGGTCTGCGCGGCACGGCGGTCGCGGAACGCGATCATCTCGCGGAACTTCCAGCGCGTGTCCACGTGCAGCAGCGGGATCGGCGGCGGCGCCGGGGCGAAGGCCTTGAGCAGCAGGTGCAGCAGCACCGAGCTGTCCTTGCCCACCGAATACAGCAGCACCGGGTTGCGGAAGCTGGCGGCAACCTCGCGCAGGATGTGGATGCTCTCCGCTTCCAGGCGGTCGAGGTGGGACAGGCGGTGGGCGGCACTCATCGGGTATCGGGCGGACATCTGCAGGGGCGGAGGACCGGGGGCCGGCCGAGGCGCGGACCGCGACGAGGAATGGTGTCGATGCGGGCCCGGCGAATGAAATAAGCGCAAAGCATAAGCCAATAACCACACGCCGTTTCTGCCGCGCCCGCGAACTTCCTAGGATCGATGGCCAGTCACGTCCCGATCCCACGCCAGGCCCGCCCCGGATGAACGCCGCAGCCATCGTGCCCAGCCCCAGTCCACTCGACGAGGATCGCAAGGTCCTGTTGTCCCGGCTGGTGCAGGGCCTGGACGGGCCGGCCCTGTGGTGGCTGTCCGGCTACGCCGCCGGCCTGGCCCAGGGCCACGGCACCCCGCAGCTGGCGGTCCTGCCGGGGGGCGCGGCCGCGCTGGCGCCGCCGCAGGCCGGCCAGCGCCTGACCGTGCTGTACGGCAGCCAGACCGGCAATGCCCGCCGCGAAGCGGAGAAGATCGCCGCCAGCGCCGAGGCCGCCGGCCTGTCCGTGCGCCTGGCCCGCACCGACGCCTACCCCACCCGCGAACTGGCCGGCGAGCGCCTGCTGTACCTGGTGATCAGCACCCAGGGCGAGGGCGATCCGCCGGACGACGCAATCGGCTTCACCGAATTCCTCTGCGGCAAGCGCGCACCCAGGCTGCCGGAGCTGAAGTTCGCCGTACTCGGCCTGGGTGACAGCAGCTACGCCGATTTCTGCGGCATCGCCCGCAAGCTTGATGCGCGCCTGGCCGAACTGGGCGGCCAGCGCGCGGCCGGGCTGGGCCAGGCCGACCTGGACATCGACACCGTCGCCGGCCCCTGGCGCGAACAGGTACTGACCCAGGCCCGCACCCTGCTCAAGACCACGCCGGCCGCGCTGGGCGGGGCGGCCGCGCACCTGGCCACGGTCACGCCCCTGCGCGCGGCGTCGGCCTGGTCGCACGAGCGTCCGTTCCCGGCCGAGGTGCTGGCCAACCAGCGCCTCACCGGCCGCGAGTTCCGCAACGTCGGCTTCCTCCAGTACGGCCAGGGCGACAAGGACGTGCGCCACATCGAGTTGTCGCTGGAAGGCTCCGGCCTGGCCTACGAGCCCGGCGACGCACTGGGCATCGGCCACCGCAACCCCGAGGCGCTGGTGGCAGCGGTGCTGGCGGCATCGAAGCTGGACGGCAATGCACCGGTCACCGCCAATGGCGAGACCCTGCCCCTGCACGAGTGGCTGGCCACGCGCCGCGAACTGACCCGGCTGTCGCGCCCGTTGCTGGCCGCGCAGGCCGAGCGCTCCGGCGCTGCGGCCCTGCAGCAGCTGCTCGATCCGGCCCAGCCCGCCGCCCTGGCCGCGCTGCTGGCCGACCACCAGCTGGTGGACGTGCTGCGCCGCTGGCCGGCCGATTGGGACCACGAAGCCCTGCTTGCAGCGCTGCGCCCGCCGGTGCGGCGGCTGTACTCGATCGCCTCCAGCCGCAAGCGCGTGGGCGAGGAGGCGCACCTGTGCGTGGACGTGCTGCGCTACCACGCCCACGGCCACGACCACCTCGGCGCGGCCAGCGGCTTCCTCGCCGCACTCGACGACGCTGGCCAGGTCCCGGTCCACATCGAGCCCAACGAGCGCTTCCGGGTCCCGGCCGATGCTTCGCGCGACATCATCATGGTCGGCCCGGGCACCGGCGTGGCCCCGTTCCGCGGCTTCGTCCAGGAGCGTGCCGAGACCGGCGCGACCGGCCGCAACTGGCTGTTCTTCGGCGCCCGGCACTTCAACACCGGTTTCCTCTACCAGACCGAGTGGCAGGACGCCCTGCAACGCGGCGAGCTGCATCGCCTGGACCTGGCCTTCTCCCGCGACCAGGCGCAAATAGGAAGTCCGCACATGGATGTGCGGGCTCTTGCGAAGGACTCGCATAAGAAAATCTACGTCCAGGACCGCCTGCGCGAGCGCGGCGCCGAGCTCTACGACTGGCTGCGCAATGGCGCGCACTTCTATGTCTGCGGCGCGATCGCCATGGGCAAGGAGGTGCATGCCGCCTTGCTGGATGTGATCACCGCGCACAACGGTGGTGATGCCGAGGCCGCCGCCGAATACCTGACTTCCCTGCAGACCGAAGGCCGCTACGGCCGCGACGTCTACTGACCCGGCGCCGCGACCTGCACCGCCTCCCGCACCGGACTCCAGCCCACGCCATGAGCCATCCTTCCGTCGAAGACATCAAGATCAACAGCCGCGGCCTGCGCGGCACCCTGCTGGAAGGCCTGGCCGATCCGGTCACCGGTTCGCTGTCGTTCGAGGACCAGCGCCTGGTCAAGTTCCACGGTACCTACCAGCAGGACGACCGCGACATCCGCGACGAGCGCCGCCGGCAAAAGCTCGAGCCGGCACACCAGTTCATGATCCGGATCCGCGCCCCGGGCGGGGTGTTCACCCCGGACCAGTGGCTGAAGCTGGATGCCATCGCCACCACCTGGGCCAACCACTCCCTGCGCGTCACCACCCGCCAGACCTTCCAGTTCCACGGCGTGATCAAGCGCGAGCTGAAGGCGACCATGCAGGCGATCAATGCCGCTGCGCTGGACACCGTCTCGGCCTGCGGCGACGTCAACCGCAACGTGCTCGGCGCCAGCAACCCGCTGCAGTCACGCCTGCATGCGCAGGCGCATGACTGGGCGCAGCGGCTGTCGACCACGTTCCTGCCCAGGACCCGCGCCTATCACGAGATCTGGCTGGACCAGGAAAGGCTGGCCGACAGCGGCCACGAACAGGACCCGGTCTACGGTGACACCTACCTTCCACGCAAGTTCAAGATGGCCGTGGCGGTGCCGCCGCTCAACGACGTGGACGTGTTCGCCAATGACTTCGGCCTGATCGCCATCGTCGATGAAGCCGGCGACCTGGCCGGCTTCAACATCGCCATCGGCGGCGGCATGGGCGCCAGCCACGGCGATGCCAGGACCTGGCCGCGGCTGGGCAGCGTGATCGGCTTCGTCACCCCGGACCAGGTGCTGGACATCGCCGCGGCGGTGCTGGCGGTGCAGCGCGACCATGGCGACCGGGTCGAACGCAAGCACGCGCGCTTCAAGTACACCATCGACGATCTCGGCCTGGAGTCGGTGGTCGCGCAGATCCAGCAGCGCGCCGGCTTCACCCTGGAACCGGCGCGCCCGTTCCACTTCGACCACAACGGCGACCGCTTCGGCTGGGTCGAGGGCGAGGACGGCCGCTGGCACCTGACCCTGTCGCTGCCGAGCGGGCGCATCGCCGACCGTCCCGGCCGGCCGCACCTGACCGGCCTGCGCGAGATCGCACGCGTCCTCGATGCCGGCGCCCCCGGCCAGGAACTGCGCCTGACCTGCAACCAGAACCTGATCATCGCCGGGGTTGCGGCCGAGGCGCGCGAACGCATCGACGCACTGGTCCAGGCCCACGCACTGGACAACGACAACCGCGCGCCAAGCGCACTGGCGCGCACCGCGATGGCCTGCGTGGCGCTGCCCACCTGCGCCCTGGCCATGGCCGAGGCCGAGCGCTACCTGCCCGACTTCACCGCCAGGCTGCAGCCGCTGCTGGAACGGCACGGCCTGGCCGATGCGCCGATCCTGTTGCGCATTTCCGGCTGCCCCAACGGCTGCTCGCGCCCGTACCTGGGCGAGATCGCGCTGGTGGGCAAGGCGCCGGGCCGCTACAACCTGATGCTCGGCGCCGACCACCGCGGCCAGCGCCTGAACACCCTGTATCGCGAGAACATCACCGAAGCGCAGATCCTGGCCGAACTGGAGCCACTGTTCGCCCACTACGCGACCGAGCGCCAGCCCGGCGAAGGCTTCGGCGACTTCCTGCACCGCGCCGGCGTGGTCGCGCTGCCGCCCTATCCCACCCAGGTCCTGGTCGAACCGCCCAGCCGCAAGGCCGCGCTCGGCGAGCTCGCCTGACCGTTGCCGTAGCCCTGTCCGCACCCGGAGCCTGCGATGAGCCTCACCGCGCCCGCCAACGATGAACCCGCCCACGACACCGGGACGGCGCCTGCGCGCGACCTGGCCGCACTCGATGCCTGGCTGGAAACGCTCAGCGCCGAACAGCGCGTGGAATGGGCACTGGCCCACGGCGACGGCAACCCCGCGCTGTCGTCCAGTTTCGGCGCGCAATCGGCGGTGACCTTGCACATGCTCAGCCGGCAGCGACCGGACATCCCGGTGATCCTGGTCGACACCGGCTACCTGTTCCCGGACACCTACCGTTTCGCCGACGCCCTGGTCGAACGGCTCGGGCTCAACCTGCACGTGTACCGGCCGCTGGTCAGCCGTGCCTGGATGGAAGCCCGCCACGGCCGCCTGTGGGAGCAGGGCGTGGCCGGCCTGGACGACTACAACCAGCTGCGCAAGGTCGAACCGATGCGCCGCGCCCTGGACGAACTGGACGTGGGTACCTGGTTCACCGGCCTGCGCCGCGACCAGTCCGGCAGCCGCAACCGTACTCCGATCGTGCAGCAGCGCGGGCCACGGCTGAAAGTCAGCCCGATCGCCGACTGGTCCGACCGCCAGGTGTGGCACTACCTGCAGGCCCATGACCTGCCCTACCACCCGCTGTGGCACCAGGGCTATGTCTCCATCGGCGACGTCCACACCACCACGCGCTGGGAGCCGGGCATGAAGGCGGAGGACACCCGCTTCTTCGGCCTCAAGCGCGAGTGCGGGATCCACGAGCAACTCTGAGCGGCCATCGCACCGGCTGCCGCGGCGGTCGGCGGTCGGCGGTCGGCGGTCGGCGGTCGGCGCCGACTATGATGAAGCCACCCTGGCCCACGGCTTCATCCATGACCCCATCGACCCCGTCGCAACGATCGCTGCCCTGGTGGCTGGCCCTGGCCGTGCTGCTGGCGCTGTCCGGCTGCTCCTCGATGTCCACCCTGCGCAGCTTCCTGGGCGGCAGGGTGGTGGTCACCGAAGCGGAACTGCAGCAGCACCTGGACCGGCGCTTCCCGCGCGAGTTCGACGCCGCCGCTGGCCTGGCCGCGCTGACCCTGGAGCAGCCGCAGGCACGCCTGCACGGCGACACCCTGTCGCTGGCCTTCGACCTGCGCGCCTCGGTCGCCGGCCTGCGCCTGCCACTGCGCGGCCACCTGGCGCTGGACTCGGGGCTGCGCTTCGACCCGCACAGCCAGTCGCTGTACCTGCACGAACCGCGCCTGACCCGGCTGGACCTGCCGCAGGTGCCCGGTGCCCCGGAGCCGCAGCAACTGCTGGCCATCGGCGACGAGCTGCTGGCCGAGTACGCCCGCGCACAACCGGTCTACGTGCTCAGCGAGCGCCGCCAGTCGCAGGTCCCGCTCGGTCGCAGCATCTACCGCGTGGACATCGAGGACGGCCGCCTGGTCATCGGCGTCAGCCGCTGAACACCCGCGCGCGCAGGCACCCGGACATGGCCAGGCCGGTGCCGGCCCAGCCCGGCCCAGCTCAGCTGGTGATGGTCTGGGTCAGCGACTCCCAGCTCGGCGGCGGCGGCCAGTCCGGCTCCTGGTTGCCGTCGATGACCCGGCGCAGGTCGCGCCGGTCGATCTGCGGCGCCAGGGCGTGGACCAGGTCCAGCGCATAGTCGCGCAGCACCCGTTCGCGCGGCAGCACCGCCCAGGCGATGCATTCGCTGATTTCCACCGGTGCCGGCCAGCCGCGCAGGTCGGTGTCGCCGATGCCCACCGCCATTTCGGCCAGGATGCCCACGCCCAGGCCGGCACGGACATAGGTCTTGATCAGGTCCGCATCCAGCGCGGTCAGGGCCAGGTCCGGCTCCAGGCCGGCCTGCGCGAAGGCGCGCCGCAGCGAGGAATCCGGGCGCACCGAGGATTCGTAGCTGATCAGCGGATGGCGGGCCAGTTCGGCCAGGCCCGGCGCGCGCCCGGCGCGATCGAGCACATGGCCACGCGGCACCAGGGCCAACCGCTTCCACCGGTACAGCGGCACCGCCACCCCACCCTGCGGCTGGCTGCCGGCGGTGCTGACCACGGCCATGTCCGCTTCGCCGGTGCCCAGCAGGTCCAGCGCCGCACCCTCGGCCGACTGCTGCAGGTGCACGCTGACCTGGGGGAAATCACGCTTGATCCGGGCGATCGCCGGGGGCAGCACGAAACGGGCCTGGGTGTGGGTGGTGGTGATGGTCAGCTGGCCCTGGCTGTCGCGGCGCTGGTTGGCGGCGTAGGCGCGGATGTTGGCGGTTTCGGCCAGGATCACCCGGGCGCGGGCCAGCACTTCCGCACCGGCCGGGGTGATGGTCTCCAGGCTGCGCCCCTTGCGCACGAACATCAGGAAGCCCAGCTCCTCTTCCAGCTGCTTGAGCTGCTTGGACAGGCCCGGCTGGGTGGCGTGCACGCGCGCAGCGGCCAGGGTGATGTTGAGCCCGGCGTCGGCGATGGCGACGAGGTAGCGCAGCTGGGTGAGCGTCATCGGGGGCGGCGGCGGCGGCCGTGGGGACGGGAGGGCGTGGGACCGACTGTAAGGGGAATATGACCGGAATCTTATAACCGAATGGAATCAGCTAGGTGCGGCAAGTCATTTCCAGCGGTTATCAGTGCCGGCGTACGGTCAATCTCCCAGCCCTGCCGGCACTCGCCCGTGAGCCCGTCCCCATCTGCCGCCACCGCTTTCGAGCTGCCCCCGGGTACGGTCGCCCTGGTCGGCGCCGGTCCGGGTGATCCCGGCCTGCTGACCCTGCACGCCCTGCGCGCACTGGAGGCGGCCGAGGTGCTGCTGTACGACCGCCTGGTCGGCCCGGAGGTACTGGCACTGGCCGCGCCGGCCGCACTGCGGGTGGAGGTCGGCAAGGCCGCCGGCCAGCACAGCGTGGCGCAGGAACAGATCCACGCCCTGATGCTGCAGCATGCCCGTGCCGGCCGCCGGGTGGTCCGCCTCAAGGGCGGCGACCCGTTCGTGTTCGGCCGCGGCGGCGAGGAACTGGAATTCCTGCGTGCCCACGGCATTGGCTTCAAGGTGGTGCCCGGGATCACCGCCGCGCTGGCCTGCGCAGCCTATGCCGGGATTCCGCTGACCCACCGCAACCATGCCCAATCGGTCCGGCTGCTGACCGCGCACTGCCGCGATGGCGTGGACACCCTGGACTGGGACGCGCTGGCCCGGGACCGGCAGACGCTGGCGGTCTACATGGGCGTGGCCGGACTGGACCGCCTGCGCGACCACCTGCTCGCCTCCGGCCGCGACCCGGCCACGCCGTTCGCGCTGGTGGAGAACGGCTCGCGACCCGAGCAGCGCGTGGTCACCGGCCGCCTCCACGACCTGCCCGACAGCGCCCGTGCCCACGCCGTGGCCTCGCCGGCCCTGCTGATCCTGGGCGAAGTGGCCGCACTGGCCGGTCAACTGCACTGGTTCGGCGCGGCGCCACTGGGCCCGCCCGCGCCGGCCCTGGCGCAGGCCGCCTGATCCCTCATCCCACGTTTCCCATCCACGATCCACAACGGAAGCTTCCATGGCCATCTTCGACAGCATCCTCGACACCATCGGCCGCACCCCGGTGGTCAAACTGCAGCGCCTGGCACCGGCGCACGCGGAGCTCTACGTGAAGGTGGAAGCCTTCAATCCCGCCGGCTCGGTCAAGGACCGCCTGGCCCTGGCCATCGTCCTGGACGCCGAGGCCCGCGGCCTGCTCAAGCCCGGCGACACCATCGTCGAGGCGACCTCGGGCAACACCGGCGTGGCCCTGGCGGCGGTGGCCGCCGCGCGCGGCTACAAGTTCGTGGCGACGATGGTGGAAACCTTCTCGATCGAGCGCCGCAAGCTGATCCGCGCCTATGGCGGCAAGGTGATCCTGACCCCGGCCGCCGAGCGCGGCACCGGCATGGTGCGCCGGGCCGAGGAGCTGGCGAAGCAGCACGGCTGGTTCCTGGCCAGCCAGTTCGCCAACCCGGCCAATCCGGCCTACCACCGCCAGACCACCGCCGCCGAGATCCTGCGCGACTTCGCCGGCCGCCGGCTGGACCACTTCGTCAGCGGCTGGGGCACCGGCGGCACCCTGACCGGGGTCGGCGAAGTGCTGCGCGTGGCCCGGCCGGAAGTGAAGATCATCGCCGCCGAACCGGCCAACGCCTCGCTGCTGGGCGGCAACGAATGGAAGCCGCACAAGGTCCAGGGCTGGACTCCGGATTTCATCCCCGAGGTGCTCAACCGCGATGTAGCCGACCGCATCGTGACCGTGTCCGACGAGGACGCCATCGCCACCGCGCGCCGGCTGGCCGCCGAGGAAGGCATCTTCGCCGGCATCTCCTCCGGTGCCACGGTGGCCGCGGCGCTGCAGGTGGCCGCCGGCGCGCCCGCCGGCGCGGTGCTGCTGGCGGTGCTGCCCGACACCGGCGAACGCTATTTCTCCACCCCGCTGTTCGAAGGCGTCAACGAAGGCTCGGACGACGACTGGCTGGCATCGCTGGACTGAGCGCGGGCCGCCGGACTCAGGCCCGCATCGTGCCGGTGTCCAGGAAGCGCTGGTGCCAGGACAGCGCCTCGCCCAGCAGGTGCGGGGTGTGCTTGCCCCGGCTGTCGCGCAGCGCCCGGTCCAGATAATCCTGCAGCATCGGCCGGTAGTCCGGATGCGCGCAGTGGTCGATGACCTGCTGCGCGCGCTGGGTGGGCGAGAGCCCGCGCAGGTCAGCCAGGCCCTGTTCGCTGACCAGCACCGCCACGTCGTGCTCGGTGTGGTCGACATGGCTGGCCATCGGCACGAAGGCCGAGATCGCGCCGTTCTTGGCCGTGCTGGGGGTGACGAAGCACGACAGGAAGCCATTGCGGGCGAAGTCGCCCGAGCCGCCGATGCCGTTGATGATGCTGCTGCCGGCCACGTGGGTGGAATTGACGTTGCCGTAGATGTCGGCCTCGACCATGCCGTTGATGCCGATCACGCCCAGCCGCCGGATCAGCTCGGCATGGTTGGACATCTCCTGCGGCCGCAGCACGATGCGCTCGCGGTACAGGTCGATGTTGCGCACGAATTCGTCCACCCCTTCCGGGCTGAGCGAGAACGAGGTCGCCGAGGCCATCTTGATGGTGCCGTTGCCGATCAGCTCCAGCATCCCGTCCTGGATCACCTCGGTGAACGCGGTCAGACCGCGGAAACCCCCTTGGTGCAGGCCGGCCAGCACCGCATTGGCGATGTTGCCCACCCCCGACTGCAGCGGCAGCAGGTGCTCGCCCAGGCGGCCGGCGCGGATCTCTTGGCGGAAGAACTCGACCAGATGGCCGGCAATGCGCGTGGACACCTCGTCGGGTGGACTGAAGCGTCCGATCCGGTCCGGCGCGTCGGTCTCCACCACCGCCACCACCTTGTCCGGGTCGCAGCGCAGGTAGGGTTCGCCGAAGCGGTCGCCCGGCCTGACCAGCGGGATCGGCTTGCGATCCGGTGGCAGCGCGGTGCCGTAGTAGATGTCGTGCATCCCGTCCAGGCCGATCGGCTGGCGGCGGTTGACCTCGATGATCACCTTGTCGGCCAGGTCCAGCCAGGTCTTGTTGTTGCCCACCGAGGTCGATGGCACCAGCCGGCCGTCCTCCAGGATCGCGGTCACTTCCACCACCGCCACGTCGATCCTGCCCAGGAAGCCGAACCACGCGTACTGGGCCACGTGGCCCAGGTGGATGTCCATGTAGTCGATCTGGCCGTTGTTGATGCGCGTGCGCAGTTCCGGATCGGACTGGTAGGGCAGGCGGAAGTCGATGCCACCGGCACGGGCCAGGGCGCCATCCAGTTCCGGCGCGGTCGAAGCGCCGGTGAGGATGCGCAGGCCGAACTCCCTGCCCTGGTCCTGCGCGGTGGTGATGCGTTCGGCCAGGGCCAGCGGCACGGCCTTGGGATAGCCGGCGCCGGTGAACCCGCTCATGCCCACCGTCATGCCGGGCTGGATGAGGGTGGCGGCCTGTTCGGCGGTCATCCGCCTGGCTGCCAAGCCGGGGTGGGCGATCCTGTCATGCATGGGGGGCTACCACTGGGGGAAACCCCTCATTTTACCGGCGACGATCCGGCCCGGGACCGGCACACAAGCCTGCAGGCATGCGCTTTTGGTCGCATTGCGCCGGCGTGCCGGTGGCGCCCTGCCGGTCAGCGCCCGGCCATGAACGCCTCGATCTCGTCGGCCGAACGCGCCAGGCCCTCGGTGAGCACGCGGTGGCCATCGGCGGTGATCAGCACATCGTCCTCGGTGCGGATGCCGATGCCGCGCCACTTGGCCGCCACCGAGGTGTCGTCGGCACCCACGTACAGGCCCGGCTCGATGGTCAGCACCATGCCCGGCTCCAGCAGCCGCGACTGGCCGTCGATGCGGTAGTCGCCCACGTCGTGCACGTCCAGGCCCAGCCAGTGCCCGCTCTTGTGGCGGTAGAACTGGCGGTAATGCTCGCCGGCGATGCACTTTTCCAGCGAGCCCTTCAGCAGCCCCAGCCGCAGCAGGCCCTCGCTGAGCACCTCCACCACCGTCTCGTGCAGGGCGGCGAAGGCCACGCCCGGGCGCGCGCAGGCCAGCGCCGCCGCCTGCGCCGCGCCGACCAGGTCATGCAGGGCACGCTGCTCCCTGGTGTAGCGGCCGTTGACCGGAAAGGTGCGGGTGATGTCGGCGGCGTAGTTGCGGTATTCGGCACCGGCGTCGATCAGCACCAGGTCACCGTCGCGGGCCTTGCCGGTGTTGGCCACGTAGTGCAGCACGCAGCCGTTGCCGCCGGCGCCGACGATGCTGGCATAGGCCGGGCAGGCGTCGGCGGCGCGGAACACGCGCTCGACCTCGGCCTGCAGTTCGTACTCGTGGATGCCCGGGCGCGCCGCGCGCATCGCCGCCTGGTGCGCGCGCACGCTGATCGCCGCGGCCTTCTCCATCAGGCGGATCTCGTCGCGCGACTTGAACAGGCGCTGCTCGTGCAGCAGGTGGCCCAGTTCCAGGAACTCGTGCGGCGGCTGTGCGCCATGGCGCACCTGCGCCCGCACCCGGTTGACCCAGCCGATCAACTTGAGGTCGAACTCGGCATCGCGGCCGAAGTGGTAATAGACCCGCGAACGGCCCTCCAGCAGGCCCGGCAGGATCTCGTCCAGGTCCTCGATCGGGTAGGCGTCGTCCATTCCGAACGATTCCACCGCGCCGTCCTGGCCGAAGCGCGGGCCATCCCAGGCCTCGCGCTCGGGATCGCGCTCGCGGCAGAACAGCAGCGCCTCGCCGTGCTTGCGCCCGGGCACCAGCACCAGTACCGCGTCGGGCTCGGGAAAGCCGCACAGGTACCAGAAGTCCGAGTCCTGGCGGTAGGGGTAGTGGGTGTCGTGGCTGCGCACCCGCACCGGCGCGGCCGGCAGCACCAGGATCGCGTCCTCGCCGGCCATGCGCATCAGCTGGCGCCGGCGTCGCGCGTACTCGGCGGCAGGGATGCCGGTCAGCAGGCGCGACATGTCAGTTCAGGCTGCGGCGATGGCGCGGTCCGAGCACGCAGTCGCCATGCAGCAGCAGCACGGCCACGCGGACGAACTCCTCCAGTTCCGACAGCGCCGATTCGTCTTCCTCTTCGTCCTCGTCGATGTCCTGCACGCTGGCCGCAGCCAGCCGGGCCAGGTCCTGCAGGGCCTCGCCGCCTTCCTCCGACAGCGGTGGCGAGGCGCCGGCGGCCAGGCCGAAACCGCCCAGGAAGCCACGGCACCAGTCGAACAGGGCCTGGGCGCGTTCGCGCAGCGGCTGCCCGTCCTCCACCAGCAGCAGCTGGAAGGAGAACTCGCCATCACCGAGCTGGGCCGCGCTGGCCTCGCGCAGACGATCCAGGGCGCTGCCCGGCGCCGGCGTCGGCAGGCCCGGGTTGGCCAGCACCCGTGCCGGCCAGGCCGCGGCGTCCTCGCCCGCGCCGGCCAGCCAGCCGCACAGGCCGCCGTGCAGCTCGGGTGCGCTGGCGCCCAGCCCGAGGCTGCGGCTGGCCTCGGCGACTTCGGCGGGAACGGGCAACTGGGGCATGGAGACGATGGCGAACGGAAGCGGAGCGGAAGTGTAGCAACCACCGCTTGTCGGCGTTCCCCATGGCCGCCTACACTCGCCCGAGCCGTCCATGCCAGCCATGCCCATGCCGTCCGAGGTCGTTGCGCGCCACCGCAAGCCAGGACTCCACCGGAGCGGCCCGCCGTGACCGGTGCCCTGATGGTCCTGGCCACCGGCCTGCTGGTCGCAGTGCTGGTCCTGACCTGGCGCTGGCGCGCCAGCCACAGCCATCAGCACGCCGCGCTGCAGGCACGCGAGGAACACCTGACCGTGGCGCTGTGGGGCTCGGGCGAGCAGTTCTGGGACTTCGACCTGGAGCAGCGCGAACTGCACCTGCTGCATGCCGACGAAACCGAATCGCAGCCCGGCCGTGGCCTGTCGGTGACCACCCGGCTGGCGGCACTGCCGCTGGTGCACCCGCACGACCGCGCCGTCCTGCTCCGGCAACTGCGCTCCCACCTGCGTGGCCGCGAACCCCTGCTCACCAGCGAGTACCGGGTCGACTCCGACGGCAAGGGCAACTGGGCCTGGATCCGCATCCGCGGGCGCACGGTCGAACGCGATGCCAGCGGCCGGCCGCGGCGCCTGGCCGGCACCGCGCGCGACACCACCGCCGAGCGCCATGCCGACGCCGAGCGCCGCATCGCCAGCGAGGTGCTGCGCAGCATGAACGAGGCGGTGGCCATCCTCGACCACGACCTGCACTTCGTCGCCGTCAACCCGGCCTTCAGCCAGATCACCGGCTACAACGACGTCGAAGCGCTGGGGCGGCCGTTTTCCATGCTCGACAGCGACGGCCACAACGGCACCCTGCACCGCGACCTGGGCCGCCAGCACTGGCAGGGCAACGTGTGGATGACCCGCCGCGACGGCGAGGACATCCTCTGCCATGTCCGCCACAACGGCATCGCCGACGCCGGCGGCGAGGTCAATTTCCACGTGGTGGTGCTCAGCGACATCACCGAGCAGAAGCGCGCCGAGCAGGAGCTGCGCTACCTGGCCAACTACGACACCCTGACCAGCCTGCCCAACCGCTCGCTGCTGTCCGAGCGCCTGGCCCGGGCGATCGTGCGGGCACGGCGCGAGAACGGCCATGTGGCGGTGCTGTTCCTGGACCTGGACCGGTTCAAGGACGTCAACGACTCCCTGGGCCATGCGATCGGCGACCGGGTCCTGCGCGCGGCGGCCGAGCGGGTGCAGCAGGCGGTCGGTCCCGAACACACCGTGGCGCGCCTGGGCGGTGACGAGTTCACCGTGGTCCTGGAAGGGCTGCAGGCGGCCGATGACGCCAGCGTGGCGGCACAGCGGGTGATCGAATCGTTCTCCCAGCCGCTGGTGCTGGACGAGCATCACGAGATCACCGTTTCGCCCTCGATCGGCATCAGCCTGTTCCCCGACCACGCCCAGGTCCCGACCGAACTGCTCAAGCACGCCGACACCGCCATGTATCAGGCCAAGGCCGCCGGCCGCCGCACCTGGCAGGTGTACTCGGCGCGCATGGACGAGGCCACCCGCCGGCGCGCGACCCTGGCCGGCCTGCTGCGCCGGGTGGTCGAGCGCGACGAACTGACCCTGGTCTACCAGCCGCGCTACTCGCTGCACCACGACCGGGTGGTCGGCGCCGAGGCGCTGCTGCGCTGGCGCAATCCCGAGTTCGGCGCGATCCCGCCGGACCAGTTCATCCCGCTGGCCGAGGACACCGGCCTGATCCTGGAAATCGGCGAGTGGGTGTTGAGGGAAGCCTGCACCACCTTGCGCGCCTGGCACCAGGCCGGCCTGGACGGGATCGTGATGTCGGTCAACGTCTCGCCGGTGCAGCTGCTGCGCGGCGACCTGGCCACCACCCTGGCCAGGATCCTGGCCGAGACCGGGGTCGCGTCGGGCCAGCTGGAGCTGGAGCTGACCGAAAGCGCGATCATGGCCAACGTCGGCCGCAGCGCCAGCGTGCTGCATGCCTGCCGGATCCTGGGCGTGGGCGTGGCGGTGGACGATTTCGGCACCGGCTACTCCTCGCTCGCTTACCTCAAACGGTTGCCGCTGACCACCTTGAAGATCGACCGGGAGTTCGTCGGCGACCTGACCCGCGACCCGGACGACGAGGCCATCACCAGCACCGTGATCGCCATGGGCCACTCGCTGGAACTGAACGTGGTGGCCGAAGGGGTGGAAACGGCAGGCCAGCTGCAGTTCCTGCGCGAGCACGGCTGCGACGAGGTGCAGGGCCACTACGTCGCCGCGGCGATGGACCGCGACCAGTGCCTGGCCTTCATCGCCAGCGGCGCGGGCGTGCCGGACCCGACTCCGGCTTGACCGCGCGCGCGCGCGCTGCCTATCGTGGCCCCCATGGAAGCTCCCGCCGACACCATCGTCCAGCTGCGCGCCCTGGCCGCCCGGTTCGAGGCCCTGGCCGAACGCTGCCAGCGCCTGGCCGACGAGAACCGCAGCCTGCGCCAGCAGCAGGAGCAGCTGTTCGGCGAGCGCGCCCAGCTGCTCAACAAGAACGAACAGGCACGTTCGCGGGTGGAGGCGATGATCGCCCGGCTCAAGTCGCTGGAGCAGCACACGTGAGCGGCAGCAACGAGCCGGTCAGCGTGCGCGTGCTGGACCGCGAGTACACCGTGGGCGTGCAGGCCGATGAACACGACAGCCTGCTGGCGGCCGCGCGCCTGCTGGACGCGCGCATGCGCGAAATCCGTGGCGGCAACCGCATGGTCGCCCTGGACCGGCTGGCGGTGCTGGCCGCGCTCAACCTGGCCCACGAACTGCAGCAGCTGCGCCAGGAGCGCGACGCCCAGCAGCGCGAACTGACGGCCACCCTGGAAACACTGAACCGCCGCCTGGACGGACTGCTGGGCGCAACGCAGGCCTGAATGCGCGCGGCGCTGAACCGCACGCGTCCTCCATCGCGCAAGGGCTAGGCAAGCGGCGCGTGGTCGCTATAATCGACCTGCGTTCTCTGCCGTGTCCGACAGCTGGCAAAACATTCGCCTTGTCCCTTAAAAACGACACCGGGGATGCGACGACACCGGGTGTGCAGGTCCGCCACGCAGCGGAAAGCCCGAAGGTCTCCCAGCATTCCCACTTGGACCTCGGGTTCAAGGTCGTTTCGCCGCATCGGCATGGCGGAGGATGCACTATCTTGCAAAGGGGGCCAGGCTGCGTTTTCCACAGGAAACGCAGCCTGGCCCCCTTTCGATTTCTCTTATCATGTGCACCCGACCCGATCCGGCGCAACGATGACCCAGGACCGCGCCACCGTGCGCCAGCAACTGCGCCAGCGCCGCCGCGACCTGACCGCCGCCACCCGCATCGCCGCGGCCGAAGCACTGGCCGGGCGCATCCTGGCCCTGCCCTTCCTGCCGCGCCAGGGCCACGTGGCCGGCTACTGGGCGATGGACGGCGAGATCGGCCTGCACGTGCTGCAGTTGCGCCTGCCGCCGGGGCTGGTGTGGTGCCTGCCGGTGCTGGCCGGCGAGGTGCTGCGCTTCGCACCCTGGCACCCCGGCGATCCCCTGGTCAGCAACCGCTACGGCATCCCCGAGCCGGACGTGGCGCCGGCGGCCTGCCTGGGCGCCGAACAACTGGCGCTGGCGGTGATGCCGCTGGTGGGCTTCGACGCGGACGGCCGCCGGCTGGGCATGGGCGGCGGTTGGTATGATCGCAGCTTCGCCTTCCGCCACGATCGCGCCGCACCGCCCTGGCTGGTCGGCGCCGGGTTCTCGGTGCAGCAGGTACCGGCACTGGCGCCGGCGCCCTGGGACATCGAGCCCGACGCGATCTGCACCGAGGACGCCACCCACCTTCCCCACCGCGAAGCCCGAAACGAGCCTGCATGACCGCCCGCAAGCGCCACTGGCTGATGAAGTCCGAACCGGACGCCTTCTCCATCGACGACCTGCAGCGCGTGGGCACCGAGCCGTGGAACGGCGTGCGCAACTACCAGGCGCGCAACTTCATGCGCGACGGGATGAAGGAAGGTGACGGGGTGCTGTTCTACCACTCCAACGCCAAGGTGCCCGGCATCGCCGGCATCGCCCGCGTGGCCAGCGCGGCGTACCCGGACGAGACCCAGTTCGACCCGGCATCGCCCTACCATGACCCCAAGGCCAGCCGCGAGCAGCCACGCTGGTTCCTGGTGGACGTGGCCTTCGAGCGCAAGCTCGGCCGCGTCATCGCGCTGGAGGAAATCAAGCGCCACGCCGATGAACTGGGCGAAGGCTTCGCGTTGACCGCCCGCGGCAGCCGCCTGTCGGTGTTCCCGGTCACCGCCGCGCAATGGAAGTTGTTGCTCTCCCTCGAATAACCACTCCGCAGGAGCCACTCCATGTCCGAAGCAAAGCGCCTGGCCGGCGAAAAGGCCATCGACTACGTCCAGGACGGCATGATCGTCGGCGTCGGCACCGGCTCGACCGTGGCGTTCTTCATCGACGCCCTGGGCCGGATCAGGGATCGCATCGCCGGCGCGGTCTCCAGCTCCGAGCAGAGCAGCGCCCGGCTCAAGGCGCTGGGCATCGAGGTACTGGACGCCAACGCTGCCGGCCCGCTGCAGCTGTACGTGGACGGCGCCGACGAGTGCGACCCGCACAAGCGCCTGATCAAGGGCGGTGGCGCCGCACTGACCCGCGAGAAGATCATCGCCGAGGCCAGCGAAACCTTCGTCTGCATCATCGACCCGGCCAAGCAGGTACCGGTGCTGGGCAAGTTTCCGCTGCCGGTGGAAGTGGTGCCGATGGCGCGCAGCCTGGTCGCGCGCCGCATCCTGGCGCTCACCGGCGGCCAGCCGGTGTGGCGCGACGGCGTGGTCACCGACAACGGCAACTGGATCCTGGACGTGCACAACCTGGCCATCACCGACCCGGTCGGGATGGAAGCCGAGCTCAACCAGATCCCCGGCGTGGTCAGCGTCGGCCTGTTCGCCCGCCGCCCGGCCGACATCGTCATCGTCGGCGGACAGCCGCCGCAGGTGCTGTAGGCCCGGGCCTCAATCCCAGGGATCGACGACGTCGATCCCGCACCCCTCGAAATCCCGCACGTTGCGCGTGGCCAGCACCGCGCCCCGCGAAGCCACGATCCCGGCAATCATCGCATCCGGCTGGCTGATCGGACGGCCCCGCGCACGGTGCATGGCTGCGATCGTCGCGTGGATTCCGGCGGCGTCGCTGTCGTAGGGCAACACGCGGCCGGCCATGTCGGCGGAGAAGATCGCTTCCACCTCATGCAGCAAGGTGTCGCGATGGCGGCCGGCCGGAAGGATGCAGGCGCCATAAAGCATCTCGCCCTGCGAAATCGCCGTGGTGAACAGCGCGTCCATCGGCTGGGTTTCCAGCCAGGACACGACTTCCGGATCCGGCCTGGCCCTGATCAGCTCGGACAGGACATTGGTATCGAGCACGATCACCCGTCACGCCCGCTTGCGCCCAGATCCGGCGGCTCGCGCATCGGCTCGCGCGGCGGAAGTTCCAGCTCGATGCCGCCGAACCGCTCCACCCGAGCGCGGATGGCCTTGACCAGTGCGGCGCCGGTATTCGCGCCCGGTTCGGTGTTCAACGCCGAGCGCAGGATGCTGCGCGCCTCCTCCTCCATCGAGCGCCCGTGCTGCGCCGCCCGGATGCGCAACCGCGCCTTCAGTTCGTCCTCGAGATTGCGGATGGTCATGGTGGCCATGGGGAGTCACCTGCAATGAAATCAATGCATGCATTGTAATCGCGCCCACCGCCGGCTGCCACTCTCCCGCTGCACCCGGCTTCGGCCCTGGGGCGGCTACCCGGTCGCCTTGCCTCCCCGCCCAAGCTGGTCGATCAGCTCGCGCACCAGCTTGCGCTGGGCCGCGGGCAGGACCAGGAAGGCATTGATCGCGTGCTGGTCCAGCGCGTTGCGCGGCGCGGCCCCGGCCCGCCAGTCGGCCGGGGATTCGCGCACCTTGCGCGTGCTGCCGAACTGCAGCTCCTGTGGTTCGATGTGCAGCAGCCTGGCCAGGGCACGCATGTTCTGCGGGCGCGGCAGGCTCTTGCCGTGGAGCCAGGCGGAAATCGCCTGCGGCGCGACCGACACCCCGCCATGGCTGGCCAACAGCCCGGCCAGCTCGGAGGCGCTTTGCGTCAGCCCCCGCCGCTTCAGCGCCTGCCGAAACCTTTCGCCGAACGCCGCCTGCTCGCTCTTCATGCCCGCGAAGTTAGGCTGCGGCTACCGGACGCAGGACATTATTGCTTCTATTCGAATGAAATATTTGCTTTCATCCGCTCGATAGCCCGGCGCAGGGAGCCGCCATGCCAGGATCGCCGCGGGACACAGGCTCGCCGAGCGCGCCAGGTGCCGGCCCACGCCTGCTGGCTGGCGCGCTGACCCGGCGCAGCCGGCGCCTGTGCCTGGGCCTGGACGGCGGGCAGGCGCCGATCCTGGACAAGGTCACGCCCACCACCGCCGCCCTGCTGCGCTGGTGGTTCGGCCGCGACGCCGGCGAGGGCCACGTGCCGGATTTCCACCCCGTGCAGCGCCAGGCCATCCTCAACACCCTCGTCGCCCACGAAGTCCTGGCCGGAATCGACCTGCCCGACCTGTACCTGAAGGCCTGTCCGGAGCTGCTGCTGGAAAGTGGCCTGCTGGGCGAGATCACCCGGCCCGGCCACGGCCATCCGCAGTACGGCCTGGTGCTGGCCGCCGGCGCCGGCACGATCCAGGTGCTGCTGGCGCTGCTGGCCTGGCAGGTGCTCAACGCGACCGGCGGGCGGGACCGGGGTGACGACGATCCCCGGTTCAGCCGGCGCGTGCTGGTGGTGGCACCGGACCTGGACGGACTGGAACGACTGCACCAGGCCTTCCTCGGCCGGCTGCGTCCCCAGGGCGGTCGCGACTTCGCCAGCGCCGACGTGTGCGCGTGCGCCGGGCTGCTGCCGCCCGTGTGGCGCGAGCGCCACCTGCAATGGGTGCGCGAGCACGCCGGCGCCGGCGCCGGAACCGGGCCGGAGGCGGCCGCCAGCGGCATGCTCGCCCTCACCCACCCGGGCGCGCTGGCCGAAGCCGGCGGCCACCTGACCGCGTTCCTGGCTGGACTGCCGGACCTGGTGGTGTTCAACGTCGCCGGCCGGCAGCGGCACGGCGGTGACCCACTGGACGTGGACGAACCGGCGCACTGGCCGGCAAGCCTGGACCGGATCGCCGGCCACAAGGGCCGCCACTTCGTCCGGATCGATCTTTCGCCCGCCCCGTTCCAGGGACTCGATGACGACCCCGGCACGGGCACGGATCCGGCCTGGCCCGCACACCGGGTGGTCGACCCGGACCTGCCCGATGCCTAGTGCCGCCGGTGCCGGTCGATCAGGATGGCGGGTTCAGCCCGGCCACAGGCCGCCGATGGCGGCGATGCCCTGGGCGCCGTGGCCGCGGGCGATAGCCAGGTCGGCCGGGGTGAGCCCGCCGATGGCGTAGATCGGCAGGGCGACCTGCTCGCGCAGGGCGACGAAGCCGTCCCAGCCCAGGGTCGGCGCACCGGGATGGCTGGCGGTGGCCTGCAGCGGACCGAGCACGGCGAAGTCGCAGCCCAGGGCGACCGCCTGCCGAAGGCCGGCCAGGTCGTGGCAGGAGGCTCCGACCGCTTGCCCCGGCGGCAGCGGCCGGCCGGCCAGCCCGGCCAGCTGCTCGCTGCCCAGGTGCACGCCCACGCCCAGCTCGGCGGCCAGCGTGATGTCGCGGTTGAGCAGCAGTTCCACGCCGGCCTGACCGCAATCGCGGGCCACTTCCCGCGCCAGCGCGGCAGCGGCGGCCGGGGCCAGGCTGCGCACGCGCAGCTGCACCCGAGCGATGCCGGCCTCCAGCGCCCGGTGCAGCGAACGGCGCCAGGCGGTCGGATCGGGGCCGGCTTCCGGGGTGACCAGGTAACGGTCGGGCTGGCGCAGCACGCCCACCACCGGCACGTCGGCCGAAGGCATCGAGTAGCGGTGCAGGCGCGCCGGTTCGACCCAGGTCAGGGCCTGGCCCTCGCGCCCGCGCGGAGTGCCGCTCCAACGCCGGATCGCCCGCACTTCCAGCCGCAGGCGCTTGCCCGGGTAGTGCTGCGGCACCTCGATCAGGCGCTCGCCGACCTCGGCCTCGATCCCCAGCTCCTCCTGCAGCTCGCGCACCAGGGCCGCCTCGGACGTCTCGCCGGGCTCGCGCTTGCCGCCGGGGAACTCCCACAACCCGGCCAGGTCGCTGTCCTGGCCGCGGCGGGCCAGGAGGATGCGGCCACGGACATCGGTGATGACGCCGGCCACGACATGGATCGAGCGCAAGGTGGTCCCCATGCCCCCGAGCATGCCCAAACCCGGCCTCCCCGCGCAATCACCCATCGACTTCGGGCGGGGCCGCCGCTGCAAGGGGTCCCGTCAGCCGCGTGGTCGCCGTTCCGGCTCCAACACGCGGCTGACGGGACCCCTTGCATCGACGTCATTCGCGACCGTGACGCTTCAGGTGATCTGCCCGTGGCAGTGCTTGTATTTCTTGCCGCTGCCGCAGGGGCACGGATCGTTGCGACCGACCTTGGGCTCCTCGCGCACCACGGTGCCGGCATGGGCGGTGCCCATGACCTGGGCCATGCGCTCGCGCTCGATCGCGGCCACTTCGTCTTCGGTGTCGTAGCCGGCGGCGGCGGCGTGCTGGAACTGGGCCTGGTTCAGTTGTGCCTGCGCCTGGGCGCGCTCCTGCGCCTCCAGCGCGGCCACCTCCTCCTCGCTGCGGATGCGCACCCGCGCCAGCAGGCTCACCACCTGGCGCTTGACGTTGTCGAGCATCTCGGAGAACAGCTCGAACGCTTCCTTCTTGTATTCCTGCTTGGGCTGCTTCTGCGCGTAGCCGCGCAGGTGGATGCCCTGGCGCAGGTAGTCCATCCGCGCCAGATGCTCCTTCCAGCTCTGGTCGAGCACGTTGAGCATGATGTGCTTTTCCAGCGCGCGCGTGGTCTCCTCGCCCAGCTGGCCTTCCTTCATCGCCAGCATCGTCGCGGTGGCTTCCTGCACGCGCTGTTCGATGCCCTCGGCATCGAGCTCCTCGGCGCTGCTGGCCAGGCCCTGCAGGTCGATGCCCAGGCCCAGCTCGCCCTGCAGCGCCGCCTCCAGGCCCGGCAGGTCCCACTGCTCGTCCACCGATTCGGGCGGCACGAAGCGCGTCACCAGCTCGTTGATCACGTCGCCGCGGATGCCGTCGATGTTGTCCTTGACCGAATCGGCCTCCAGCAGGTCGTTGCGCTGGGCGTAGATGACCTTGCGCTGGTCGTTGTTGACGTCGTCGAAGTCCAGCAGGTTCTTGCGGATGTCGAAGTTGTGCGCCTCGACCTTGCGCTGGGCCTTCTCGATCTGCCGACTGACCAGCTTGTCCTCGATGACGTCGTCTTCCTTCATGCCCATCATCCGCATCGCCTTCTGCACCCAGTCGGAGGCGAAGATGCGCATCAGGTTGTCTTCCAGCGACAGGTAGAAGCGCGAGGAGCCCGGGTCGCCCTGGCGGCCGGAACGGCCACGCAGCTGGTTGTCGATGCGACGCGACTCATGGCGCTCGGTGCCCACGATGTGCAGGCCGCCGGCGGCCTTGACCTGCTCGTGGCGCTTCTGCCAGTCGACCTTGATGGTGGCCTTTTCCACCGCGCTGGCCTCGTCGCCCAGTTCGGCCAGCTCGGCCTCCAGCGAACCCCCGAGCACGATGTCGGTGCCGCGGCCGGCCATGTTGGTGGCGATGGTCACCGCGCCGGGGCGGCCTGCGTTGGCCACGATCTGGGCTTCGCGCTCGTGCTGCTTGGCGTTGAGCACCTCGTGGTGCACGCCGGCCTTGCCCAGGTAGTCCGAGAGCATCTCGGAGGTCTCGATCGAGGTGGTGCCCACCAGCACCGGCTGGCCGCGCTTGAAACAGTCCTCGATGTCGGCCAGCACCGCGCGGAACTTGCCATCGCGGTTGAGGAACACCTGGTCGGGCGAATCCTTGCGCTGCACCGGCTTGTGGGTCGGGATCACCACCACTTCCAGGCCATAGATGCTCTGGAACTCGTAGGCCTCGGTGTCGGCCGTGCCGGTCATGCCCGACAGCTTGGCGTACATGCGGAACAGGTTCTGGAAGGTGATGCTGGCCAGGGTCTGGTTCTCGCGCTGGACCGGCACGCCCTCCTTGGCCTCCACCGCCTGGTGCAGGCCGTCGGACCAGCGGCGCCCGGCCAGGGTGCGGCCGGTGAACTCGTCCACGATCACCACCTCGCCGTCGCGGACGATGTAGTCCACGTCGCGCTGGAACAGCGCGTGCGCGCGCAGCGCGGCGTTGAGGTGGTGGACCACGGCCAGGTTGCTGCCGCCGTACAGGCTGTCGTCCTCGTTCAGGATGCCGGCGCGGCGCAGCAGCGACTCGGCGTGCTCCATGCCGGCCTCCGACAGGTGCACCTGCTTGCCCTTCTCGTCCACCCAGAAGTCGCCGTCGCCGTCCTCGGCCTCCTGCCGGCGCAACTGCGGCACGATGCGGTTGACCCGGATGTACAGCTCGGGCGATTCGTCGGCCGGCCCGGAAATGATCAACGGGGTGCGCGCCTCGTCGATCAGGATCGAATCGACTTCGTCGACGATGCCGAAATGCAGGCCGCGCTGGAAACGGTCGGCCTTGGACAGCGCCATGTTGTCGCGCAGGTAGTCGAAGCCGAACTCGTTGTTGGTGCCGTAGGTGATGTCGGCGGCGTAGGCGGCCTGCTTGTCCGAATGCGGCATGCCCGGATAGACCACGCCCACGCTCAGGCCCAGCCAGGTGTAGAGCCTGCCCATCCAGGCCGCGTCGCGGCGGGCCAGGTAGTCGTTCACGGTGATCACGTGCACGCCCTTGCCTTCCAGGGCGTTGAGGTACACCGGCAAGGTGGCGACCAGGGTCTTGCCTTCGCCGGTGCGCATCTCGGCGATCTTGCCCAGGTGCAGGACCATGCCGCCGATCAGCTGCACGTCGTAGTGGCGCATGCCCATGACCCGGTGACTGGCCTCGCGGCATACCGCGAAGGCCTCGGGCAGGATCTTGTCCAGGGCCTCGCCACCGGCGATGCGCTGCTGGAACTCGCCGGTCTTGGCTTTCAGCGCCTCGTCGGAGAGCTTCTGCATCTCCGGTTCCAGGGCATTGACCTTGGCCACGATGCGCTCGAGCTGGCGCAGGAGGCGGTCGTTGCGGCTGCCGAAGACACGGGTGAGCAGTTTGTTGATCATCGAGAAGGCCGGTTGGGAATGAACGCCCCGGACCACCGTCTACGGCACCCCGTGCATGGCACGGATGCAGTGCGCCCGGTCCAGGGCAACTTGCCATTGTAACTTGGGTCTTCGGGCGGTGATCTCAAGGCACCGGTGCGATTGCGCAAAAACGAAGGCCCGCCCCCTTGCGGGGACGGGCCTGGCATCGCAGCCCAGGGGCTGGGCTCAGCCGTGGCCGCGCTTGGCCACCGGTGCCCGGCCATCGGCCAGGAACTTGCGCGGGTTGACCACGTTGCCGTGCTCCCACACCTCGAAATGGACATGGGCGCCGGTGGAGCGGCCGCTGGAGCCGGCCTTGGCCACCTGCTGGCCGGCGCGGACCAGGTCGCCGGCCTTCACCGTCAGGCGCGAATTGTGCGCGTAGCGGGTGACATAGCCGTTGCCATGGTCCACTTCGATGGTGTGGCCGTAGCCGCTCTTGCTGCCGGCGAAGCTGATCACGCCATCGGCCACGGCCAGCACCGGATCGCCGACGTTGGCGTCGAAATCGATGCCCTTGTGCAGGGCCCGGCCGCGTCCAAACGGGTCGGCCCGGTAACCGAAACCGGAGGTGATGTAGCTGCGGCGCACCGGCGAACGCACCGGCAGGGCGTTGTTCTCCAGCTGGCGGTCGAACAGCAGCGACTCCATCACCCCGAGCTGGCGCCCGGAGGCCTCGAACTGGCCCTGGACCTCGTCCAGTCCGGCCAGCAGGTCGGCCAGCGGCATGTCGCCGGCGGCCTCGGTACCGCCCTGGCCGGGCGTGCCCTGGAAGTCGAACTCGCCGTCTTCGAGCTGGCCGGCCTCGGTCAGGCGTTCGCCCAGCGCATTGAGCCGGTTGGCCTGGGCCTGGAGTTCACCCAGCCGCGCGGCCAGGGCATTGATCTCCTGCTGGGACTGCGCCTTGACCTGTTCCAGCTCGCGCTCCTGCTGGGCCAGGCGGGCGGCGTCGTGCTTGCCGCCGGCCATCGCCAGGGCCAGGCCGGCACCGGTGCCGAACAGGACGCCGGTCCCCAGCACGGCCGCCAGGGCCATGCCCGGACGCTGGGCGGCCAGCGCGGCAAGGCGCCCGGCCCATCCGTTGTCACCGCTGTCACGCGGGTTTCTTACGATGAATTTATAGCTCATGCTTCCGCAATGCCTGATGTGAAGTCCAACGCCCGCCGAGCGGCCGTCCCAGCCACCGCAGCCGAGGCGGCGATGGCCGATGGAGCTGGCACCACCCTGCGCCGTGCCCTGTGGCTCGATGCGCTGGACCAGCAGTTTCACCCCCTGTTGCCGCCGGGGCTGGCGCCCCATTGCCGGTTGGCCAACGTGTCCGGCGGTCAACTTGTCCTGGTCACCGACTCGCCGGTCTGGCGGGCGCGGCTGCGCCTGGCCGAGGCCGAACTCCTCGATGCGGCCCGATCCATCGGGCTCAATCCCACTTGCGTCGTCGTCAAGATCCGTACCGTCGCCGCGCCGCCCGCGGCAGGAACCACGCATCCGATGCCTTCTGCAATCGCGAAGAAGGCCATTGGCGATGCGCTGGCATCCCTGCGGGAAACCGATCCCTCGGTTCCCGCGGAGCCGGGGGCTCCTGTCCTGGGACCTGGTGCCGGGCGGGCAACGTAGAGTCACCCCGCCTGCGGCCAGGTTCGGGGCATCCTAGCGGGAGCCCTCCCCCCAGTCGTTAGGGAATAGTTAAATATTCGTTACGCGCGTAACGAACCGACGACCGGCTTCACGCTTCGTGCAAACAGGTGGCCCGCACCTGAACGACAGCGGGTCCTGAATGGGCGATCTGGCCGCGGCCGGTCGCCTCAGGCCAGGGCGGGCGTCCCGTAGGCCAGCGGGGCCGCGCTGGCGGGGTCCTCGAAACCGACCCATTCCCAGGCGTCGGCGTCGGCCAGCAACGCCCGCACCAGCTTGTTGTTGAGCGCGTGACCGGACTTGAAGCCCTCGTAGGCGGCCAGCACCGGGCCGCCGGCCAGGTACAGGTCGCCGATCGCGTCCAGGATCTTGTGGCGCACGAACTCGTCGGCGTAGCGCAGCCCGTCCTCGTTGAGCACCCGGAACTCGTCCAGCACGATGGCGTTGTCCATCGAGCCGCCCAGCCCCAGGTTGAGATCGCGCATGTATTCCAGGTCGCGCATGAAACCGAACGTGCGCGCGCGGGAGATCTCCTGGATGTAGGCGGCGGTGGAGAATTCGAGCCGGTGGTGCGACTGCCGGGACGGGATCATCGGGTGGTCGAACTCGATGGTGAAATCCAGGCGGTAGCCGTCATGGGGCAGGAAGCGGGCGATCTTGTCGCCCTCGCGCACTTCCACTTCCCGCAGCACACGGATGAAGCGCTTGGCCGCGTCCTGTTCGGCGATGCCGGCCGACTGCAGCAGGAACACGAACGGGCCGGAGGAGCCGTCCATGATCGGCAACTCGGCCGAGGACAGTTCCACGATCATGTTGTCGATGCCCAGGCCGGCGCTGGCCGACATCAGGTGCTCGACGGTCTGGACCTTGGCCGGGCCGCAACTCAGGCCGGTGCACAGGGTGGTCTCGGTGACCAGGTCGGCGGCGGCGGGGATTTCGACCACCGGGTCCAGGTCGGTGCGGCGGAACACGATGCCATGGTCGACCGGGGCCGGGCGCAGGGTCATGTAGACCTTGTTGCCGCTGTGCAGGCCCACGCCGGTGGCGCGGATCGTGTTCTTGAGGGTGCGCTGCCGGGTCATGGGATCACTGGGGTTCAAGCGCGCAGGGGCACCGCACGAAAGGAGCCGAGAATATCACGCATTCAGCTGAATCCTGGCGAACCGCAGCGGTGGCCGTGGCGCGTCTGCCAGGCCGGCGGCACGTCGGCGATGCCGGGCCAGCAGGCTGTTGCGGCGACGGCGGGAAAACCTGCCGGGCCTGGACGGCCCGGCAGCAAAGGGACAGCGGATTCCGGGACCACGGCGCGCCATGGCGGGCGCACCCCCGGGTGTTGCCTGTCGCCGGCTTCAGTCGGCCTGGCGACGCAGGAACGACGGGATGTCCAGGTAGTCGTTGGACGGCTCGGCAGCCACCGCGGCCGGAGCGGCGGCCGCCGGGGCCGCGGCGGAGCCACGACGCAGGCCATTGACCGCATTGGCCACCGCATCGGCGGTGAAGGCCTCGTCGATCGGCAGGCCGGTGGTGCCGTCACGCACCAGCCGCACCGGCGCGCGCACCGGCTCGTGGCGCTGGCCGAACTCGGCCCGGCCGGCGCCGAACTCGCGCTCGCCGCGGCCCGGCACATGCTGGCGCACGGTGGCGCGGTTCAGGCCGGTGGCCACCACGGTCACCCGCACCTCGTCCTGCATCTCCGGGTCCAGCACGGTGCCCACCACCACGGTCGCGTCCTCGGAGGCGAAGCCCTCGACGGTGCGGCCAATCTCGTCGAACTCGGCCATGGTGAAGTCCGGGCCGGCGGTGATGTTGACCAGGATGCCGTTGGCGCCGGCCAGGTTGACGTCGTCCAGCAGCGGGTTCTGGATCGCCGATTCGGCCGCGGCCTGGGCGCGGTCATCGCCGCGCGCGGTGCCGGTGCCCATCATCGCCAGACCCATCTCGGACATCACGGTGCGCACGTCGGCGAAGTCGACGTTGATCAGGCCCGGACGCACGATCAGGTCGGCGATGCCCTGCACGGCGCCCTGCAACACGTCGTTGGCGGCGCGGAACGCCTGGACCATGGTCGCGTTGCGGCCGAGCACGGTGATCAGCTTCTCGTTGGGGATGGTGATCAGCGAGTCGCAGTGGGCGGACAGCTCCTCGATGCCCTTGAGCGCGACCTGCATGCGCCGGCGGCCCTCGAACGGGAACGGCTTGGTGACCACGGCCACGGTCAGGATGCCCATTTCCTTGGCCAGCTGCGCCACCACCGGCGCCGCGCCGGTGCCGGTGCCGCCGCCCATGCCGGCGGTGATGAACACCATGTCGGCGCCATCGAGCGCGGCGATGATCTGCTCGCGGTCCTCCAGTGCGGCCTGGCGGCCCACTTCCGGGTTGGCGCCGGCGCCCAGGCCCTTGGTGACGTTGCCGCCCAGCTGCAGCTGCAGCTTGGCGCCGCAGTTCTTGATCGCCTGCGAATCGGTGTTGGCGGTGATGAACTCCACGCCGTCAACGCTGCTGCTGACCATGTGCGCCACTGCATTGCCGCCGCCGCCACCCACGCCGATGACCTTGATCACCGCGTTGGGAGCCATCTTCTCGATCAGTTCGAAATGTGCCATGTCCGTTGTCCTCTGGTTATAAGTGCCGGCTTTCTGTGTTCCGGCGTTCTTGTCGGGTACTGCCTTGTCGCCTTTCGTCCTTCCGGTGCCACCGTTGCCGCAATCTCCTCCACCCTTCCTTCCACCTGTCGCGGGCAAGTCCGGCTCCCGCGGGGGCCGGGTTGCGCGCGGCTACATCTTCAGAACTCGCCGCCGTACCACTTGAAGATCTTCTTGAAGAAGCTGCCGGCGCGGCCGCTGGGCAGCGACGGCCGGCGCGGATGCTCGATCTGGCTGCCCATCAGCAGCAGGCCCACGCCGCTGGCGTTCTCCGGACTGCCCACCACCTCGGCCAGTCCACCCACGTGCTGCGGGGTGCCGATGCGCACCGGCATCTGCAGCATCTCCTCGGCCAGCTCGACCACGCCCTCCATCTTCGAAGCGCCGCCGGTCAGGACCATGCCCGCGCGCACCAGCTCCTCGAAGCCGGAGCGGCGCAGTTCGGCCTGGACCATCTCGAAGATTTCCTCGTAGCGGCTCTGCACGGCCTGGGCCAGCGCGGCGCGCGGCATCCGCCGCGGCGGCCGGTCGCCCACCGACGGCACCTGGATCGATTCCTCGGCGGTGGCCAGCTGGGCCAGCGCGCAGGCGTAGCGGACCTTGATCTGCTCGGCTTCCGGGGTCGGCGTGCGCAGCATGTGCGCGATGTCGTTGGTGACATGGTCACCGGCGATCGGCAGCGAGGCGGTGTGGCAGATCGCGCCCTGGATGAACACGGCGATATCGGTGGTGCCGGCGCCCAGATCGACCAGGACCACGCCCAGCTCGCGCTCGTCGGCGGTCAGCACCGCCACCGAGGAGGCCAGCGAGGACAGGATCAGGTCGTCCACCTGCAGGCCGCAGCGCTGCACGCACTTGGTGATGTTCTGCG
>JAGOWL010000051.1 GCA_018060215.1 Pseudoxanthomonas sp.
CTCAATCGGGAGAAGAACCAAAAAAAAGGACCGGCGACAAGTCGACGGTCCTTTGAAATGGCGCGCCCGGAGAGATTCGAACTCCCGACCGCCTGGTTCGTAGCCAGGTACTCTATCCAGCTGAGCTACGGGCGCGTGTTTGCAAGGCGCGGAATTATGCGGGAGCGGCCGCGGGCCGTCAATCGGTTCCGGCACCCGGATTCGTGGGCCGGTCATCAAGCAGCGCCGCGACCACCGCGTCCGGGTGCTTCATCCAGGCGAAATGGTCGGCGGGCGCCTGCAGGTCGCCGGCCTGCAGCTGCATGATTTTCCTCGGCGCCTGCGGCAGCTTGTCCAGCAACGCCTGCAGCGAGCCGCACGGTGCCATCCAGTCCCCGGCCAGCACCACGCCGCGGGCCGGCGCGGTCACAAGGGCCATGCCGGCTTCCAGGTCCTGGTCCAGGCCGGCGGCCGTGTAGATGCCGGTCAGGCCGACCCGCGCCCAGTCCGCGATCAGGCCCCGCGATTCGTTGCCGCCAAAGCCGATCCGGCGCCCGTGCAGCGCGCCGCGGCGCCGCGCCAGCCAGGGCAGGAACCGGTACAGCGGCGGCAGCAGCCAGCGGCGCGGTGCCGGGAAGCTGCGCCAGTACGGCGTGCCGCTGCCCACCAGCCACAGTCCGCTCACCTGGTCGGGATGCTGGCCGGCATAGCAGCAGGCCAGCTGCCCGCCGAGGCTGTGCCCACCCAGCCGCACCGGCAGTGCGTCGGCGGGCAGGGTGGCGATGCTTGCCGGCAGGTCCAGCTCCAGCAGTTCGCGGTAGCCCCAGTCCTGTGTGTGCGAGGGGCGCAGCGAGCTGCTGCCGTTGCCACGCCATTCGTGCAGGTACACGGCGACGCCGCGTGCGGCCAGCGCCTCGGCGAACGGCAGGTAGTGGCGGGCGGCCACGCCCAGCGCCGGCAGCCACAGCAGGTGCATGCGCGGCGGCTCGGTGGGTTGGCGCACCAGCAGGGTCCACTGGTGGCCATCGGTGGCCTGGACCCTGGGCCCGGCACCGCGGTCGGCAACCACGCTCATCGGCCCGGCAGGATGGCGAAGTGGTCCAGCACCACCACCGCGCTGCGGCCGGGCCGGTAGCCGCCGGCCAGCGCCGCGTGCACATAGTCGGCCGCCGCCGCGCAGGCCGCGCGCAGCGGCAGGCCGCGGGCCAGGTTGGCGGCCACCGCCGAGGCCAGGGTGCAGCCGGTACCGTGCGCGTCCAGGTCCAGGCGCGTATGGGTGGTGCGCTGTTCCCCCTGGTCATCGACCAGGATGTCGACCACCGCGCCGCCGTCGGCCAGGTGGCCACCCTTGAGCAGCACTGCCGGCGCGCCGAGCGCGCGCAGTGCGGCGGCGGCCTGCGACATCCCCACCGGATCCTCGATCCGGCACCCCAGCAGCAACTCGGCCTCGGGCAGGTTGGGGGTGATCACCGTGGCCAGCGGCAGCAACCGGGTGCGCAGTGCATCGAGCGCGTCGGCTTCCAGCAGGCGCGCGCCGCTGGTGGCCACCATCACCGGATCGACCACCACCTGCGGCGGACGATGGCGCTCCAGTGCGCGTGCCACCGCTTCGATCACCCCGGCGCTGGCGAGCATGCCCAGTTTGACCGCGCCGATGCGGAAGTCCTCGAAGCAGGCATCGATCTGCGCATCGAGGAAGCCGGTGGGCGGCAGGTGCACCGCGGTCACCCCGCGGGTGTGCTGGGCGGTCAGTGCGGCCAGCGCCGACAGGCCGTGCACGCCGTGGGCGGCGAAGGTCTTCAGGTCGGCCTGGATGCCGGCGCCACCGCCGGAATCGGAGCCGGCGATGGTCAGGGCGCTGAGCGGGCGGGGGTCGGTGTCGGGATCGTGCATGCGGCCATTGTGCACGTTCGTCCAGATGGCGGTGGCCAGGAGGCGCGCCGTGGCCGATCGTCTGCCACGTTCGAGGCGGGCCACCGCCGCGACCGGTGGATCAGCTGCGGTGCGGCTCAGTCCGCGTGCGGTGCGTCGTTGCGTCGTTGGCGCAGCAGGATCCAGTGCCGGTAGCTGGCATAGCCGACCCCGGTCAGCCCGGTCAAAGCGGACGGGATCAGCAGTGCGTGATAGCGCCAGACCCCGAATGCCCAGGCGCCAAGGATGCCGCCGGCCAGGAAGCCGCTGATGATCAGTCCACTGAGGGTGAGCCGGCGCATCGGCAGCGGCATGCCGCGGATCAGGTGACCCAGGCCGATGCCCAGGTCGGTGAACATGCCGCTGAGGTGGGTGGTTCGTACCACGGAGCCACTGTAGGTGCTGACCATCGCGTTCTGCAGCCCGCAGGCCATCGCCGCCAGCCACATGCCCCATATCTGGCTATGGACCAGCAGCGGCACCGCGGTGGCCAGCAGCAGCGATTCCAGCGCCAGCACCACGCCGTAGCGGCGGCCCAGGCGCAGGGTGCTGTCCTGGATGATCAGGCCGCTGAGCACCGCGCCGCTGCAGAACGCGATCAGCACACCCCACAGGTGGCCGACCGCGCGCCAGTCGCCATGCGCAAGCGCTGCGCCGAGCAGGCTGGTGGTGCCGGTCAGGTGGGTGATGGCCTGGTGCTCGAAACCCAGGTAGCCGATCACGTTGACCATGCCGGCGATGCACGCCAGCGCGATCGCGCCGATCCAGACCCAGCGAGGCAAGCGCGTGTTCATCGGCCCGTCCCCCGCGCCGCGCCCGCTACAGCACCTCCGAAGCGAAGTCGGCCAACCGCGAACGCTCGCCACGACGCAAGGTGATGTGGGCGCTGTGCGGCCAGTTCTTGAAGCGGTCCACCGCGTAGGTCAGGCCCGAGGTGGTCTCGGTCAGGTACGGGGTGTCGATCTGCTCCACGTTGCCCAGGCACACGATCTTGGTGCCGGGGCCGGCGCGGGTGATCAGGGTCTTCATCTGCTTGGGGGTGAGGTTCTGGGCCTCGTCCAGGATCAGGTAGCGCGACAGGAAGGTGCGCCCACGCATGAAGTTCATCGAGCGGATCTTGATCCGCGAGGCGAGCAGGTCGTTGGTGGCCGCGCGGCCCCAGGCGCCGCCCTCCTGGTTGTGGGTGAGCACTTCCAGGTTGTCGGTCAGCGCGCCCATCCACGGGGTCATCTTCTCCTCCTCGGTGCCGGGCAGGAAGCCGATGTCCTCGCCGACGCTGACCGTGGCGCGGGTCATGATGATCTCGCGGTAGCGCTGCTGGTCCATGGTCTGGGCCAGGCCGGCGGCCAGCGCCAGCAGGGTCTTGCCGGTGCCGGCGGTGCCCAGCAGGGTGACGAAGTCGATGTCCGGGTCCATCAGTGCGTTGAGCGCGAAGTTCTGCTCGCGGTTGCGCGCGGCGATGCCCCACACCGCGTGCTGGCCGCTGCGGAAGTCGTCGACCAGGGCCAGGGTGGCCTTGCCGCCCTCGACCCTGGCCACGCGCAGTTCGACCTCGTCCTCGCCGGGCAGGTACAGGTACTGGTTCGGATGCCAGTCCTCGTCCTCGCGCAGGGCCACCTCGTAGTTGCTGCGACCCTTGTCCGACCACGAGCGCAGGTCGCTTTCATGGCGTTCCCAGAAATCCTCCGGCAGCTCGGTGGCGCCGGTGAACAGCAGGCTGAAGTCGTCCAGCGCGCGGTCGTTCTCGTAGTCCTCCGACACGATCCCGGCGATGGCCGCCTTGATCCGCAGGTTGATGTCCTTGGAGACGAACACCACCGGGATGTCGTCCGGGGTGGTTTCCTTCAGGGCCAGGATCGCGCCGAGGATGGCGTTGTCCGGGATCACCGCGCCGAAGCTCTTGCCGGCCTCGAAATGGCTGGTCTGGAAGCGCAGCAGGCCGGCGCTCTGGCGGCCGCGCAACTGGACCCCGTGCGGGTTGGCCAGCGCGATGCCGTCGGCCAGGTGGTCCAGGCCGGAGTTCTCCACCAGTTCGTTGAGGAAGCGGCTGACCTGGCGCGCGTTGCGGCTGGCCTCGGAGGTGCCCTTCTTGGCGTTGTCCAGCTCCTCGATGACCTGCATCGGCAGGTAGACGTCGTGTTCGTCGAACTTGAACAGGGCGGTCGGATCGTGCATCAGCACGTTGGTATCCAGCACGTAGATACGCTTGCCTCGGGTCATCGTGGCTTCCTGGTGGGTGGAGCGTGGCGTTGCGGGAATGGCGTTGGTCCCGTAGGTCGGGGCCACGCCCCCGACATCGATGGACGCCGCATGGCGGGGGCGGGTCCCTTGCAGCGGCGTCGGGGGCGTGGCCCCGACCTACGGGTGCGTGTGCAAACGCGTCGGGGGCGTGGCCCCGACCTACGGTTGGGCGGCATGCAGGGCATCGAGCACGGACTGGGCGTGGCCGGGGACCTTGACCGCGCGCCATTCGCGCACGATGCGCGATTCGGGCGAGACCAGGAAGGTGCTGCGGACCACGCCCAGCACCTTGCGTCCGTACATGTTCTTTTCGTGGATGACGTCGAAGGCCCGGCACAGGGCCTCGTCGGCGTCGCTGACCAGGGCGAAGTCGAAGCCCTGCCTGGCGCAGAAGTTGTCGTGTGATTTCACCGAATCGCGCGATACGCCCAGCACCGAGGCGCCAAGCGCCTGGAACTGCGGCAGCAGCGCGTTGAACTCCAGGCCTTCGGTGGTGCAGCCGGGGGTGCTGTCCTTGGGATAGAAGTACAGCACCAGCCAGTGGCCGGCAAAGTCGGCGAGGGTGGCATGGCGGCCGCCGGACAGGGCCAGCGGGAGCTTGAGGGTGCTGCGGTCGAGCTTGCCGAGTTTCATCGTGCCGACATCATGCTCCCGTTCAGAACTTCATCGGATCCATGATCGCGTCCAGGTTCAGATGGTCGCAGAATTCGAGGAAATCGTCGCGCAGCGCGGCGATGTGCATGTCCGAGGGCACCCCGATGGTGACCTGCGCCGAGAACATCTCCGCGCCGGTCTGCATGGCCCGGTAGCGGGTGCTCTGCAGGTTCTCGATGGTGATGCCCTGGCGGTCGAAGAAATCGGCCAGTTGGAACAGGATGCCCGGCTTGTCGGCGGCCACCACTTCCACGATGTAGGGCAGCAGGTTGGACTGGCTGACCTTGGCCGCGGTGCGGTACCAGTTGAGCTTGAGCCCTTCCTCGCGGTCGAGCCGGCCGAGCATGGCTTCCAGCTTGGCCACCGCGTCCCAGGAGCCGGTGGCCAGCGCGGTCATCGACACGTCGCGGCCAACCGTGGCCAGGCGCGAATCGACCAGGTTGCAGCCGCTGTCGGCGATGCGCCGGGTCACCGACAGCAGTGGCGACTCCGGATGCGTCGTGTAGGCGTTGATCAGGAGGTGGTTCTCGTTCGGCGAAGGCCGGGGCGTGGTGTCGGTCAAGTCGGCTTCCGGCATTGCGTGTTGGCTGAATGGCGGGCCTTGCACGGGCCCTGCGCGATGCCAGCATACTTGCCCGTGCTTTCGCGCCGCAAGTATGATCGGCCGGCCCTGGAAGCCGGCCTGCAATGCCTCCCGAGTGTCTGCAAGGGCACCGATTGGCCAGGTCCAGCCCGGTCCAGACGATGGCCGCCGATCACCGGTGGCCTGGCCCCGATTCCTCCGGAGAGCAATGCCGATGTCCCAGACTTACCGCCTCGCCCGCGCATCCGCGGCCGTGTTGCTGGCCTCCACCGTGGTCGCGCTGCTCGGCGGCTGTTCCTGGTTCGGCAAGGGTGCCAAGGGCGATTACGCGCTCAGCGCCGAGGCGCGTCCGCTGGAGGTGCCGCCGGACCTGAACCTGCCCGACACCTCCGGTGCGATGGCCCTGCCGCCCACCGCCAGTGCGGCCCGGGCCGCCGCCGCGGCCCCGGCCGCCTCGTCCACCGCCTTCACCGTCGCCGGCACGCGCGAGCAGGTGTTCGGCCAGGTGGGCGCGGTGCTGGACAGCCTGGACGGGCTGGACGTCGCCAGTCGTTCGGAGCTGCTGGGCACCTTCGATGTCAGCTACCAGGGCCAGAACTTCCTGCTGCGCGTGGCCGCGGTGGAAGGCGGGGTGCACGTGGCCGCGGTGGACCCGCGCGGCGTGGCCGCCGCCGGCGAGGCACCCAGGCAGGTGATCGCCGCCGTGCAGAAGGCGGTGGCCGGGCGCTGAGCCCGCGGCCGGGGGCTTGCCGCCCCCCCCGGGTGTCCGCTGCCGGCAACGCAAACAGGAAGGCGCCCGATCGGGCGCCTTCTTCGTTGCCGCCGGTGTCGCCGCGCCGGTGCCGGCACGGCGGACCTCGTCAGCGCTCCAGCAGGGGCAGCTTGTTGGGCTTGCCGTCCCATTCGGTCGCGTCCGGCAGCGGATCCTTGCGCTTGTTGATCACCGGCCACAGCGGCGAGAGCTCGGCGTTGAGCGCGATGTAGCCTTCCTGGCCGGCGGGCACATCGTCCTCCGGGAAGATCGCGTTGGCCGGGCATTCGGGCTCGCACAGGGTGCAGTCGATGCACTCGTCCGGGTCGATCACCAGGAAGTTGGGGCCTTCGTGGAAACAGTCCACCGGACAGACCTCCACGCAGTCGGTGTACTTGCACTTGATGCAGTTGTCGGTGACGACGAAGGGCATGGCGGCGATCGTGGAGCGGGGGAGTACGACCGCCCATTCTAGGCCAATGCCCGCCCGCCGTCGCCCTGGCCGGCCGTCGCCGCCTCGGCCGGGGCGGGCCCGGAAACGCAAAAACCCCGCCTGGGCGGGGTTTTCTTGCTGCGTGCCTGGCCGGCGGGATGGCGCTCCCTAGGGGACTCGAACCCCTGTTTTAGCCTTGAGAGGGCCACGTCCTAACCACTAGACGAAGGGAGCGTTGCGGGTGTCGCCGGCGAAGGCGCGCTAGTATATTCACGCGCCCGGCGGACGGCAATCCGCCCGGGCCGGTCCCGTTCATGGAAGCACGCCCATCGACCCGCAAGCACTCCCGCAGCCCGTCCTGCACCTCATTCCACGCGAGCAGCACATCCTTTCGCGCAAGGACGTCAGTCCCAACGCGCTGCGGGTGCTGTACCGGCTGCGCGAGGCCGGCTTTGGCGCCTACCTGGTCGGCGGGGCGGTACGCGACCTGCTGCTGGGCATGCATCCGAAGGATTTCGACGTGGCCACCGACGCCACGCCCGAGCAGGTCAAGGGCCTGTTCCGCAACTGCCGGCTGATCGGCCGCCGCTTCCGCCTGGCCCACGTGGTCTACGGCCGCGAGATCATCGAGGTGGCCACCTTCCGCGCCAACAGCGACGACGGCAGCGGCGACCGCGAGGTGGAGGACGGGCGGCTGGTGCGCGACAACGTCTACGGCAGCATCGAGGATGATGCGGTCCGTCGCGATTTCACCTGCAACGCGCTGTACTACGCGATCGAGGATTTCTCGGTACGCGACTACGTCGGCGGCTACCAGGACGTGCAGGCGCGCACGATGCGCCTGATCGGCGACCCGGAAACGCGCTACCGCGAGGATCCGGTGCGGATGCTGCGCGCGGTGCGGCTGGCGGCCAAGCTGGACTTCAGCATCGAGGCGGCCACCGCGCAGCCGTTGCCGGGGTTGGCGCCGCTGCTGGGCGAGGCCGCCCCGGCGCGCCTGTTCGAGGAGATGCTCAAGCTGTTCCTGTCCGGGCATGCGGTGGCCAGCTTCCAGGGCCTGGAGGCCCATGGCCTGCTGGCCGCGCTGCTGCCGGAAACCGCGGCGGCGCTGCGCTCCAACCGCAGCGGTGCGTTGCGGCGCATGGTGCTGGCCGGGTTGCGCAACACCGATGCGCGGGTGGCGGCCGACGAACCGGTGTCGCCGGCGTTCCTGTTCGCGCTGCTGCTGTGGCCGGCCTACTGTCGCACCCTGGCCGGCCTGCAGGCCCAGGGCATGCACGTGGAGGAGGCCCAGCGCCGCGCCGCCGACCGGGTGACCCTGCACCAGGTCCAGGTGGTGGCCCTGCCCAAGCGCTTCTCGCTGCCGATGCAGGAGATCTGGCTGCTGCAGTCGCGTTTTTCCAGTCGCCAGCCCAAGCGCGTGCAGCGCCTGCAGGCGCATCCGCGCTTCCGAGCGGCCTGGGATTTCCTGGTGCTGCGGCTGGCCGCTTCCGATGCGCACGCGGCCGACGTGGAGTTCTGGAGGCAGACCCAGCAGGCTTCCGGCGCGGCCCCGCCGGCCGGCCCGGTGGGCGCGGAGGGCGCGGAGGTGGACCGGGACGCGGTTGGCGAGGATGCGCCACCACGCCGCCGCCGCAGGAGGCGTTCGCCGGCTCCGACGGGCGGATGAGCGCTGCCGCCGGCCCGGTCCGCGCCTGCATCGGCCTGGGCGCCAATCTGGGCCGGCCGGAGCACCGCCTGGGCCAGGCCGCCCAGGCCCTGGCCGCGCTGCCGGCCACCCGCCTGCTGGCCTTGTCGCGGCTGTACCGCACCGCGGCCTGGGGCCGCCGCGATCAGCCTGATTTCATCAATGCCGCCGCGGTGCTGGAAACCGGGCTGGCAGCGGCCGAGCTGCTGGAGGCCCTGCTGGGGATCGAACGCGAGGCCGGGCGCGAGCGCAGCGGGGACCTGCGCTGGGGGCCGCGGGTGCTGGACCTGGACCTGCTGCTGTACGGTGGCCAGGTGATCGACCAGCCCGGCCTGCAAGTGCCCCATCCACACCTGCACGAACGGGCTTTCGCCCTGGTCCCGCTGGCCGAGATCGCCGCGGCCGAGCCGTTCCCCGGCCACGGCAGCGTCGGCCAGGCACTGGGACGGATCGAGGTGGCCGGGATCGAGCGCCTGGACAGGCCAGCCGGAGCTGACTGATCGGGCCGGCCACGCCGGGCATGGGCGCCCCTGTCGGCCACACTGGGCGATAATGGGTGTTTCCCGCACCCGCATCCGGATCGAGTAGCCGCCCATGAGCGTACATGCCCACCAGAAAGCCTGGACCGTGCCGGCACTGGCGCAGGCCAAGGCCCAGGGGCGGCGGCTGGCGATGCTGACCGCCTATGACGCCGGCTTCGCCCGGGTGCTGGACCGCAACGGGATCGACCTGGTGCTGGTGGGCGATTCGCTGGGGATGGTGGTGCAGGGCCACGGTTCGACCCTGCCGGTGAGCGTGGCCGACATCGCCTACCACACCGCCGCGGTGGCGCGCGGCCTGCAGCAGGCGCTGCTGGTGGCCGACCTGCCGTTCCAGGCCGACGCCACCCCCGGACGCGCGCTGGACGCTTCGGTGACCCTGCTCCAGGCCGGCGCGCAGATGGTCAAGCTGGAGGGTGCCGGGACCAAGCTGGAGGTGATCGGCTTCCTGGCGCAGCGCGATATCCCGGTGTGCTCGCACCTGGGCCTGACCCCGCAGTCGGTGCTCAAGCTGGGCGGCTTCAAGGTGCAGGGACGCGAACAGGCCGCCGCCGCGCAGTTGTTGGCCGACGCGCGGGCGGTGGCCGCCGCCGGCGCCAGCCTGCTGGTGCTCGAATGCGTGCCCACCGGCCTTGCGAAGGAGATCACCGCGGCGGTGGACATCCCCACCATCGGCATCGGTGCCGGCCCGCACTGCGATGGCCAGGTGCTGGTGCTGCACGACCTGCTCGGCCTGGACAGCGGCCACCGGCGGCCGCGCTTCGTCAAGGATTTCCTGGCCCAGGGCGGCTCGGTGGCCGCTGCGGTCCAGGCCTATGCCGCGGCGGTGCGCGAAGGCAGCTTCCCCGACGCCGAACACGCCTACGCCTGACCGGCCCCATCGAAACGGAACCATGATCGAGACCATCACCGGACTGGAAGACCTGCGCGGGCGCGTGCGCGGCTGGCGGCGCGAGGGCCTGCGGGTGGGCTTCGTGCCGACCATGGGCAACCTGCATGCCGGCCACTATTCGCTGGTGGCGTTGGCCCGGCAGCATGCCGACCGGGTGGTCTCCAGCGTGTTCGTCAACCCGACCCAGTTCGGGCCCAGCGAGGACTTCACCCGCTACCCGCGCACCCTGGAAGCCGACACCGCCGGCCTGGAAGCGGCCGGCTGCGACGTGCTGTGGCTGCCCAATGTCGAATCGATGTATCCGTTCGGGGTGGATCTGGCCTCCAGGGTGCACGTGCCGGGGGTGAGCGCGGTGCTGGAGGGCGCGTGCCGCCCGGGCCACTTCGACGGCGTGTGCACCGTGGTCAGCCGCCTGTTCCACCAGGTGCTGCCGGACCTGGCCGCCTTCGGCCGGAAGGATTACCAGCAGCTGGCGGTGATCCGGCAACTGGTGGCCGACCTGCATTTCCCGATCCAGATCATCGGCGGCGCCATCGTGCGCGAGGCCGACGGCTTGGCGATGAGTTCGCGCAACCAGTACCTGGGGCCGGACGAGCGGCCACGCGCGGCGGTCATCCATCAGGTGCTGCAGGCCATGCGCCAGGCCCACCTGGATGGCGCGCCGCGCACCGCGCTGGAGGCGCAGGCCGGCACGCAGCTGCAGGCGGCCGGTTTCCTGGTCGACTACGCGGCGCTGCGACGTCCCGACCTGTCGGTCCCGGACGAGGGCGAAGCCGGGCCGAAGGTGGCCCTGGTCGCCGCGCGCCTGGGCACGACCCGGTTGATCGACAACCTCGAGTTCTGAGGCCGGGCACCACGACCTTCCCCCCGGGCAACGCCCTCGCGTTGCCGCCACCCACGAAGAAGAGTTGAAGCCAAGATGCACCTGACCCTGCTCAAAGCCAAGATCCACCGCGCCACCGTCACCCACTCCGAGCTCAACTACGAAGGCTCGGTGGCGATCGATGGACTGCTGCTCGACGCCACCGGCATCCGTGAGTTCGAACAGGTGCACGTGTGGGACGTCACCAATGGCAGTCGCTTCACCACCTACGCCATCCGCGCCGACGAGGGCAGCGGGATCATCTCGCTCAACGGTGGCGCCGCGCGCCACGTGGCCGTGGGCGACCTGGTGATCATCGCCGCCTTCGCCCAGCTCGACGCCGCCGAGGCGGCCAGCTTCAAGCCGGACCTGGTCTACGTGGACGCCGGCAACCGTATCACCCACACCAACCATTCCATCCCCAAGCAGGCTGCCTGATGCCGGTCGCCGCCCCGGGTTTCGAACAGCTCAGGTCCCATGCCGCGCGCCTGGCGGGCACCAGCATCGCCGGACTGCTGAAAGACGAGCCGGGGCGGGTCCAGGCCCAGGCGCTGCAGGTCGGGCCGCTGTACGCGACCTTCGCCCGCCAGCGCTGGGATGCGCAGGCCTGGGCGGCGCTGCTCGAACTGGGGCGCGGCTGCGATCTGGGCGGCGCCTTCAGGCGCCTGTTCGACGGCGACACGGTCAATCCCACCGAGGGCCGCGCCGCCTTGCACACGGCGCTGCGCGGCGACCTGTCGTCCTCGCCCGTCGCCCGCCAGGCCTTTGCCACCGCCGCCGCTGTGCAGCTGCGCATGCGCGCGCTGATCCAGGCGCTGGAAGCCAGCGAGGTCACCGACATCGTCAGCGTCGGCATCGGTGGTTCGGACCTGGGGCCGCGACTGGTGGCCGATGCACTGGGCGGGCCGCGGCCGGGTCGCTTCCGCGTGCACTTCATCTCCAACGTCGACGGCGCCGCCGCCCAGCGCGTGCTGGGGTCGCTGGATCCGGAGCGCACCGCCGCGATCTTCATCTCCAAGACCTTCGGCACCCAGGAAACCCTGCTCAACGGCGCGATCGTGCGTGACTGGCTCGGCGGCAGCGGGCGCATCCACGCGGTCAGCGCCAATCCCGAGCGCGCGGCCGCTGCCTTTGGCATCGACGCGGCGCGCGTGCTGCCGATGTGGGACTGGGTCGGCGGACGCTATTCGCTGTGGTCGGCAGTCGGCTTCCCGATCGCGCTGGCGATCGGCATGGACCGCTTCGAGCAACTGCTGGCCGGCGCGGCGCAGATGGATGCGCATGTGCTGGGCGCGCCGCTGGAATCCAACCTGGCCGTACGCCACGGCCTGGCCGCGGTGTGGAACCGCAATGGCCTGGGCCTGGCCTCGCAGGCGGTGCTGGCCTACGACCAGCGCCTGGCCCTGCTGCCGGCCTACCTGCAGCAACTGGTGATGGAGTCGCTGGGCAAGGGCGTGCAGTGCGATGGCAGTGCGGTCGTCGCCGATACCGTGCCGGTGTGGTGGGGCGGGGCGGGCACCGACGTGCAGCACAGCTTCTTCCAGGCCCTGCACCAGGGCACCGCGATCGTGCCGGCAGATTTCGTCGGCACCGTGCACAACGACGATCCCTACGCGACCAGCCACCAGGCGCTGCTGTCCAACCTGCTGGCGCAGGCCGAGGCGCTGGCCAACGGCCAGCCCAGCGATGACCCGCACCGGGCCTATCCCGGGGGGCGTCCGAGCACCACCATCCTGCTCGACGCACTGACCCCGCAGTCGCTGGGTGCGCTGCTGGCCATGTACGAGCACAGCGTCTACGTGCAGTCGGTGCTGTGGGGCATCAACGCCTTCGACCAGTTCGGGGTGGAACTGGGCAAGCAGGTGGCCAGCACCCTGCTGCCGGCGCTGCGCGGCGAATCGAAGGCCTCCGATCCGGTCACCGCGGCGCTGATCGAGCGGTTGCGCATCGGGTGAGCTGCAGTTTGGTAGCTGTGAAGTGTTTCGGGCGGAGCGTCGCTGGTGATGGTCCGAAGGCTTCGCTTCTGGTGGGACCGGCGCCGATCCGGCAAACAGCCGCGCTTCTGGTGGGGCCGTCGCTACAAGGGGTTCGCGTTCGCCGCGTGGTTCCGCGTCCTGCTCCAACACGCGGGCGTGGTACATCCATGTACCACTCGAACGCGAACCCCTTGCATCGACGTCCTTTGTAGGGATGGGTGTCATGGTTTCATCGACAGCGTGCGTGTACCGGCGCACCACCCCCGCGCTGCCGCGACGCCCTCCCAAACGCATCACAGTTCCCGAACGGCTACTTGCCCGGTGTGCCTGGTGCTCCTGCAATCCGGAGAAGAAGCTAAAATAGGCGGGGTCGGCGCTGGGTCCGGCCGGGGCGTTGCGCGGGAAGGCGCCACCAATCAGCACAGGGGGAATACGATGGAATTCAGTCCGAAATCGGTCATTGCAGGCCTGGTTCTGCCTTTGGCGGTGCTCACCATGGCCGAGGCGCAGGCGCAGCAGTCCAGCTGGTGGGGCAAGCATCGTGACAGCTCCGCGCCGGCAGAATCCGCTCCGGAAGCGGTGCCGCAACCGGTTCCGCAGCAGCAGTTGTCCTACGGGCAGGGCTCTGAGCGCGCGACGGTGACCAGTCCGGGTTACACCTACGTCGAGGGCGGTGCGGCACGTCTGGATGTGGACATGTATGGAATCGACGAGTCGGTGAATGGCGGCTATGTGCGCGGCTCGGTGGCGGTAACCGATGGTCTCTACGTATTCGGCGGCTACGACCGGGTTACCGATAGTGGATCTGATGGGGCCCGCCGGGCGGAAGTGACCATCGACCAGTCCGAGATTGGCCTGGGTGCGCGCATCGAGGTTTCCCGCAGTACGGATTTCGTCAGTGAGCTTTCGATGCTGCGCCTGGGCGGGCGAATCGACTACGAAGATGCCACTTTAGACGTCAGCCTCCGTGACCACGTCTATGCGGGCAAGTACGTGCTCGGCTTCCGCGGCAAGCCATCCGCGCGCACCGAGCTCTGGGCCAAGGCCGGATACGTGTGGGTGGACGACAACCTGCTGGTCGAAAGCTCGATGGTCGGCAACGTCGGCGGCCAGTTCCAGTTCACGCCGGTGTGGGGGCTGGTGGGGGAGGCGGAGTTCTACGAGGACCTG
>JAGOWL010000167.1:0-2825 GCA_018060215.1 Pseudoxanthomonas sp.
CGTCCAGCCGCGCCGGGCGCAGGAAGTCCATCCGCATCGAGTGCACCGCAAACACCTGCCCGGACTGCTGCAACTCCCGCTGCCCCTGGCCCAGGGAGCGCAGCGCATCGCTGCGCGCACGTTCCAGAAAGGCCACGTAGCGGGCGTGGTACACCACCCCGCCGGCATCGGTATCTTCCCAGTAAACGCGTATCGGAATGCTGAACATCAGATTGGCCGGGCAGGTCAATCCTTGGTGACGCGGTTGATTTCGGCCAGGCTGGTGATGCCGTTGCGGGCTTTCATCAGGGCCGACTGGCGCAGGTCGCGCACCCCGGCCTGCTGGGCCACCTCGGCAATCTGCATCGCGTTGCCACCGGCCAGCACGATGGCCTGGATCTCATCACTCATCGGCATCACCTGGTAGATGCCGGTACGGCCCTTGTAGCCCTCGGTGCAATCGTCGCAACCCACCGCCTGGTACAGGGTGAAGCCGGCATCAATCTCGGCCTGGGTGAAGCCCTCGGCCAGCAACGCATTGACCGGCAGTTCCTGCGGCTTCCTGCACTTGGAACACAGCCGCCGCGCCAGGCGCTGGGCGATCACCAGGGTCACCGAGGAGGTGATGTTGTAGGGGGCGATGCCCATGTTCATCAGGCGCGCGATGGTCTGCGGGGCGTCGTTGGTATGCAGGGTCGACAGCACCATGTGACCGGTCTGGGCGGCCTTGATCGCGATCTCGGCTGTTTCCAGGTCGCGGATTTCGCCGACCATGATCACGTCCGGATCCTGGCGCAGGAAACTGCGCAGCGCCGCGGCGAAGGTCATCCCGCGCTTGGTGTTCTGCTGCACCTGGTTCACGCCCGGCAGGCGGATTTCCACCGGATCCTCGACCGTGGAGATGTTGCGCAGGTCGTCGTTGAGGATGCCCAGTGCGGTGTACAGCGACACCGTCTTGCCCGAGCCGGTCGGGCCGGTCACCAGCACCATGCCGTAGGGCTTCTGGATGGCCGCCTCGAACAATGCCTGCTGGTCCGGCTCGTAGCCCAGTTTGTCGATGCCCAGCTTGGCCGCGCTGCCGTCCAGGATGCGCAGCACCACCTTCTCGCCGAACAGGGTCGGCAGGGTGCTGACGCGGAAGTCGATCTGCTTGGTCTTGGACAGGTTGAGCTTGATGCGCCCGTCCTGCGGCACCCGCTTCTCGGCGATGTCCAACTGCGCCATCACCTTCAGGCGCGCGGCGATGCGCGGACTGAGCTTGACCGGCGCCTTGGCCACCGACTTGAGCAGGCCGTCGATGCGCAGGCGCACCCGGTAGTCGGTCTCGTAGGGCTCGAAGTGGATGTCCGAGGCACCGCGGCGGATGGCGTCGATCAGCACCTTGTTGACGAACTTGACCACCGGGGTGTCATCACCCTTGGCGTCCACGCCGGACTCCGAGCCGGCGTCCTCGTCGCCGATGCTCGCCTCCAGGTTGTCCAGCCCCTCCTCGTCATCGCTGCCCAGGTCACCGCTGATCTGCCCGCTCAGGTTCTGCCACTGCTCGAGCACACGGCGGATCTGCTCCTCGTCCACCAGGATCGGCTCCACCACCAGGTTGGTGTGGAACTGGATCTCGGCCAGGTGGGCGGTCTGGGTGGGATTGCTGGTGCCCACGAACAGCTTGCTGCCGCGTTTGAACAGCGGCAGCACGTTGTGCTTCTGCACCAGCTCCTCGCTGACCAGCTTCATCGCGTTGTGCGTGGGGTCGAAGGCGGTGGCATCGATCACCGGCATGCCGAACTCCACCGAGTTGGCCGCCGCCATCGCCCCGGCACTGACCAGCTTCTTCTCGGCGAGCCACTGCGCCAGCGGCACCTTGGCCTCGCCGGCCCTGGTCATGGCCTCGCGCGCGGCGGTCTCGTCCAGGGCCCCGTCCTGCACCAGCCGGCGGGCGATGCCGGTGATCCCGACGAGATTGACGTTCGGTGTGGCCACTGCATTCATCGATCAAGATTCCCCGCCGGTCAGACCGGAAAGATAACGCCCAAAAGGGGTCAGAGGAAATATCCGTTTGAACGCCCAAGACCCCCACACCGTTCCCAGAGCCTTCCTACAGCCCCTGGCCGTCTCTGGGTGCATGCTCAAGGCGAACCCACGCGCTGCGACTCCCATGCCCCGCCGCCCCCGGCTCGAACTGCCCGGAATCCCCCTTCACGTCACCCATCGCGGCGTCAACCGTGCCGCAACCTTCATGGATGACGAGGACTTTTCCCAATACCGCCAGCGCCTGGGCCATGCACTGGCCGGGCACGGCATCGCCCTGCACGCCTACGTATTGATGACCAACCACGTGCACCTGTTGCTGACACCCCCGGCGCCCGGCCGGATATCAAGCGCCATGCGCGAACTGGGCCAGGGCTATGTCCCGGCCTTCAACCGCAAGCATCGCCGCACCGGCACGCTATGGGAAGGGCGCTTCAAGTCCTGCCTGGTGGATTCCGAACGCTACCTGCTTATCGTGCACCGCTATATCGAACTCAACCCGATCCGCGCGGCGATGGCCACCTCCCCGGAGCACTACCGCTGGTCCAGCGCGGCCGCCAGCCTTGGCTTGGTCACCGACCCGCTCCTCACCTTCCATCCGGCCTATCTGGCATTGGGGAGTGACCCCTCCCTGCGTGGGCAGCAATACCGGCAGTGGCTGCAACAGGCGATGGCCGAAGAGGACCTGCAGGCGATTCGGAACCACCTCAGGCAGGAACGCGCCCTGGGCGACCGACGCTTCCAGATCATGGCCGAAAAGACCCTGAACCGGCCGGTTGCCGTGCGCCCACGAGGTCGTCCCGGGAAGAACAGCACCGCCA
>JAGOWL010000167.1:2925-4211 GCA_018060215.1 Pseudoxanthomonas sp.
GCCTTCTGGCCGGCGCGGATGTAATCCGGCGTCACCGTGCTGCCGGACTTGATTTCCACCGGCTGCAAGCGTCCGTCCACCTCGAACACCAGATCCGCTTCCAGCCCGTTGTTGTCGCGCCAGAAATACAGATCCGGAGGCAGCCCTGCGTTGAGGCGGGATTTCAGGAACTCACCTACCACCCACGTCTCGAACACCGCGCCGCGCAACGGATGCAGACGCAGGGTTCCGGCGTTGCGGATGCCCAGCAGCCAGCACGCCAGGCCGGTATCGACGAAGTACAGCTTGGACGACTTGACCAGCCGCTTGCCGAAATTGCGGTGGTAGGGTGGCAACAGGAACACCAGATCGCTGGCCTCCAGCACCGACAGCCAGGCGCGTGCGGTGTGGTTGGAGATACCCGTCTCGCCGGCCAGGGCGCTGACGTTGAGCAGTTGTCCGGTGCGGGCCGCGCACAGGCGCAGGAATCGCTGGAACGCGGAAAGATCCTGCACGTTCAACACCTGCCGCACGTCGCGCTCCACGTAGGTGGCGACATAGGAGGCAAACCAGTCCCCAGGTTGCAGGTCCTGGGCGTGAAGCGCCGGGTACATGCCCCGCAGCATCAATCCATCCAGCCCCAACGCCCCGGCTTGCGATGCAGGCAACTCCGCCAGCGACAGTGGCAGCAGTCGGGTCATGCCCACCCGCCCGGCAAGCGACTGGGTCACACCGGACAACAGCCCGAACTGCTGTGACCCGGTCAGCACGAATCGTCCCGGCACCCGGTCCGCGTCAACCATGCCCTGCAGGTACGAAAACAGGTCCGGCCACCGCTGCGCCTCGTCGAACACGGCGCCCTGCGCGAATCGAGACAGGAATCCACGCGGATCCTCGTCGGCGAAGGCGCGCTCCTGCGGATCCTCCAGGCTGACGTAGGGCTTGTCGGCGAAGATCTTGCGCACCAGCGTGGTCTTGCCCGACTGGCGCGGCCCGGTCACCGCCACCACCGGAAAACCCGTGGACAGCCGCCGCAACGTGGGGGTCAGTGAGCGAGGAAACATGCCACGAATCATACATATTGGAAATATAAACGTCAATTTGTATATTCACACCCACCCATCGGCGTCCCCAGAAAGCACAAGCCCCGCCGGAGCGGGGTGTGTGGTGAAGCCAACAGGGAAGTGAACCTGACCCCGTTTTGGGCCTCCCTCTCTAGATGATGGCCTGCAGCCCCTTGTCGGCAATGACGTTGAGCAGCTTCAGCGCCGGCCCCGTGGGATGGGTTTCTCCTTGTTCCCACTTGC
>JAGOWL010000168.1 GCA_018060215.1 Pseudoxanthomonas sp.
CGCTCGCCGCTGGACCGCTGGCTGGGCACGGCGACCTTGTGGCTGGACACCGCCGGCGCCGGGGCGATGGCGCCGCCGCTGCGGATCCGCTTCCTGCCCGAAGCCCAGGCGCGGGCGCTGCTGGCCGGCCTGGGCGCGACCCTGGCCCGGCGGCGCCTGCGCTGGTGAGCGGGCGCGGCCGGCACGCGGCCGGCGTGCGTCAGGGGCGCAGGTAGCCCAGCTCGCGGCGGATCTGCAGCGCGCGCCACCACGCGCCCAGCGGCTTGCGCGCCAGGCTGTCCAGGCCGCGCACCAGCAGCGCCTCGGTGGCATCGATCACCCGCTCCGAGGAACGGCCGTCGCGCCAGGGATGGATGGCGTCGGCATAGGCGGCGATCGCCGCCCGCAACGGCGCCGGCGGATCGAAGGCCTGCGACAGCAGGTCCGGCAGCTGCGCCGGATCGTCGAAATCGAGCATGTGCGGCTTCGGTGCGCGGTTGCGGAAGGTGACCACCGGCTTGCGCTGGACCACGAACTCGGAGACCACCGAGGTGGTGTCGGCCAGCAGCACGTCCGCGGCGCGCTGCGCGGTGACCAGGACCTCGGGTTCGATGAAGGCGGCGTTGGCGCCGGCCAGGGCGCGGTAGCGGTCGAACAGCGCCGGCGGGCACTTCGGATGCAAGGTCAGCAGCCAGTAGCGGTCGCCGCGGGCGACCTGGGCGGCGATCGCCGGCAGCAGCACCGGCGCCGCGCTCAGGCGCTCGGTGAAGGTCGAGGCGAACAGCACCACCGTCCGCCCGGCCGCCGGCGCGCGCAGGGCCGCGCTGGCACCGCCATCGTCGCGGAACAGCGGGTCCAGCTTGGGCCAGCCGGTCTCCACCACCGCGAAGTGGCGCAGCTGCCGGGCCAGTGCCTGGAACGGCACGGTGGTGGCCGGCCCCTGCGTGCAGTACAGGTCGAACAGGCCGCGGACCCGGAAGTGGCCGCGGCCATCGGCGCGCTTTTCCACGTTGAAGCCGTGGAACAGCTGCACCTTGGCGCCGCTGACGAAGGTCGGCACTTCATTGGAGGCGCTGAACACCGCCCGCGGCCGCAGCGCCACCGCCCCGCGCACATCCACCGGCCGCACCGGCGCCGGCAGGACCAGGCCCGACGCCCCCCCGGCCAGCAGCGCGTGCACCCGTGCCCCGCGCGCGTGCAAAGCCTGGGCCAAGGGCGTCAGAATGGGCAAGCCGTAACGTTCGGTCGCGAACAGCAGGTAATCCGTCATCGCCACTCCTTCGCCCCCTTCCTCCGATCCACGACCCGGCAAGGCAGGGCTGTCGGCGTGCATTATCACGTTCAACGAGGCCGACCGGATCGGCGACTGCCTGGCCTCGCTGGCGTTCTGCGACGAGATCGTGGTGGTCGATTCGGGCTCCGGTGATGATACCGCCCGGCTGTGCGAGGCGGCCGGCGCCCGGGTGCTGCAGCGGCCTTTCGACGGCTTCCGCAGCCAGAAGCAGTTCGCCGTCGAACAGGCCCGCCATGACTGGGTGCTGTGCCTGGATGCGGACGAGCGGGTCAGCCCGGAGCTGCGCGCCTCGATCGAGGCGGTGCGCGCGGCCGGCTTCGCCGGTGCCGGTGGCTATCGCTTCGCACGCCTGTCGGATTATTTCGGGCGCTTCCTGCGCCATGGCAACGCCTACCCGGACCGCGTGCTGCGCCTGTTCGACAGGCGCAGCGGCGGCTGGCGCGGCAACCGCGAGATCCACGAGGCCGCCAGCGTCGACGGCCCGGTGCGGCGCCTGTCCGGCGACCTGATCCATTTCCCCTACCGCTCGCTGGAGCAGCAACTGGCCAAGACCCAGCGCTATGCGCGGATGATGGCCGAACACGAATTCGCACGCGGCAAGCGCGCCAGCCTGGCCAAGCTGGTGCTGGCCCCGGCCTGGCGGTTCTGGCGCGGCTACCTGTTGCGCGGCGGCTTCCTCGACGGCTGGCGTGGCCTGGTCTATGCCTACGTGCGGGCGAACTACGTGCGCCAGAAGTCGATCATGCTCTGGTTGCTGCAGCACGGACAGCCGGTCACCACGCCCGCGCCGCGGGCGCCCGACTGAGGCCGGCCCGATGTGCGGAATCGCCGGCGCCTGGTCGCCACGGAAAGACAGCGGGCGCGAGGCGCTCGAGGCGCTCGGCCGCCACATGGGCCAGGCCATCGCCCATCGCGGCCCCGATGACAGCGGCACCTGGACCGATCCGGCCGCCGGGGTGGTGCTGGCGCACCGGCGCCTGTCGATCCTGGACCTGAGCCCGGAAGGCCACCAGCCGATGGTCTCGGCCGACGGACGCTGGGTGCTGGCCTTCAACGGCGAGATCTACAACCACCATCCCCTGCGCCAGGCGCTGGCCGCGCTGGGCCATCGCTTCAACGGCCATTCCGACACCGAGGTGCTGCTGGCGGCGATCGCCCAGTGGGGCGTGCACGAAGCCCTGGAGCGCGGCAACGGCATGCTCGCGCTGGCCGCCTGGGACCGCCAGCAACAGGTGTTGTGGCTGGCCCGCGACCGGGTCGGCAAGAAACCGCTGTACTACGGCTGGGCCGAGGACGGCACCGTGCTGTTCGGCAGCGAGCTGTCGGCCCTGCGCGCGCACCCACGGCTGCGCACCGAGGTCGACCCGGACGCCCTGGCCCTGCTGCTGCGGCTGGACTACATCCCGGCCCCGCATTCGATCCTGCAAGGCGTGCACAAGCTGCAGGCCGGCCACCTGTTGCGCCTGGACGAGGCCGCGCTACGCGGCGGTGGCGCCGGCCACGGTCCCGGTGACCAGCAGCCGTGGTGGCATGGGCGCCAGCGCATGGAAGCGGCGATCGCCACCGGCTTCGAGGGCGGCGACGAGGACGCGCTCGATGCGCTCGATGCCCTGTTGCGCGATGCGGTCGGCCTGCGCATGGAGGCGGACGTGCCGCTGGGTGCGTTCCTCTCCGGTGGCACCGATTCCTCGCTGGTCACCGCCCTGATGCAGGCGCAGTCGCCGCGACCGGTGCGCAGCTTCTCGATCGGCTTCGACAATGCCGACCACGACGAGAGCGCGCATGCCGCCGCCGTGGCCCGCCACCTGGGCACCGAACACACCGAACTGCATGCCGACGGCCGCGCCGCGCTGGACCTGGTGCCGGACATGGCCAGCATGTTCGACGAGCCCTTCGCCGACTCCTCGCAGCTGCCCACCGCCCTGCTGTGCCGGCTGGCGCGGCGCCACGTCACCGTGGCCCTGTCCGGCGACGGCGGTGATGAACTGTTTTTCGGCTATGGCCGCTACCGCCGGGCCCTGCACAACGAGGCGCGGCTGTCGAAGCTGCCGCGCCGGTGGCTGGCCCGCCTGGCCGGCGATCCGGGCGAGCGCTCGCGCCTGGGCGGGCTGGCGGCGCTGCGCGCCGAACTGGCCACCGGCGACCTGCAGGGCATCGCCCGGCAACGGGTCAGCCGCTGGCGCCAGCCCGAACGGGTGGTCATCGGTGCCCGTCGCCGGATCACCGCCTACGACGACCCAGCCGCGGTACCGGACAACGGCGGCCCGGCCGACCTGCTGATGGCGCTGGACTTCGCCTGCTACCTGCCCGAGGACATCCTCACCAAGGTCGACCGCGCCAGCATGGCGGTGGCGCTGGAAGCGCGGGCGCCGCTGCTGGACTGGCGGGTGGTCGAGTTCGCCTGGTCGCTGCCGCTGTCGATGAAGTGGCGCGACGGTACCCTCAAGTACCTGCCCAAGCGGCTGCTGGAACGCTACCTGCCGGCGCCGCTGGTGCACCGGCGCAAGTCCGGGTTCGGCGCGCCGGTGGGCGACTGGTTGCGCGGGCCGCTGCGCGACTGGGCCCAGGCGCAGCTGGACCCGGTCCGCCTGCGCCAGGAAGGCCACTTCGATGCCGCCACCATCGGCGCGATCTGGGCCGACTTCCTGGGCGGCCAGCGCAAATGGCACACCCACCTGTGGAGCGTGCTCATGTTCCAGGCCTGGCGGGAGCACGCGATGCGGCCGGGCGGGCGCGCCGAACCCTGAGCCGGCCGCTGCGTCGGCGGCGGCTTGCGGCGCGTGGTTGATGGCTGGCGTCAGCGCGGCGGCGCGGCCAGCTCGCGTGCGTCCAGGTAACCGTCCTTGTTGGCGTCCTGGCGGACGAATCGCTCGCCCAGGCGCTGGCGGTGCTGTTCCAGGCTGACCGGCTTGCCCTTGCCACCGGGCAGTTCGTC
>JAGOWL010000052.1:0-10853 GCA_018060215.1 Pseudoxanthomonas sp.
TCGAGGCGGTGGTCGAGGCCATCGTGCGCGCGGCCGGCACCGGCAAGATCGGCGACGGCAAGGTGTTCGTGTACGACCTGGGCCGGGTGGTGCGGATCCGCACCGGCGAGCTGGACGCGGACGCGCTGTAGGGCTGCCCATGGACGCGGGAAAGATCCGGAACCTGTGCGTGGTGCTGGCCGTGTTGGCGCTTGCCGGCTGCAAGCAGCTGGATGCCGCGCTGGGCGCGGAGTCCGGGCCAAAGCCGGCCGCCGCCGACACCGGGCCGCCGCCTGCCGCGACCGTGGAAGATCCGGCCCCTGATTCCATCCCGGCCGCGGCCGAAGGCGGCGTGGGCGCTTCACCGACTCCCGCCGACGGCCAGGCCGCCACCACCACGCGTCCGTTCGAGTTCGAAACTCCTGCGGGCCAGGCAGCGCCGCCGGCGGCATGCGCATTCCCGGAGCTGGCCACCGTCGGGCCGTTTCGCTTGTACGCCGCGGGTGCCTACAGCGGGCGCAAGCTCGGCTATCAGATCGACCGCAGTGGCCATGAGGGCACGACGGTGGATGTGCTGGTCAACTCCCCTGGCTCGCCGGTGGCGTTGATGCTGGGCAACTACGAGCCTACCGCATGGAACATCGGCTGGACCAAAGGCACGCGCATCGTCGCGGTACTGGTGGGCGGATATCACTCGCAGCACGTCACCGGTCTTCCGGACGGCGTGCCGCTTATCGTCAGTACCCACGACAATCGTGGCAGCTGCGGCTATTTCTACATTTCAGCCGACAAGCCGCAGGGCCTCAACCCCCTTGCGCGGCAGGTGTTCGGACAACAGATCGACATGCTGTACCCGGTGCGCGAGGGCAGGGTCGTGGTCGGCGACGCATTGCGGCCCGATGCGAAGCCGGTGACCGATGCCGCCGCCAGCCCGGTGGCCTCGTTCCGCGTGCCGGATACATTGGCTGCCGGCGAGGCCGGGCTGGAGTACGCGATGCGTCAGGGGTGGTTGCGCCGGGCCACGCCGGGCGACGCCCAGGCCTGGGTCGCAGCGCTCGACGCCCGGCCTGATCGTGACGACCTTCCGCCGGTGGCGGGCGGGAGGCCGCCGCGCTCTTTGAGCGTGCACAACGGTTACGTGGTGCTGGCCCAATTCGAGTTGCCGCCGGGGCTGTACGGTGCGCATTCAGCGACCTTCTTCGTGCCCAAGGGCGTTGCCCGTCCGACTGGAAACCCGGGGCACTCGGCGATCTACGATTTCAATACGCTCACCTGTCACGGGGCTGTGTGCGGCATGGACAGATAGGAAGGACATGCCAGCCGGTCGTCATGTTGTGGTACCCGCAGGGGAGTACAGTGGCGGCAAGTGCCCTGGGTCCGAAGCGCACGTCAGACACCCGCAGACACCCACCAGACCGTTACACGAACCCGGAGAAATGCAATGAGAAGAACCAAGAGCCTGATCGGAACCGCGGCGCGTACCGCCGTGATCACCGGCACCGCCAAGGCGGTGATGGGCAGGGGTGGCGCCGCCGCGCCGCCGCCCGAGGCCGCCGCCGCACCGGCACCGGCCGCCGCTGCGCCAGCCGGCATGACCGACGAGAAGATCGCCATGCTGCAAAAGCTCAATGAGCTCAAGCAGGGCGGGGTGCTGACCGAGGTGGAGTTCGAGCTGCAGAAGGCCAAGATCCTGGCCAGCTGACCGCCGCGCCCCCGTTTGTGCACGCAAGAAAGAAAAGCCCCGCATTGCGGGGCTTTTTTCTGGTTCTTTTCCCGATGGCGCGAACATCAGACGAAAGCTTCGCTTCGGGCGGGGGTCGTCACTGCGCAGGCAACAGCCTTGCTTCGGGCCGGGGCCGACGCTGCAAGGGCAACAGCCTTGCTTCGGGCGGGGGCCGCCGCTACAAGGGGTTCGCGTTCGCCGCGTGGTTCCGCGTCCTGCTCCAACACGCGGGCGCGGCACGTCCATGTGCCGCTCGAACGCGAACCCCTTGCATCGACGTCCTTCGGCGCGTCCAGGTCATGGCTTCGGTGGGGCACGGCTACGGCAACAGCATCAGCGCCACCGCCACCGCCACGCAGCGCAGGCGCCCTTGTCCAACGAAGCTACGACCTCAACGTGGCGAAAGACGTGGTAGTACGGGGATAGGGCGCAAGCAGGCCATGGATGGCCTGCGCTCGCCTGTTGGAGCCAAGGACGGCGGAACCAGGCGATGCGCACTATCCCCGTACTACCGCGGCTCCCCCCGAAGCCGGTACACCACAACGCTGTTGCTCTCGGCTCGCCCACTCAATCGGGTGAAGAGCCTTTTTCCTTGCGGCGCGCGGCTTAGTCGCCCAGCGCCGCGGCCACGAACGGCGGCGCGACGAGCACGCCGGTGTGCAGGTGGGCGGTGTAGTACAGGGTGTCGAACGGCTTGGCCTGCGCATCGGCGCGACGGAAGCCGAAATCGAAACCGGCCTGCTTGCTGGCCACGGTCACGCTCCACCAGCCGGTCGGGTAGCACGGCTGCGGGAACGGCAGGGTCTTGAATGACTTGAACCCGGCCTTGCCCATCTCCGCGCGCATGTCGCGGATCAGGTCCAGCAGGGCCAGCGGTGATTCGCTCTGCTGCACCAGCAGGCCGTCGTCCTTGAGCGCGCGGAAGCAGCTCTCGAAGAAGGCCTTGTTGAACAGGCCTTCGGCCGGGCCCACCGGATCGGTGGAGTCGACGATCACCACGTCCACGCTGCCCGGCGCGCAATTGGCCATGTAGGCCACGCCGTCGTCGAACAGCAGTTCGGCGCGTGGGTCGCCGTTGGACTCGCACAGTTCCGGGAAGTACTTCTCGGACATGCGGGTGACCTGCTCGTCGATGTCGCACTGGGTGGCCTTGGCCACGCCCGGGTGCTTGAGCACTTCGCGCAGGGTGCCGCAGTCACCGCCGCCGATGATCACCACCCGCTTCGGGTCCGGGTGGGTGAACAGCACCGGGTGGCTGATCATCTCGTGGTAGAAGAAGTTGTCGCGGGTGGTCAGCATCATCGCCCCGTCGATCACCATCAGCTTGCCCCAGTCGGTGCTGTCGTAGATCTCGATCTTCTGGAACGGCGACTGCACCTGGTCCAGCCTGGCGGTAATGCGGAAGCCGATGGCCGAGCCGGTGTGGTCGAAGTGCTCGATGAACCAGGTGTCGTTGGCGGTCATGTGCGGTTCCTTGGGGATCGGGCGGGCTGGCGTGGGCGCGCATTGTAACGGACCCCCATGACCGCAGCCTGTAGAATGCGCCACCGCCCGAACCGTGCCGGAAGCCGCCATGTCCTGGTCCATCGACCAAGCCCGCAAGACCTACTCCATCCCGCACTGGGCGGAAGGCTATTTCGACGTGGACGCCGCCGGGCGCATCGTGGTCGCGCCGAAGGGCGCGCAGGGCCCGGCGATCCCGCTGCCGGACGTGGTGGATGCCGCCCGCGCGAAGGGCGCCAAACTGCCGCTGCTGGTGCGATTCCCGGACATCCTGGGCGACCGCCTGGGCAAGCTGCAGGCCGCCTTCGCCCAGGCCCGGCAGGACTGGGACTATGCCGGCGGCTACACCGCCGTCTATCCGATCAAGGTCAACCAGCACGCGGCCGTGGCCGGCACCCTGGCCTCGCACCACGGCGAGGGTTTCGGCCTGGAGGCCGGCAGCAAGCCGGAGCTGATGGCGGTGCTGGCGTTGAGCCGGCCCGGCGGGCTGATCGTGTGCAACGGCTACAAGGACCGCGAGTACATCCGTCTGGCCCTGATCGGGCGCAAGCTGGGCCTGCAGACCTACATCGTCATCGAGAAGCCCTCCGAACTGAAGCTTGCGCTGGAAGAGGCGGCCGCGCTGGGCGTGCGCCCCGGCCTGGGCGTGCGCATGCGGCTGGCCTCGCTGGGTGCGGGCAAGTGGCAGAACAGCGGCGGCGACAAGGCCAAGTTCGGCCTGGATCCGCGTCAGCTGCTGACCCTGTGGAAGGAGCTGCGCGACGCCGGCATGGGCGATTGCCTGGAACTGCTGCATTTCCACATGGGCAGCCAGATCAGCAACGTGCGCGACATCGCCGCCGGCATGCGCGAGGCCACCCGCTATTTCGTCGAACTCTCGCACCAGGGCGCGAAGATCAGCCACGTCGACGTCGGCGGTGGGTTGGGCATCGATTACGAAGGCACCCGTTCGCGTTCCTACAATTCGGTCAACTACGGCATCCACCACTATGCCTCCAGCATCGTGCAGCCCTTGGCCGAGGCCTGCCGAGCTGAAGGATTGCCGCCGCCGCGCATCATCACCGAGTGTGGGCGCGCGATGACCGCCCACCACGCGGTGCTGGTGGCCAACGTGACCGAGGTCGAGCGGGCGCCGGAAGGCCGGGTGCCGGAGCCGCACGATGACGAATCCCATCCTGTGCGCCAGCTGCGCGAGCTGCACGGAGAGATGGCCGGGCGCCCGGCGGTGGAAGTGTTCCACGAGGCGGCGCAGGCGCATGCGGAGGGATTGAGCCTGTATGCGCTGGGCCAGCTCGACCTGGTCCAGCGCGCGCGCATCGACGACCTGTTCTATGCCATCGCCCATGCGGTCAAGGCGCGCCTGACCTACGACGAGAAGAGCCATCGCGACCTGCTCGACGAGCTCAACGAGCGGCTGGTGGACAAGTACTTCGTCAACTTCAGCGTGTTCGAATCGATGCCCGACGTGTGGGCGATCGACCAGGTGTTCCCGATCGTGCCGATCGAGCGGCTGGACGAGGCGCCGACCCGGCGCGGGGTGATCGCCGACATGACCTGCGATTCGGACGGCAAGATCGACACCTACGTGGAGAACGAGGACCTGGACAGTTCGCTGCCGCTGCACGAGCTGCGTCCGGGCCAGAGCTACCGTCTGGGCTTTTTCCTGGTCGGCGCCTACCAGGAAATCCTGGGCGACATCCACAACCTGTTCGGCGATACCGACGCGGTGGAGGTTCGCGTCACCGCGACCGGTGGCCATGCCATCACCCAGCAACGCCGCGGCGACACCACCGACGTGATGCTGGACTACGTGGGCTACAGGCTCGATGACCTGCGGCGCATCTACAAGGCGCGGGTCGGTGCGGTCGACATCGGCCCGACCGAGGCTGCGCGTCTGAATGCCGAGCTGGAGGCGGGATTGACCGGTTACACCTATCTGTCCGACGAGCCGGCGGCATGAGCCCGATCCCGTGCGCTGACCGCGCACGGGTATCACCCACTGGCTGACGGGTGTATGTTGCCCGCTGTGAAAATGCGGGAGGGGTGCGGGTGCTGGAGCTGTTCGTGGCGGTGGGAATCGGGTTGGCGATGATCCTGCCGCTGGCCAATCCATTGACGACGGTCGCCTTGCTGATGGGCCTGTCGCGCGGCATGACCGAGGCCGAGCGCGACCGCCAGGCACTGAAGGCCTCGATCTACAGTTTCGCGATCATGGTGGTGGCCTTCTACGTGGGCCAGATGGTGATGAACCTGTTCGGTGTCTCGATCACCGGCCTGCGCATCGCCGGTGGCCTGATCGTGGCCTTCATCGGCTTCCGCATGCTGTTCCCCGAGCAGAAACTGGACGAGACTCCCGAGGTGGAGCGCCGTGGCGAGGAGCTGCGCCAGCGCCGCACGCAGGACATCGCCTTCATCCCGCTGGCCATGCCTACCACCGCCGGTCCGGGCACCATCGCCATGATCATCAGCGTCGCGGCGGCGATGCGGGACGTGCAGCCCTACGCCGAGTGGGTGATGCTGGTGGCCCCGCCGCTGACCTTCTTCCTGGCCTGCGCGATCCTGCTGCTGTGCCTGCGCAGCTCCGGCTTCATCATGCGCAAGCTGGGCAACAGTGGCGTGGAGGCGTTCTCGCGGCTGATGGGCTTCCTGCTGGTGTGCATCGGTGTGCAGTTCGTGATCAACGGCGTCTATGAGGTCGTGCTGGAAGTGCAGGCACTGCTGGCGGCGTAGGATCCGGGGTGGCCGGCTTCAGTCGCGGTGGACCTGGAACCCGGCGAACGACTGGCTCACCGGCATGATCTCCAGCCGGTTGATGTTCAGATGCGGCGGCAGGGTGGCCACGTGGAAGATCTGTTCGGCGATGTCCTCGCCGGTCATCGGGTGCGCGTCGGCGTAGAGCTTGTCCGACGCGGCCTGGTTGCCGTGGGTGCGCACCAGGGTGAACTCGGTGTGTGCCATTCCAGGTTCGATCGTGGTCACGCGCACCCCGGTGCCGTGCAAGTCCGAGCGCAGGTTCAGCGAAAACTGGCTGACGAAGGCCTTGGTCCCACCGTAGACGTTCCCGCCCGGATACGGATACACGCCGGCCACCGAGCTGACGTTGATCACCACGCCTTTGCGTTCGATCAGGACCGGCAGGAGGCGCTGGGTCAGGGTCACCAGGGCGGTGATGTTGGTGTCGATCATCACCCGCCAGTCCTCGAGGCTGGCGTGCTGCGCCGGGGCGGTGCCAAGCGCCAGGCCGGCGTTGTTGACCAGCACGTCGATGCCGCCGAAGCCTTCCGGCAGCGTGGCCAGCGCGGCGTCCATCGCGGCGGTGTCGCGCACGTCGAAACAGGCCGGGTGCACGTTGGCGGCCCCCAGTTCGTCGACCAGCGCCTGCAGGCGTTCGCGGCGGCGGCCGGTGGCCACCACCTTCCAGCCGGCGGCGACGAAGCGGCGCGTGGCCGCCAGGCCGAAACCGGACGTGGCGCCGGTGATGAAGGCGGTCCGGGACATCATTGCCTCGCCTTGATCGCCATCGCCGGCAGGCCGCTGTCGGCCAGCTTCTGCTTGGCTTCGGCCAGTTCGCCGGCGCTGGCGTAGGGCCCCATGCGCACCCGGTAGACGGTGCGGCCGTTCGCCTGGCCCGATTCCACCCGCGCGCCCAGGCCGAGCATGGCGATCCTGGCCTTCACTTCCTCGGCGTCACCGGCCGCGCCGAAGGCGCCGGCCTGGAGGATGTAGCGCGCACCTGCGGCCGTGCCGGTGTCGGCCACCGGCGCCGGCGTGGTGTCGGCGGCGGCCGCGGCGGCGGCCGTGGTTCCTGGATCGGCGCTGACCGGCGCCGGCGGCGGCGTGGTGGCGCGGCCTTCCAGCGCATCGCGTGCGCGCTGGGCCTCGGCGCGCGCGCGTCGGGCCTCCTCCTCGCGCGCGCTGGCGGCCAACTCGGCATCGGACAGGCGCACCTCGTTGCCGGGCAGGACGGTGTAGAAATCGTACTGCGGGGAGGTGGAAGCGGCCGCGGGCGCCGGCATGTCGGCGATGGCCTCGGTGTCGGCGATCGGTGCCGGCTGCGCATCCGGGTTGGCGCGCGGGCCGAAACGGGCGAAGCCGTCGCCGTCACCCTTCATCAGCGCAGGCACGACCAGGAACGCCACCGCGCCGATCGCCAGGCCCGCCACCACCCAGACCCAGGCCGGGCGGGTGCCGTTGCGGCCATTGCGCCGCGCCTGGTTCTTGCCACGTCTTGCCGCCATTACCGCATTCTCCCGTTCACCCGGCGCGCCAGTGCGCGCCTCACATCCGCTCCGGCGCACTCACGCCGAGCAGGTCCAGTCCATTGGCCAATCCCTGCCGCACCGCCAGCGCCAGCGCCAGGCGCGCGTCGCGCAGGCCCGCCTGTTCCACCAGCACGGGGGTGTTCGCGTACCAGGTGTGGAAAGCATAGGCCAGTTCGCGCAGGTACTGGGCCACCAGATGCGGTTCCAGCGATTGCCCGGCCGCCTCGACCACTTCCGGCCAGCGCGACAACTCCACCAGCAGCGCCAGCGAGCCTTCATCATCGAGCAGGGACAGGTTGTCCAGCGCATGGGCCTGGTCGTACACATGGCCCTTTTCGGCGGCCTGGCGCAGCAGGCTGGCCACGCGGGCGTGCGCATACTGCACGTAGAACACCGGGTTGTCGTTGCTCTGCTGGCGCGCCAGGTCGATGTCGAACACCAGCTGCGAATCGGGCTTGCGCGCGACCAGGAACCAGCGCGTCGCGTCGCGCCCGGCTTCCTCGATCAGGTCGCGCAGGGTCAGGTAGGAACCGGCGCGCTTGGACAGCTTCACTTCCTCGCCGCCGCGCATCACCGTGACCATCTGGTGCAGCACGTACTCCGGCCAGCCCCTGGGGATGCCCACGTCCAGCGCCTGCAGGCCGGCACGCACCCGCGCCAGCGAGCCGTGGTGGTCGGCGCCCAGTTCGGTGATGGCGCGTTCGTAGCCGCGTTGCCACTTGCTCAGGTGGTAGGCCACGTCCGGCACGAAGTAGGTATAGGTGCCATCGGACTTGCGCATCACCCGGTCCTTGTCGTCGCCGAAGTCGGTGGTGCGCAGCCACAGCGCACCGCCTTCCTCGTAGGCGTGGCCCCTGGCGACCAGTTCGCGCACGGTCTGCTCGACCTTGCCGTCGGTGTACAGCGAGCTTTCCAGGAAGTAGACGTCGAAATCCACGCCGAATGCGGCCAGGTCCTGGTTCTGCTCGTTGCGCAGGTACGCCACCGCGAAGCGGCGGATCGCCTCGATATCCCCGATGTCACGCGCAGCGGCCACCGCGTGGCCTTCGATCTGCACGGTATCGCCACGCAGGTAGGCGTCGGCCACGTCCTGGATGTAGTGGCCGTTGTAGGCGTCGGCCGGCCAGTCGGCGTCACCGGGTGCCAGCCCCTGCAGGCGCGCGTGGGTGGAACGGGCCAGGTTGTCGATCTGCACGCCGGCGTCGTTGTAGTAGAACTCGCGCTTGACCGTCCAGCCGTTGGCGTCCAGCACCCGGGCGATGCAGTCGCCGATCGCCGCGGCGCGGCCGTGGCCCACGTGGAGCGGGCCGGTCGGGTTGGCCGAAACGTACTCCACGCCGGCCACGCGACCACGGCCGGAGCCGTTGCGGCCGTAGTCGCTGCCCTCGCGCAGGGCGGTGGCGGCCTCGCGCTGCCAGGCCCCCGGGGCCAGGTGGAAGTTGATGAAGCCCGGGCCGGCGATCTCCACCCGGGCCACATCCGCGCTGGCCGGCAGGGCCGCCACCAGCGCCTGGGCCAGGGCGCGCGGATTGCTGCGCGCGGCCTTGGCCAGCAGCATCGCCGCGTTGCTGGCGAAGTCGCCGTGCTCGCGGGTCTTGGGCCGCTCGATGACGAAGTCGGGGGTGGCCGCGTCGGCCGGCACGGTGCCGGCGGCGCGTAGCGCTTCGATGCCCTGGGCGACCAGGGCGTGCAGGAGGGTTTTCACTCGGGGGGCGGCTTCATGCGGTCAGACCGGGCATTTTACCCCCTTGGCATGGGGTGGTCCGGATCGGGTGGCATCCGGACCTCACCGCGCGGCCTTGCCCACGACCTGGCTGCAGCTCACACCAGCCCGCGGGCGGCCATGGACACCGGCTCACCGTCGCCCACCACGAAATGGTCCAGCAGGCGGATCTCGACCAGGGACAGGGCCTGCTTCAGGCGCTGGGTGACGGCGCGGTCGGCGGCCGAGGGGTCGGGGCAGCCGGACGGGTGGTTGTGACCGACGATCACCGCCGCCGCATTGTGGCCCAGCGCCCGCCGCACCACCTCGCGCGGGTGCACCTCGGCGCCGTCGATGGTGCCGGCGAACAGTTCCTCGAAGGCCAGCGCGCGGTGCCGGGTGTCCAGGAACAGCACCGCGAACACCTCGTGCGGCCGTGCCCGCAGGCGGCGGGCGAAGTAGCGGCCGGCGGCGACCGGGTCGGTGAGGGCGTCGCCGCGGGCCAGGGCCGCGGCAAGGTGGCGGTCGCCCAGCTCCAGGGCGGCGGCCAGCTGGCAGGCCCGGGCCGGACCCAGGCCGGGCAGGCGGGCCAGCTCCACCGGGGCGCGGTCCAGCAGCGCCCGCAGCGGGCCGTGGCCTTCCAGCAGCTCGCGGCCGGTCTGCACTGCGTCGCGGCCGGGCAGGCCCGAACCCAGGAAGATCGCCAGCAGTTCGGCGTCCGACAGCGCCCCCGGGCCGCGCAGCAGCAGCTTTTCACGGGGACGCTCGGTGCTGGGCCATTCGCGGATGTGCATGGGTGCAGGGTGCATGAGCCCGGCGGCGATGGTCATCAGGCTGGCCGCGGGCTTGGAGTAAGCTGGTCGCCCCGTCCGGCGTAGGAAAACCCCCGCGTGAGTGTTCCGGCCAGTGGCCCGCTGCAAGGGCAACGGATCCTGTTGTGCGTCGGTGGCGGGATCGCCGCCTACAAGGCCCTGGAACTGGTGCGTCGCCTGCGCGATGCCGGGGCGGCGGTACAGGTGGCCATGACCGCCGGCGCCCAGCGTTTCGTCACCGCGCTCAGCTTCCAGGCCCTGTCCGGACACCCGGCGCGCACCAGCCTGTGGGACGAGGGCGCTGAACAGGCGATGGGCCACCTGGAACTGGCGCGCTGGGCCGACCGCATCGTGGTCGCCCCGGCCACCGCCGACCTGCTGGCGCGGCTGGCCCATGGCCAGGCCGACGATCTGGTCACCACCCTGTGCCTGGCCTCGACCGCGCCGCTGGCGGTGGCGCCGGCGATGAACCACCGCATGTGGCAGCACCCGGCCACGGTGGCGAACATGGCCCTGCTGCGCAGCCGCGGGGTGCAGGTGATCGGCCCGGAGGACGGCCCGCTGGCCGAAGGCGAGTCCGGCCCGGGCCGGCTGAGCGAGCCCGACGCCATCGTCGCGGCGCTGGCGACTGGCGTCGCGCCGGCCGCGGCGGGCGGTCCCGGTCTGCTGCAGGGCCTGAAGGTGGTGGTCAGCGCCGGCCCGACCTACGAGGACCTGGACCCGGTGCGCTACCTGGGCAACCGCAGCAGCGGCAAGATGGGCTTCGCCGTGGCCGCCGCCGCCGCCCGCCAGGGCGCGCAGGTGGTGCTGGTCGCCGGCCCGGTGCATCTGGGCACCCCGCCGGGAGTGCAACGGGTGGACGTGCGTTCGGC
>JAGOWL010000052.1:10953-13587 GCA_018060215.1 Pseudoxanthomonas sp.
CCCAGCGGCCTGTCGATCCACGTCGCCGACCCGGGCCTGTGCGCGCTGGTCCTGCCGCGCTCCGGGCTGGGCCACCGCCACGGCATCGTGCTGGGCAACGGCACCGGGCTGATCGACGCCGACTACCAGGGCCCGCTGCTGATCAGCGTGTGGAACCGGGGCCGGGAGGCGTTCACCATCCAGCCCGGCGACCGCATCGCCCAGCTGGTGCTGGCACCGATCGTGCGTGCGACGTTGAAGGTGGTGGATACTTTTGCCGGCAGCGCCCGTGGCGAAGGCGGCTTCGGCCACACCGGCGTACGTTGAAGGGGATGAGGACAGGATGATCCAGATGGATTCGGTGCGGGTACCGCAGGACCAGGTCAAGCGTGGCGCCTTGCTGCTGGCGGCGCTGCTGGGCGTGCTGGCGGCGTGGTTCCTGTGGAGCGGCGTGCAGCAATGGCGTGGCCACGCCCGCGAGACGCAACTGGGCAGCGCGCGCGACCAGGTGGCCCAGACCGTGGGGGCGGTGCTGTCGGACCGGACCGCCACCCTGGCGCGGCAGCTGGACCGTGCCGAAGTCAAGGCCGCCCTGGCCGCCGGCGACGCCGGTGCCGCCGCGGAGGCCTTGCGCGAGGGCTGGAGTGGCGCCGAGGGCTCCCTGGTCCTGACCACCGATCTGACGGCCGCCTACGCCGACGCCCCCGAATTCGGTTTCGCACGCCTGGGCCTGCTGGAAAAGGCCACCGACCAGGGCCAGCCGGTGGCCATGCTGGTGCGCGAGGAAGGCGCCACGCGGCTGGGCGTGGCGGCACCGGCCCGGTTGGGCAGCCTGCCGGCGGTGGCCTACGTGCGCCTGCCGCTGGCCGAGCTGACCACCGCCGTGGAGCAGGCGCCGCTGCCGTCCGGGACCTACCTGGCGCTGCGCCAGGGCGGGTTCAACCTGATCGAGCGCGGTGATGCCGGCCTGTCCAACCTCGCCGACATGCTCTCGCGCGACGTCGGCAAGACCGGCCTGCGCGTGGCGGCCGCGGTTCCGGATGTGGGCCGTGGCCCGTTCGGACTGGGTGCCATCGCCTGCCTGGTCGCCGCGGCCGTGCTGGCCGCACTGGCGACGCTGGCCGTACTGCTGGCGCGCGGCAAGCTGCCGCAGCTGCGCCGCAAGGCGGCCACCGGCGCGCTGGAGGAATCCGAGCCGACCCTGGGCCAGACCCTGAAGACCGGCCAGGACGAGGCCCGCGCGGCGGTGGCACCGGTGCGGGCCGCGGCCGTGGCGGCGGAGGTCGCGCTGGAGCCGGGCATCTTCCGCGCCTATGACATCCGCGGCGTGGTCGGCCGTGAACTGACCCCGCAGGTCGCCGCCTGGATCGGCCAGGCGGTGGGCAACGTGATGGCCGACAAGGGCCTGACCGACATCGTGGTCGGCCGCGATGGCCGCCTGTCCGGCCCGGAGCTGGCCGGCGGCCTGATCGAGGGCCTGCGCAAGGCCGGCCGCAACGTGATCGACGTGGGCATGGTGCCCACTCCGGTGGTGTATTTCGCCGCCTACCACCTGCGCGCCGGCAGCGGCGTGGCGGTGACCGGCAGCCACAATCCGCCCGACTACAACGGCTTCAAGATCGTGGTCGGTGGCGAGACCCTGTCCGGCGACGCGATCCAGGACCTGTGCGAGCGCATCCGCGAAGGCCGCCTGCAGGCGGGCAGCAGCGCCGGTTCGCTGATCCAGCAGGCGGTGGACGAAGACTACGTCCGCCGCATCGCCGACGACGTGCAGATGGAGCGGCCGCTGAAGGTGGTGGTCGACGCCGGCAATGGTGTTGCCGGCGACATCGCCCCGCGCCTGCTGGAGTCCATCGGCGCCGAGGTGATCCCGCTGTACTGCGAGGTCGACGGCAGCTTCCCCAACCACCACCCGGACCCGAGCGAGCCGCACAACCTCGAGGACCTGATGCAGATGGTCAAGCGCTTCGACGCCGACCTGGGCCTGGCCTTCGACGGCGACGGCGACCGCCTGGGCGTGGTGACCAAGGAAGGCAAGATGGTGTTCCCGGACCGGCTGCTGATGCTGTTCGCCGCCGATGTGCTGCAACGCAATCCGGGCGCCATGGTGATCTACGACGTCAAGTGCACCGGCAAGCTGTCCGACTACATCCTGCGCCAGGGCGGCAGCCCGCTGATGTGGAAGACCGGGCACTCGCTGATCAAGGCCAAGATGCGCGAGACCGAGGCCGAACTGGCCGGCGAGATGAGCGGCCACTTCTTCTTCCGCGAGCGCTGGTACGGCTTCGATGACGGCCTGTACTCGGCCGCGCGCCTGCTGGAGATCCTGGCCGGGCGCATGGAGACTCCGTCGGAGGTGCTGGACGAGCTGCCCGATGCGGTGGCCACCCCGGAGATCAAGGTGCCGGTGGAAGGCGATGCGCATGGGCTGGTGGCCCAGTTCGCACGCGCTGCCCAGGTCGAGGACGCACCGTTCACCGGTGCGCGCCTGACCACCATCGACGGCCTGCGTGCGGACTGGAACGACGGCTGGGGCCTGCTGCGCGCCTCCAACACCACCCCGGTGCTGGTGCTGCGCTTCGAGGCCGACAACGAAACCGCGCTGCGGCGGATCAAGGATCTTTACCGCGAACAGCTGCGCCTGCTGCTGCCGGA
>JAGOWL010000053.1 GCA_018060215.1 Pseudoxanthomonas sp.
TCCTCGATGGACGAGATCGTGCGCGGCCACATGCTGGCCGACGTCGTGGCCATGATCGGTACCTATGATCTCGTGTTCGGTGAGGTGGATCGATGAAGGCCACCGGTAATTTCGAAAACGCCCGCCACGTCGACCCGCTGGTCGTGCTCAGCGACGACACCCGCGCGCATATCGACCACTGGCTGACCAAGTTCCCGGCCGACCGCAAGCGCTCGGCGGTGCTGCAGGGCCTGCATGCGGCCCAGGAGCAGAACGGTGGCTGGCTGACCGACGAGCTGATCGCCGGCGTGGCCCGGTACCTGGACCTGCCGCCGGTGTGGGCCTACGAGGTCGCCACCTTCTACTCGATGTTCGAGACGCAGAAGGTCGGCCGCAACAACGTGGCGTTCTGCACCAACATCAGCTGCTGGCTCAATGGCGCCGAGGACCTGGTCGCCCATGCCGAGAAGAAGCTGGGCTGCAAGCTGGGCGAATCGACCGCCGACGGCCGCGTCTACCTCAAGCGCGAGGAAGAGTGCGTGGCCGCGTGCTGCGGCGCCCCGGTGGTCGTGATCAACGGCCATTACCACGAGAAGCTCGACGCCGCGAAGGTGGACGAGCTGCTCGACGGACTGAAGTGAGGCCACCGCAGATGGCGCACCACACCAAGGTTTCCGAGGGCTACGGCCCGGTCGGCCCGGCCCCGAAGGAGCACCAGGCGGTCTACACGACGCTGCACTTCGACAAGCCGTGGTCCTACGAGAACTACCTCAAGACCGGCGGCTACCAGGCGCTGCGCAGGATCCTGACCGAAAGGATCCCGCCGGCCGACGTGGTCGAGATGGTCAAGGCCTCCGGGCTGCGCGGCCGCGGCGGCGCCGGCTTCCCCACCGGCCTGAAGTGGAGCTTCATGCCCAAGGGCGAAATGCAGAAGTACATCCTCTGCAACTCCGACGAGTCCGAGCCGGGTACCGCCAAGGACCGCGACATCCTGCGCTACAACCCGCATGCGGTGGTCGAGGGCATGGCCATCGCCTGCTACGCCACCGGTTCGACCGTGGGCTACAACTACCTGCGCGGCGAGTTCCACCACGAGCCGTTCGAGCACCTGGAGGAGGCCACCGCCGAGGCCTACGCCAACGGCTGGCTGGGCAAGGACATCCTCGGCTCGGGCGTGGACATCGACCTGTACAACGCGCTGGGCGCCGGCGCCTACATCTGCGGCGAAGAAACCGCGCTGATGGAGTCGCTGGAAGGCAAGAAGGGCCAGCCGCGCTACAAGCCGCCGTTCCCGGCCAATTTCGGCCTGTACGGCAAGCCGACCACGATCAACAACACCGAGACCTACGCCTCGGTGCCGGCGATCGTGCGCAACGGCGCCGAGTGGTTCATGAACCTGGGCAAGCCCAACAACGGCGGCTGCAAGATCTTCTCGGTCTCCGGCCACGTCGCCCGCCCGGGCAACCACGAGATCCGCCTGGGCACTTCGTTCGCCGAGCTGCTGGAGCTGTGTGGCGGCATCCGCGACGGCAACCGGATCAAGGCGGTCATTCCCGGCGGTTCCTCGATGCCGGTGCTGCCGGGCCAGACCATGATGGGCCTGACCATGGACTACGACGCCCTGCAGAAGGCCGGTTCGGGCCTGGGCTCGGGCGCGGTGGTGGTCATGGACCACACCACCTGCATGGTCCGCGCCTGCCAGCGCATCGCCCGCTTCTATTTCAAGGAAAGCTGCGGCCAGTGCACCCCGTGCCGCGAAGGCACCGGCTGGATGTACCGCCTGCTGACCCGGATCGCCAGCATGGAAGCGACCCTGGAGGACCTGGAGATGCTGCGGGCTGCCGCCGGCCAGATCGAGGGCCATACCATCTGCGCCTTCGGTGAGGCCGCGGCCTGGCCGGTGCAGGGTTTCCTGCGCCATTTCCGCCACGAGTTCGAGTACGCCATCATCAACAAGCGCTTCCTGGTGGACGACGAGCGCGACGGCACCGTGGTCCGTTCCAGCCTGGAGGTGGTCGCGTGAGCGCGCAGCCCGTCAACCCGAACCTGCCGCCGGATCACGTCACCGTCTTCATCGACGGGGTGGAGCTGGCCGCGCCCAAGGGCTCGATGATCATCCAGGCCGCCGACAAGGCCGGCATCGCGATCCCGCGTTTCTGCTACCACGACAAGCTGGCGGTGGCGGCCAACTGCCGCATGTGCCTGGTCGATACCGAAGTGGGCGGGCGCTCGGCGCCCAAGCCGTCGCCGGCCTGCGCCACCCCGGTGATGGACGGGCTGAAGGTGTTTACCCGCAACGAGAAGGCGCTGCGGTCCCAGCGCAACGTGATGGAGTTCCTGCTGATCAACCACCCGCTCGATTGCCCGGTCTGCGACCAGGGCGGCGAGTGCGAGCTGCAGGACGTGGCCATGGGCTATGGTCGCTCGGTCAGCCGCTTCGCCGAGCGCAAGCGCGTGGTCGCCGACGAGGACATCGGCCCGCTGGTGGCCACCGAGATGACCCGCTGCATCCACTGCACCCGCTGCGTGCGCTTCACCGCCGAGATCGCCGGCACCTACGAGCTGGGCGGCATGTATCGCGGCGAGAACCTGCAGATCGGCACCTACGACGGCAAGCCGCTGACTACCGAACTGTCCGGCAATGTCGTCGATGTGTGCCCGGTGGGCGCGCTGACCAACAAGGTGTTCCAGTTCCGCGCCCGTCCCTGGGAGCTGGTGGCGCGCGAATCGCTGGGCTACCACGACCCGATGGGGTCGAACCTGTACCTGCACGTGCGCCGCGGCGAAGTGCTGCGCACCGTGCCGCGTGACAACGAGGCGGTCAACGAGTGCTGGCTGTCCGACCGCGACCGCTACTCGCACCAGGGCCTGCAGGCCGCCGACCGCGCCAGCGTGCCGCTGCGCAAGGTCGATGGCCAGTGGCGCGAGGTCAGCTGGGCTGAAGGCCTGGCCGCCGCTTCGGCGATCCTCGGCGCCAATCGCGGCGATGCGCTGGGCGTGCTGGCCCATCCGGCCACCTGCAACGAGGAGGGTGGGCTGTTGGCACTGCTGGCCGGCGAGCTGGGCAGCGGCAACCTCGACCACCGCATCGGCAACCGTGATTTTTCCGATGGCGCGGTGGCCGAGCCGTTCGCGCTGCCGCTGGCCGAGGTCGGCCAGGCCGACCTGGTGGTGCTGGTGGGCAGCAACATCCGCCACGAGCTGCCACTGCTGCATGCGCGCCTGCGCCAGGCCCAGGTCAAGCGCAACGCGCGCATCCACGCGATCAACCCGGTCGACTTCGATTTCACCTTCACCCTGGCCGGCAAGCAGATCGTGCCGCCCTCGCAACTGGCCCAGGCGCTGGGCGATGCCGCCCTGCGCGAGGCCGCCAGGGGCGCTACCCGTGCGGTGGTGATCGTCGGCGCGATCGCCGAGAACCACCCGCAGGCCGCGGCCATCCGCGCCGCCGCGCGTGATTTCGCCGCCGCCACCGGGGCTTCGCTGTGCCGCATCCCGCAGGGTGCCAATGCGCTGGGCCTGGCCCGGGCCGGCGTGGTGCCGGCCGCGCGCGACGTGGCCGCCATGTTCGATCAGCCGCGCAGCGCCTACCTGTTGCACGGGATCGAGCCGGGCCTGGACTTCGCCGATACCGCCGCCGCGCTCAAGGCGCTCAACGCCGCCCAGGTGGTGGCGCTGAGCCACTACGCCTGCGAATCCACCCTCGCGGTGGCCGACGTGATCTTGCCGATCGCCGCACTGCCGGAGATCGAGGCCACCCTGACCAGCCTGGATGGCGTCGAGCAACGGGCCCATGCCGGTGCCAAGCCGCCGGGCCAGGCCCGCGAGGGCTGGCGGGTGCTGCGTGCGCTGGGTGGCGAACTGGGCCTGCCGGGCTTCGAGTTCACCGACCTGGCCGGCGCCCGCGCCCTGCTGCAGGGCCGCGCCCCGGTCGCGCCCAAGGCCGGCCGCGCCGGCGAGGCCGGCGGCGACGGCCTGGAGCTGGCACTGGTGCCGGCGATCTACCGCGTCGATGCGGTGGTACGCCGCGCGGCGGCCTTGCAGGCCCATCCGCTCAACCGCGCCCCCGGCATCGCCCTGAACCCGGCCGACGCCGCCAACGCTGGCCTGGTCGATGGCGCGATGGCGAAGATCAGGGCCGCCCATGGCGCAGCGACGCTGCCAGTGGCGGTGGATGCCCGCGTCGCCGCGGGCGTGGCATGGATCGAAGGCGGCCACGGCGCCACCGCGCCGCTGGGCGCGGGCCGGGTCGAGGTGGTGAAGGCATGAACGAACTGCTGATCGACGCGGTCGGCCCGATGCGCGACTGGTTCCTGGGCCTGGGTGACTGGGGCGTGGCGCTGTGGATCGTGCTCAAGATCCTGGCGATCGCCGTGCCGGTGATCGTGGCGGTGGCCTTCTACGTGGTCTGGGAGCGCAAGCTGATCGGCTGGATGCACGTGCGCCACGGACCGATGTACGTGGGCATGGGCGTGTTCCAGGCCTTCGCCGACGTGTTCAAGCTGCTGTTCAAGGAAGTCATCCTGCCGGCCAGCGCGCACAAGACCATGTACCTGCTGGCGCCGCTGATCGTGCTGGCGCCGGCGTTCGCCGCCTGGGCGGTGGTGCCGTTCGACTACCAGCTGGTGCTGTCCAACGCCAACGCCGGCGTGCTCTATCTGCTGGCGATGACTTCGCTGGGCGTGTACGGGGTGATCATCGCTGGCTGGGCCTCGAACTCGAAGTACGCCTTCCTCGGCGCGATGCGCTCGGCCGCCCAGGTGGTCAGCTACGAGATCGCGATGGGCTTTGCCCTGGTCGGGGTAATGATCGCCGCCGGCAGCCTGAACCTGAGCCAGATCGTGCTGGCCCAGCAGGGCAACAACGGCCTGTTCGAATGGTTCTGGCTGCCGCTGCTGCCGCTGTTCATCGTGTACTGGGTGTCGGGCGTGGCCGAGACCAACCGTTCTCCGTTCGACGTGGTCGAGGGCGAGTCGGAGATCGTGGCCGGGCACATGGTCGAGTACTCCGGCGCGGCGTTCGCGCTGTTCTTCCTGGCCGAGTACGCCAACATGATCCTGGTCAGCTTCCTGATCACGATCTTCTTCCTCGGCGGCTGGCTGAGCCCGATCCAGGGCTGGGTGGTGGCCGACGTGTCGCCGTGGGTGGACTGGATCTGGAAGGGCGGCTGGCCCTGGACCCTGCTCAAGGTGCTGTTCTTCGCCAGTGCCTACATCTGGTTCCGCGCCACCTTCCCGCGCTACCGCTACGACCAGATCATGCGTCTGGGCTGGAAGGTCTTCATCCCGATCACCATCGCCTGGATCGCGGTTACCGCGCTGATGGCGTTCTACGGCGTGTTCGAGAAGGGCGCCTGAGATGAGCAAAGTCGTCCACTACTTCAAGAGCCTGATGCTGCTGGAGCTGGTCCAGGGCATGTGGCTTACCCTGAAATACCTGTTCCGTCCCAAGTACACGCTGATGTACCCGATGGAGAAGTTCCCGCAGTCGCCGCGCTTCCGCGGCCTGCATGCGCTGCGCCGCTACCCCAACGGCGAGGAGCGCTGCATCGCCTGCAAGCTGTGCGAGGCGGTGTGCCCGGCGCTGGCCATCACCATCGACTCGACCCGGCGCGAGGACGGCACCCGCCGCACCACCCGCTACGACATCGACCTGTTCAAGTGCATCTACTGCGGGTTCTGCGAGGAGAGCTGCCCGGTGGATTCGATCGTGGAGACGCACGTGCTGGAGTACCACTTCGACAAGCGCGAACAGAGCGTGGTCACCAAGCCGCAGTTGCTGGCCATTGGTGACCGCCTGGAGGCGGAGATCGCCGAACGCCGCGCCGCTGACGCAGCCTACCGTTGAGGCCATGATGGACTGGATAAACATCTCCTTCTGGGCGTTCGCCCTCACCGCGGTGGTCGCCGCCGGGGCGGTGATCAGCGTGCGCAACCCGGTGCACGCGGTGCTGTGCCTGATCCTGACCTTCTTCTCGGTGGCCTGCATCTGGCTGCTGGTGGGCGCCGAGTTCCTGGGCGTGGCCCTGGTGCTGGTCTACGTGGGCGCGGTGATGGTGCTGTTCCTGTTCGTGGTGATGATGCTGGACATCGACGTGACCGCCATGCGCGAGGGTTGGGTCCGGTTCCTGCCGGTCGGGTTGCTGGTGGCGGTGGTGATGCTGGTGCAGATGCTGCTGCTGATCGGGGTCAAGGCGCGTTCGGTGGCGCCGTTCCCGGACAACGCCGCCTCGGCCACGGCCGACGTGGACAACACCCGCTGGCTGGCCGAGCAGCTGTTCACCGGCTTCATCCTGCCGTTCGAGTTCGCCGCGGTGATCCTGACCGTGGCGGTGATCGCGGCGGTCATGCTGACCCTGCGCCGGCGCACCGGGAACAAGAGCCAGAACCCGGGCGAGCAGACCCGGGTCAAGGCCGGCGACCGCCTGCGCATGGTGTCGATGCCGGCCGAGAAGCCGGCGCCGGCCACGGCTCCCGCTGCGGCCGAAGGGGAGGGCCAGCCATGATCACCCTTGGACACCTGCTTTCACTGGGTGCGGTGCTGTTCTGCATCAGCCTGGCCGGCATCTTCCTCAACCGCAAGAACGTCATCGTGCTGCTGATGTCGATCGAACTGATGCTGCTGTCGGTCAACATCAACTTCGTGGCCTTCTCGCGCGAGCTCGGCGATCCGGCCGGGCAGCTGTTCGTGTTCTTCATCCTGACGGTAGCCGCCGCAGAGGCGGCCATTGGCCTGGCGATCCTGGTCGCGCTGTTCCGCACCCGCGGCACGATCAATGTCGCCGAGGTGAATTCGCTCAAGGGCTGAGCCCTTACTGGACTAGACGGCAACCATGATCATCTCCAAAACCCACCTGCTGCTGATCGTCCTGGCACCCTTGCTGGGCAGCATCATCGCCGGCCTGTTCGGCCGCCAGGTCGGGCGCAAGGGCGCGCAGTACGCCACCATCCTGGGCGTGGCGGTCAGCTGCGCGCTGTCGGTGAACGTGCTCTACCAGCTGGTGGCCGGTGGCGCGGCGCCGTTCAACCAGAACATCTACACCTTCTTCCAGGTCGGCGACTACGCCGCCCATGTCGGCTTCATGGTCGACCGGCTGACGGCGATGATGATGGTGGTGGTGACCTTCGTGTCGCTGCTGGTCCACATCTACACCATCGGCTACATGGCCGAAGACCCCGGTTATCAGCGGTTCTTCAGCTACATCTCCCTGTTCACCTTCAGCATGCTGATGCTGGTGATGAGCAACAACTTCCTGCAGCTGTTCTTCGGCTGGGAAGCGGTGGGCCTGGTGTCCTACCTGTTGATCGGCTTCTGGTTCAAGCGCCCCAGCGCGGTGTTCGCCAACATGAAGGCGTTCCTGGTCAACCGGGTGGGCGACTTCGGCTTCCTGCTCGGCATCGCCGGGGTGCTGCTGTGGTTTGGCACCCTGGACTACGCCACCGTGTTCGCCAACGCACCCTTGCTGGAAGGACAGGGCGTGCAGCTGTTCCCCGGCCACACCTGGCAGATCGCCACCATCATCTGCGTGTGCCTGTTCATCGGCGCGATGGGCAAGTCGGCGCAGGTGCCGTTGCACGTGTGGCTGCCCGACTCGATGGAGGGCCCGACCCCGATCTCGGCGCTGATCCACGCCGCCACCATGGTCACCGCGGGCATCTTCATGGTCGCGCGCATGTCGCCGCTGTTCGAGATGTCGCAGGCCGCGCTGAACTTCGTGCTGTTCATCGGCGCCACCACCGCCTTCTTCACCGGCCTGATCGGCATCGTCCAGAACGACATCAAGCGCGTGGTCGCGTACTCGACCCTGTCGCAGCTGGGCTACATGACCGTGGCCCTGGGCGTGTCGGCCTATTCGGCGGCCGTGTTCCACCTGATGACCCACGCCTTCTTCAAGGCGCTGCTGTTCCTGGCCGCCGGCTCGGTGATCATCGGCATGCACCACGAGCAGGACATGCGCAGGATGGGCGGCCTGCGCAAGTACATGCCCATCACCTACTGGACCACGGTGATCGGCACCCTGGCCCTGGTCGGCACGCCGTTCTTCTCCGGGTTCTATTCCAAGGACACCATCATCGAGGCGGCCGCGCACAACGCCCACCACGCCGGCAGCTGGGTGGCGACCTACGGCTACTGGGCGGTGCTGGGCGGGGTGATCGTCACCAGCTTCTACAGCTTCCGGTTGCTGTTCCTGACCTTCCACGGCAAGGAGCGCTTCCGCGACGCGCACGCCGGCCACGGCCACGCCGATGCGGCGCACGCCGATGAGGACCATGCCCATGATGGCCATGACGACCACGGGCACGACGATGGCGGCCATCACCATGGCCACGGCGCGCACGAGCCGCACGAGTCCCCCTGGGTGGTGACCGTGCCGCTGGTGCTGCTGGCGATCCCCTCGATCATCATCGGCTTCTTCACGGTCGGCCCGATGCTGTTCGGCACCGACTGGCGCGGCCACCACGCCCAGGCGGCCATTCCCGGGCAGGAAGTGGGCTTCTTCACCGGTGCCATCGATTTCCTCGACCCGGCCCGCGACACCGTGGCCGCGGTCGGTGCCGAGTTCTGGCACGGACCGGTGGCCTACGCCCTGCATGGCATGAAGATGCCGGCGTTCTGGCTGACCGTGGCCGGCCTGCTGCTGGCGGCGCTGATGTACCTGTGGAAGCCGAACCTGGCCGGGCGGGCGCGCAGCATGTTCGCGCCCCTGGTGCGGATCCTCGAGGAGAAGTACGGCTTCGACAAGCTGTGGATCGACGGCTTCGCCGGCGGCAGCGTCAAGCTTGGCCGCATCGCGCGCTGGATCGACAGCACCCTGATCGACGGGGTGATCGTCAACGGCAGTGCGCGCGTGGTCGACCTGACGGCCAGCCTGTTGCGCCGCACCCAATCCGGTTACCTCTACCACTACGCCTTCGCCATGATCATCGGCCTGATTGCATTGATGGCCGTCCTCATGCGTTTCTGGCGCTGACCGTACGGAAGAACAAGACGTGGCGAATGCGCATCTTTTGAGTGTCCTGATCTGGCTGCCGGTGATCGGTGGCGCCTTGATCCTTGGCCTGGGCAGCGCCCGGGCGGAGGCGGCGCGCTGGGCATCGCTGGCGGTGGCGGTCGTCACCTTCCTGTGGAGCCTGCGCCTGCTGACCGGGTTCGACTATTCCAACCCGGGCATGCAGTTCGTCGAGCAGCATGCCTGGATCCCGGCCTGGGGCATCCACTACAACCTGGGCGCCGATGGCATCGCCATCGCCCTGATCCTGCTGACCACCCTGGTGGGCGTGCTGGCGCTGATCGGTGCCTGGGGCGTGGTCAACAAGCGCGTGCACCAGTACGTGGCCTCGTTCCTGATCCTGCAGGGCGTGACGGTGGGCATCTTCGCCGCCACCGACGCGATCCTGTTCTACGTGTTCTTCGAAGCGATGCTGGTGCCGATGTTCCTGATCATCGGCGTGTGGGGAGGTCCGCGGCGGATCTACGCGGCAATGAAGTTCTTCCTGTACACCTTCCTCGGCTCGGTGCTGATGCTGGTGGCCCTGATCTACCTGTACGTCAAGGGCGGCAGCTTCCAGCTGGCAGACCTGTACGCGCTGCGGCTGAGCGCACAGGAGCAGACCTGGATATTCTTCGCCTTCATGATCGCCTTCGCGGTCAAGGTGCCGATGTTCCCGGTGCACACCTGGCTGCCGGACGCGCACGTGGAGGCGCCGACCGCCGGTTCGGTGATCCTGGCGGCGATTGCGCTGAAGATCGGCGGCTACGGCTTCCTGCGCTTCAACCTGCCCATCACCCCCGACGCCGGCCACGAGTGGGCCTGGCTGGTGATCGCGTTGTCGCTGGTGGCGGTGGTCTACGTCGGCCTGGTGGCGTTGGTCCAGGAAGACATGAAGAAGCTGGTCGCCTACTCGTCGGTGGCGCACATGGGCTTCGTCACCCTGGGTACCTTCATCGTGTTCACCCTGGTGCGCGACTACGGCTCGGTCGATGCCGCGCGCCTGGGCCTGCAGGGCGCGATGGTGCAGATGGTGTCGCACGGCTTCGTCTCCGGCGCGATGTTCACCTGCATCGGCGTGCTCTACGACCGCATGCATACCCGCCGGATCGCCGACTACGGCGGCGTGGCCAACGTGATGCCCTGGTTCGCCGCCTTCGCCATGCTGTTCTTCATGGCCAATGCAGGCCTGCCGGGCACCAGCGGCTTCGTCGGCGAGTTCATGGTGATCCTGGCCAGCTTCCAGCAGCATCCGGTGATCGCCTTCCTGGCCGCCACCACCCTGGTGATCGCCGCCGGCTACACCCTGTGGCTGTACAAGCGCATCTTCTTCGGCGAGGTCGGCAACGCCCATGTCGCCACGATGAAGGACATCGGTGCCCGCGAGACCCTGGTGCTGGGCGTGTTCGCCGTCGGCGTGCTGGCCCTGGGCGTGTACCCCAAGCCGCTGACCGACCTGATGGAACCGTCGATCGCGCAACTGGCGATGCAGATCGCCAACAGCAAGCTGTAAGGACCTGCCGAAGATGACTCTTTCCCACGCCATGCCGTCCGCCACCGAGCTGCTGCCGCTGCTGCCGGAGCTGGTGCTGATCGGCAGCGCCTTCGCCCTGCTGATCATCGACCTGTTCATCGGCGAACGGCACAAGGTCTGGACCCATTTCCTGTCGGTGCTGGCCCTGGTGGTGGTGCTGGCGATGCTGGCCACCGGCAGCGGCGGGCAGGGCGTGGTGCTCAACGGCATGTTCGTGCGCGACAACGCCGCCGACCTGATGAAGCTGGCGATCGTGCTGATGAGCACCCTGACCCTGGTCTACGGCTGGAGCTACCTGCGCGAGCGCGCGCTGTACAAGGGCGAGATCCCGGTGCTGGTGCTGTTCGCCACCGCCGGCATGATGATGATGGTGTCGGCCGGCAGCCTGCTGATGGTCTACCTGGGCCTGGAGCTGCTGGCGCTGTGCTCCTATGCACTGGTCGCGGCTGACCGCGAAAACGGCAAGGCCACCGAGGCGGCGATGAAGTACATCGTGCTCGGCTCGCTGGCGTCGGGCCTGCTGTTGTATGGCATGTCGCTGGTCTACGGCGCCACCGGCAGCCTGCAGCTGGATGTGATCCACGCGGCCATCGACGGCTCGGGCGAGCGGACCCTGCTGCTGACCGGCACGGTGTTCATGGTCGCCGGCGTGGCCTTCAAGCTCGGCGCCGCGCCGTTCCATATGTGGCTGCCGGACGTCTACCAGGGTGCCACCGCACCGATCGCCCTGTTCATCAGCTCGGCGCCCAAGCTGGCCGCCTTCGGCATGGCCTGGCGCCTGCTGGAGACCGGCGTGGGCCCGTTGTCCGAGGAGTGGCGCTGGCTGCTGGCCGGCCTGGCCGCGATCTCGCTGGTGGTCGGCAACCTGATGGCCATCGCCCAGGCCAACCTCAAGCGCATGCTGGCCTACTCGACGGTTTCGCACATCGGCTTCCTGCTGATGGGCCTGGCCAGCGGCGACGAGCGCGGCTATGCGGCGGCGTTGTTCTACGCGATCGTGTACGCGTTGATGTCCACGGCGGCCTTCGGCGCGATCATCGCGCTGTCGCGGCAGGGCTTCGAGGCCGAGAACATCGACGACTTCAAGGGCCTGAACGCGCGCAATCCGTGGATGGCCGGCCTGGTGCTGTGCGTGATGGTCTCGCTGGCCGGCATCCCGCCGTTCCTGGGGTTCTGGGCCAAGCTGATGGTGCTGGGCGCGGCGGTGCAGGGCGGGATGCTGTGGCTGGCGCTGCTGGGCGTGCTGGCGGCGGTGGTCGGCTGCTTCTACTACCTGCGCGTGGTCAAGGTGATGTACTTCGACGAGCCGGTGGGCGCGCCGCTGCCGGCCCACAACGACCGGGTGCTGGGGATCGTGCTGGGCGTGAACTCGCTGGCCCTGCTGGTGCTGCCGCTGGGCCTGAACCCGCTGCTGGCCTGGTGCCAACGCGCCTTCATGTAGTAGCCGGTCCCGCCAGCCGATCGTTGGGGCTGGTTCAGGCTTTTTTCGGGGTCTTCTCCCGAATGAGGGGGGCGTGCCCGCGTCTGCATGTCCACAGCAAGAGCATCGGCTCCGGGCGGGGGCCGCCGCTGCAAGGGGATTTCGTCCGCCGCGTGGTTCCGCGTCCTGCTCCAACACGCGGGCGCGGTACATCCATGTACCGCTCGGACGAAATCCCCTTGCAGCGACGTCCTTCGCGACCGTGGTGTTCCCTGCTTCGGCGAGCCATTGCCTTCGCCCTGCCGGAGCCGGCTTCAACGAAGCCACGGACATGCAGGTGGCGAAAGTCGCGGTGGTGCGGGGATCGGGCGCAAGCAGGCCATGGATGGCCTGCGCTCGCCTGTTGGAGCCATGGACGGCGGAATCAGGCGATGCGCACGATCCCCGCACCACCGCGGCTCCCCTCGAAGCCAGGCGACTCCGGCGCCTTTTCGGGAAGAGGCTTGCAATGGGGCGGGCCAATCGTCATAATTCCGCTTCTGCTGCGGGGTGGAGCAGTCTGGCAGCTCGTCGGGCTCATAACCCGAAGGTCGCAGGTTCAAATCCTGCCCCCGCTACCATGTTTGGCGGTTCCGTTTTCCAGGCGTCATCGGGAAGGCGGCAACCGCAAAGCCTGGGCTTGCAATGGCACCTGTTCCGGCCGTTGCACCGATTCCAGCATCATCGGATGGGAAGCCCGGGTGGGCCTCCCGTCGGACACGGGGCCCGATCGGGCCCTTTGTCGTTTCCGGGCCCGGGAAAGCCGCGTTCTCCCCTGAGTTTTAGAGACTAGCGCCGCCATGAGCGACAAGCACAGCGAAATCGCCGAGCTGCTGGGCCCGACCATCGAGTCGCTGGGCCTGGAACTGCTGGGCATCGAGTACCTGCCGGCCCCCGGCGGTGCCACGCTGCGCCTGTACATCGACGTGCCGGCCAGCGCCCAGGAAGGCGAGCCGGAGCGTACGGTGGGCATCGACGACTGCGAAGCGGTCAGTCGCGAGGTGTCGGCCCAGCTGGACGTGGCCGACCCGATTTCGGGCAACTACACCCTCGAGGTGTCCTCGCCCGGCCTGGACCGGCCGCTGTTTTCCCTGGCCCAGTTCGCCCGCTTCGCCGGTGCCCAGGCCAAGGTCGCGCTGAAGCTGCCGCAGGACGGCCGCCGGCGCCTGCAGGGCACGATCCTGCACGTGGGCGGGGACAGCGTGGTGTTCGCGCTCGATGGCGCCGAGTTCACGGTGGCCGCCGACAACATCGACAAGGCCCGGCTGGTGCCCGACTGGGCCGCCCTGGGCCTGGCCCCCAACCGCTATTCGCCCGCCAACAAGGGCAAGCCCGCGGCCAAGGTCGGCAACGACAAGGCCGGCGGCAAGCATTCCTCCAACAATCCGGCGGCCGGCAAGCCGCACGCGGAGTAACGACGACGATGAGCAAGGAACTTCTGCTGGTGGTGGACGCGGTGGCCAACGAAAAGGGCGTGCCGCGCGAGGTGATCTTCGAGGCGCTGGAAGCGGCCCTGGCGTCGGCCGCCAAGAAGCGCTACCTCGACCAGGAAGTGGTCACCCGGGTGGCGATCGACCGCAAGGA
>JAGOWL010000169.1 GCA_018060215.1 Pseudoxanthomonas sp.
TAGCCGGCGGCCATGCCCATGATCTTCCACGAACCGGTCTCGCGCTTGATCGCCGCCCAGGTCGCGATGCACTGCGGCGCGTAGATGAACCACACCAGCAGCGACAGGCCGGTGGCCAGCGACCAGCCATCCTGGATCAGCGGCGTCAGCGCCTGTGCGGCGGCCTCGTCGTCGGCCGCCGACAGCGCATACACGGTGGCCAGCGAGGACACCGCCACCTCGCGTGCGGCCAGGCCCGGGATCAGGGCGATGCAGATCTGCCAGTTGAAGCCCAGCGGCGCGAACAGCACCGCCAGCGCGTGGCCGATGCGGCCGGCGAAGCTGTAGTCGATCGCCGGCATCGTCGCATCCGGCGGCGCGGCCGGGAACGACAGCAGCACCCACAGCAGCACGGTCAGCGCGAAGATGATCCCGCCCACCCGCTTGAGGAAGATCATGCCGCGTTCGTACAGGCCGATCAGCAGGTCGCGCAGGTTGGGAATGCGATACGAGGGCAGTTCCAGCATCAGCGGGTGTTCGCCCTGGTCGCGCCGCCACTTCTTCATCACCCACGACACCGCCAGCGCGCTGAGGATGCCGGCCATGTACAGGCCGAACAGGACCAGGCCCTGCAGGTTGAACCCGCCCCACACTTTCTGCGAAGGAATGAAGGCACCGATCAGCAGCGCGTACACCGGCAGCCGCGCCGAACAGGTCATCAACGGCGCCACCAGGATGGTGGCCAGGCGGTCGCGTGGATCCTGGATGCTGCGGGTGGCCATGATCCCGGGGATGGCGCAGGCGAAGCTGGACAGCAACGGGATGAACGAGCGCCCGGACAGGCCGGCGCCGGCCATCATCCGGTCCAGCAGGAAGGCCGCGCGCGGCAGGTAGCCCGATTCCTCCAGCGCCAGGATGAAGGCGAACAGCACCAGGATCTGCGGCAGGAAGATGATCACCCCGCCCAGGCCGGCGATGATGCCGTCCACCATCAGGCTGGCCAGCGGACCGTCGCCCATGCGCGCGCCGACCCATTGGCCCAGCGCCACGGTACCGGCATCGATCAGGTCCATCACCGGCGTGGCCCAGGCGTACACCGCCTGGAAGATCAGGAACATCACCACCGCCAGGGTCAGCAGGCCGAACAGCGGATGCAGCAGCCAGCGGTCCAGCGCATCGTCGATCCTGGCCGTGCGCGTGGGCATGGCCACGGCGGCGGCGAGCAGGCGCCGGGTTTCGGCGTGCAGGGTCGCGTCCAGGCCCTGGGTGCCGGCGTCGGGGAGCTGCCGGGTCGGCGGCTGCAGGTGCGCGGCCAGCTGGTCGATGCCGGCCACCAGCGCCCGCGCGCCGTGCCGGCGCACTGCCACCGTCTCCACCACCGGCACGCCCAGTTCGCGCTCCAGCGCCTGGCGGTCGATGTCGATGCCGCGCCGGGCCGCGGCGTCGGACATGTTCAAGGCCACGATCATCGGCGTGCCCATCTGCCGCACTTCCAGCACGAATCGCAGGTGCAGGCGCAGGTTGGTGGCATCGACCACGCACACCACCACATCCGGAGCCGCCTCGCCCGGATAGAAGCCGCGCAACAGGTCGCGGGTGATGGCTTCGTCCAGGCTGGCCGGCTGCAGGCTGTAGGCCCCGGGCAGGTCCAGCACCGCGTAGCTGCGGCCGGAGGGCGAATGCAGCTGCCCCTCCTTGCGCTCCACCGTCACTCCGGCGTAGTTGGCGACCTTCTGCCGGCTGCCGGTGAGCTGGTTGAACAGGGCGGTCTTGCCGCTGTTCGGGTTGCCCAGCAGGGCCAGGCGCAAGGGCGCGGCGCTGGCGTTCATGCCGCCTCCTGCGCCTGCGGCAGGACCTGCACCCGCGCGGCCTCGGACCGGCGCAGGGCAAAGCGGGTGAAACCGACCTGGACCAGCAACGGCTCGGCACCAACCGGACCCTGCGCAACGATCCGGACCGGTTCGCCGGCCACGAAACCCAGTTCGCGCAGGCGGCGGGCGATCGGGTCGTTGGGATGGTGGTCCTGCACGGATTCGACCACCAGGGGGGTGCGCAGCGGCATCTCGGACAGCGTCACGGCGGAGGATCCGGTTATCAAGAACTGTTCTCAATTCTAGCATCCCCGCACCCGGGCGGGTCGCCACATCGCCGCGTCGCGTCATGGCCGTGGCCATGGCTGCGGCTATGATCCGGGGTTGCCACGCCCCGGAACCGACCATGTCCGAACCGCTGCTGATCGAACGCGCCGGGCCCGTGCTGCGCCTGCGCATGAACCGCCCGCAGCTGCACAACGCCTTCGACCCGGTGCTGATCGCGGCCTTGACCGCCGCCCTGCAGGCCGCCGGCGACGACCCGGCGGTGCGGGTGGTGGTACTGGAAGGCGAAGGCGCCTCCTTTTCCGCCGGCGCCGACCTGCAATGGATGCGCGGCATGGCCGCCGCCAGCGAGGCCGACAACCGCGCCGATGCGCTGGCCCTGGCCGCGCTGATGCGCAGCCTGGACGAACTGCCGCGGCCGACCATCGCCCGCGTGCACGGCGCGGCGTTCGGTGGCGGCGTGGGCCTGGTGGCCTGCTGCGACATCGCCATCGGCACCCCGGCCGCACGCTTCGGCCTCACCGAAACCCGGCTGGGCCTGTTGCCGGCGGTGATCTCGCCCTATGTGGTGGCGGCGATCGGGCCGCGCCAGGCCCGGCGCTGGTTCGCCAGCGCCGGCACCTTCGATGCCGACACCGCCGCCCGCATCGGCCTGCTGCACGAGGTGGTGGCCGCCGAGGCGCTGGACGCGGCGGTGCAGGCCCAGGTCGAACTGCTGTGCCGGGCCGCACCACGGGCCACCGGCATGGCCAAGGCCCTGGTGCGCCAGGTGCTGGCCGAACGCGACCCGGCGGCCTGCGACCGCGCCAATGCCGGGCTGATCGCAGCCCTGCGCGTCTCGCCCGAGGGCCAGGAAGGCCTGGGCGCGTTCCTGGAAAAACGCACGCCCGCCTGGGCGACGGAGGCGTAAACGCATGTTCAACCGGATCCTGATCGCCAACCGCGGTGAGATCGCCTGCCGGATCATCCGCACCTGCCACCGGCTCGGCATCGCCAGCGTGGCGGTGTACTCGCAGGCCGACGCCGATGCCCTGCACGTGCGCCTGGCCGACCAGGCCCACTGCATCGGCGGCGCTGCACCGGGCGAGAGCTACCTGCGTGGCGAGGCGGTGATCCAGGCCGCCCTGGACAGCGGTGCCCAGGCCATCCATCCCGGCTACGGCTTCCTGTCGGAGAACGCCGACTTCGCCGAGGCGGTGGCCGCCGCCGGACTGGTGTTCATCGGCCCGCGTGCCGAGTCGATGCGGCGCATGGGCAGCAAGGCCGGGGCCAAGCAGTTGATGGCCCAGGCCGGGGTGCCGGTGGTGCCCGGCTACAACGGCGAGGACCAGAGCCTGGCCACGCTCTCGCGCGAGGCCGCGCGCACCGGCTTCCCGCTGATGGTCAAGGCCGCCCACGGCGGCGGTGGCAAGGGCATGCGCGTGGTGCACCGGCTGGAGGACTTCGTGGCGGCGCTGGAAAGCTGCCAGCGCGAGGCCCGCAACGCCTTCGGCCGCGACCGGGTGCTGCTGGAACGCTACGTGCCCACCCCGCGCCACATCGAGATCCAGGTGTTCGGCGACAGCCACGGCCAGGTGATCCACCTCAACGAGCGTGAATGCTCGGCCCAGCGCCGTTACCAGAAGGTGCTGGAGGAGTCGCCCTCGCCCTTCGTCGACGATGCGCTGCGCCAGGCCATGGGCCAGGCGGCGGTGGCCGCCGCCGCCGCCATCGGCTACGTCAACGCCGGCACCGTGGAGTTCATCGTCGATGCCGACGGCCAGTTCTATTTCATGGAGATCAACACCCGCCTGCAGGTCGAACACCCGGTCACCGAGATGGTCACCGGCCTGGACCTGGTGGAGTGGCAGTTGCGCGTGGCCGCCGGCCAGCCGCTGCCGCTGGCCCAGGAACAGGTGCCCCGGCACGGCCATGCGATCGAGGTGCGGCTGTACGCCGAGGATCCGGACGCCGGCTTCCTGCCCGCCTCCGGCACCCTGCGTGCACTGGAACTGCCGGCCAGCAGCGACCACGTGCGCATCGACGCCGGGGTCGAAGCCGGCGACACCGTCAGCGTCCACTACGACCCGATGATCGCCAAGCTGATCGTGCA
>JAGOWL010000170.1 GCA_018060215.1 Pseudoxanthomonas sp.
TGAGCTTGAGCCCGTGGATCGGCAGCCGGCGCAGGTAGTTCAGCGCGCTGTAGCCCTCGCCGAAATCGTCGATGGTCAGGATCACGCCCATCGCGCGCAGCTCGGCGAAACCGCGCAGGGTGGCCGGTGCATCCTCGATCAGCACCCGCTCGGTGAATTCCAGCTCCAGCACCGTGCCGGGCAGGTCGAATTCGCGCAGCACCTGGGCGACCTTCACCGCCAGGTCCTCGGCCACGAACTGGCGGTAGGACACGTTCACCGCCACCCGCACCAGGCCCAGGCCCTGCTGGCTCCACTCGCGTACCTGGCGGCAGGCCTCGTGCAGCACCCAGTCGCCGATGCGCACGATGTCGCCGGTGGTTTCGGCGTGACCGATGAACAGGTCCGGGCGCAGTTCACCCAGCTGGTGGCTCTGCCAGCGGATCAGCGCCTCGGCGGCGACGATGTGGCCATGCACCAGGTCCACCTGCGGCTGGTAGACCAGGTGGAACTCGTTGTTGTCCAGGGCGCGGCGCAGCTGGGTCTCCACCAGCAGCCGGTCCTGCTGCCGCTGGGCCAGGTCCTGGGTGAAGGCCTGCCAGCCGTTGCGACTGCGGTGCTTGCAGTCGTACATGGCGGTGTCGGCGTTCTGGATCAGCTGCTGCGGGTAGTGGCCGTCGCCGGGGGCGTAGGCGATGCCGATGCTGGCGCTGAGGTTGAACTCGTTCTCGCCGAACCAGAACGGCAGCGACAGCGCATGCAGGATCGCGTGGGCCAGGCGCGGGGCCAGTTCGTGGTCGGCGCCATCGCACAGCACCAGGAATTCGTCGCCGCCGAAGCGCGCCAGCAGGCCCTCGGTGCCGATGGCCTGGGCGATGCGCTGGCCGGTGCGTACCAGCAGCTCGTCGCCGGCGCCGTGGCCGAGCACGTCGTTGACGGTCTTGAAGCGGTCCAGATCGATGTACAGCACCGCCACCCGCGCCTGCGCTGGATCGTGCAGGCGCGCGTCCAGTTCGGCCAGGATCGCGTCCCGATTGAGGATGCCAGTGAGCGGGTCGGTGCGCGCCTGCACGCGCAGGGTTTCCTCGGCCTGCTTGCGCTCGGTGATGTCCTGCAGGGTGCCGGCCACGCGCGGTGCCGCCAGCAGCCCCGGTTCGGCCTCGCCTATCATCCGGATCCAGAAGCCGTGGCCATCGCCGCGCTGGCCTGCAAACTCCAGGTCGAAGCCGGTGCGCTGCTCGATCACCCGCTCCATGGCGTCGGCCAGACGCCGGCGATCGTCGTGGCGCAGCCGCGACAACAGCGCTTCCACCGTCTGCGCGCCCGGCTCCAGGCCGACGATGCGCAGCGCCTCGCCGGTCAGGTGCAGATGCTGGCGGGCGCGGTCCCATTCCCAGCCGCCGACATGGGCCAGCGACTGGGCGCGGTCGAACAGGGCGTTGTCGCGCTTGAGTTCGGTGATGTCGCTGAACAGCAGGAACACGTGGTCGGCCCGGTCGCGGCCGCCGGAGAACACCGGCACCGAGGTGGCCGAGATCCACAGCATGCGTTCGCTGCCGGGGTGGTGCAGGCCGATCGTTGTACTGGGCACGACGTGGCCATCGCGCAGGGCGCGCTGGATCGGCCACTGCTCCTGGGCCATCGGCTGGCCGCGTTCGTCCACGATCGCCCATTCGTCGATATGGGCCAGCAGGTCCATGCCCAGGCCGGCGCCGAGGATGCGGTGCGCGGCCGGATTGGCCGACAGCAGGCGGTACTGGCGGTCGACCAGCAACACGCCCTTGTCGATGGACTCCATCAGCAGGCGGTAGCGCGTCTCGGCCTGCCAGCGGCCACTGAGGTCGCGCGCCACCGCCACGATGCACTTGTTGCCGGCGTGGGTGAACCCGGCCGAATGCACCTCCACCGGGAAGCGGCTGCCGTCGCCGCGCATGTTGGTCACTTCGATGACGTAGGTTTCGCCCCGGTTGAGGGTTTCCCACACCGGTTTGAGGTGGTCCGGCGGCAGATCCGGATTGAGCGTTTCGATCGGCTGGCCGACGATGTCCTGGCGTGAGCGGTTGTAGGCGCGTATGCCGGCCTTGTTGAGGTCCAGCACGATGCCGGTTTCACTGAGGATGCTGACCGGGTCTGGCACCGCGTCGAACAGGGCGTGGTAGCGCAGGCGCGCGGCTTCACCCTCGGCCAGTGCCTGGCGCAACGCGTCGCGGGCCTGCGCGAGCAGGGTGCGGGTGGCCTCGTCGATCGGGGCCACGGCCAGGGCGGCCTCCAGCGCGGCCAGCGCGGTCTGCGGATCCACGGCGGGAGCCGGTTCGACCGCGTCCGGGCCGGCGCCGTTCATGCCGGGGCCAGTGCCCGTCCGACCTTGCTGCCGGTCTGGCGGCCCAACCGCCCGGCCAGCCAGCGTCCGGTGGCGGCCAGCGCGTCCAGGTCGATGCCGGTATCGATGCCCATGCCGTGCAGCATATACACCAGGTCCTCGCTGGCAACATTGCCGCTGGCGCCGCGGGCGTAGGGGCAGCCGCCGGTCCCGGCCACGGCCGAGTCGGCCACCCGCACCCCGGCCTCGATGCAGGCGGCCACGTTGGCCAGGGCCTGGCCCCAGGTGTCGTGGAAATGCACGGCCAGGTCGGCCATCGGCACCTCGGCGGCCACGGCCAGCAGCATCTGCCGCGCCTGGTGCGGGGTGCCCACCCCGATGGTGTCGCCCAGCGAGACCTGCCAGCAGCCCAGTTCGTGCAGGCGGCGCGCCACCCGCACCACGTCGGCCAGCGGCACCGCGCCCTGGTAGGGGCAGCCGAGCACGGTGGACACATAGCCGCGCACGCGCACGCCGTCGGCCCGGGCCCGCGCCAGCACCGGCACGAAACGGTCGATGGATTCGTCGACACCGGCGTTGATGTTCTTGCGGTTGAAGGCCTCCGAGGCGGCGGTGAATACCGCCACGTCGGTGGCGCCCGCGGCCAGGGCGCGGTCGTACCCCTGTTCGTTGGGCACCAGCACCGGATAGGAAACCCCAGGGCGGCGCGCGATGCCGGCCATCACCTCGGCCGCGTCGGCCAGTTGCGGCACCCAGCGGGGACTGACGAAGCTGGTGGCCTCGATGCTGCGCAGGCCGGTGGCCGAAAGCCGGTCGATCAGTTCGATCTTGTCGGCGGTGGCCACCATCGCCGCTTCGTTCTGCAGGCCGTCACGCGCGGCCACTTCCACGAGGTGGACGAAATCGCTCATGGTGCCTCCGCGGCCACCCGCGCCAGCACCGCGTCGGCCTCGACGAAATCGCCGGCGGCCACCCGCAGCTCGGACACCAGGCCTTCGCAAGGAGCGCGCACGGCCAGTTCCATCTTCATCGCCTCCAGCACCAGCAGTTCGGCGCCGGCGGCCACCGCCTGTCCGGCCTGCACCTTCACCAGCACCACCCGTCCAGGCATTGGCGCCAGCACCCGGCCGTCGCCACCGCCCGGGCCCTGGTCCTGGCCGCGCTCCACCGGCAGCCGGCGCAGGGGCAGGCGGTGCTGGCCATCGTGCAGCTCCAGCAGGTCGCCATCGAAGAACGTCGACAGCTGCCGCGCATGGCCATCCAGGCGCAGTTCCAGCCGATCGCCGATGCGATGGGCGCCGGCGACCGCATGCTCGGTGCCGTCCACCGCGATCGTCCAGTCGCCGCCGTGGCCGCGGGCGCTGGCCTCCATCACGCTCGCCCCGGACTGCAGCCGCAAGCGGCGCGGCGTGCGGCCGCGCAGACGCCAGCCATCGGCCAGGGCCCAGGGTGAGCCGGGATCGGGACTGGCGGCCGAGGCCTGTGCTTCGGCGGCCTGATCACGCAGCAGCAGGGCCACCGCGCCGGCCGCCAGCAGCGGCGCCGGCGGTGGCGCATCGTTGGCCACGAACTGCTCCAGGTGCCGGTCCAGGTAGCCGGTGTCGATGCTGGCCTCCACCACCGCCGGATGCCGCACCAGCGCTTCCAGGAAGGCCAGGTTGCTGCGGATGCCGGCTACGTGGCAGCGCGACAGGGCATCGCGCAGGCGCGCAAGGGCACGCGGGCGGTCGAGGTCATGCACGATCAGCTTGGCGATCATCGGGTCGTAGTGGACGCTGACGGTGTCGCCGGCTTCGACCCCGGCGTCGATGCGCACGTGGTCGCTGCTGGCCGGCAGTTCCAGTGCACGCAGGGTGCCGGAGG
>JAGOWL010000171.1 GCA_018060215.1 Pseudoxanthomonas sp.
TACGCCTGGACCGCCTGGATGGCCCGTACTGGGTGAGCCACTACAGCGGCGCCAAACGGGTTCTGGACTGAAATGGGACAGGCGGCAGGCCAGGTTTACGGAAAATTGACGTTTTGTGAACATCCAGCCGGTCCTGAGACGGCATCATCGGGGCACTTCCGCTTCCATGACCGCCGCGTGACGACCGACGACCTGCACCCAGGCCAGCCTGCCGCCACCCCCGCCGCCCGCCCGCGCCGGGGCCTGCGCCCCCTCCTCTTCCTGCTGCTGGCCACCCCGGCCCTGCCGCTGCTGGCCGCACCCGAGCCGACCACGATCGAGCCGGAAGCCCTGGCCGCGACGGCGCCGGTGGCGATCGCACCGAAGCTGGAGCTGCCGGCACCGGCGATGATCCCGGCCCCGGCCGCCGCCAGCTCCGCCGCGGGCGCGGCCACCCGGCCGGCCACGGCCAGCCGCACCGTCCCCCCTCAGGCCGGCAACAACGGCAGCCTGCGACAGAAGGCCGATGCCGCCGCCGACGCCACCCTGGCCGCCCTGCTGCCCCACCTGGCCGGCAATGACAGCCTGCCGTTGCTGGACCGCTCGGCCATGTTCGCCGGCGACATCAGCCGCCTGCTCGCCAGCTACGACCTGACCCGGGCCGTGCCCGCCCAGGAGTCGGCCAAGGGCCCGGGCGGCACCATCCAGCAGCTGCTCAAGGCGGCCACGTCGCTGATCGGCACGCCCTACCGCTGGGGCGGCACCTCCACCGAAGGCTTCGACTGCAGCGGACTGGTCGGCTACGTGTTCCGCAACACCCTGGGCATCGAACTGCCGCGGGTCTCGCGCGAGATGGCGGCCAAGGCCGACGCCAAGCTGATCCGCGACCGCGAGGAACTGCATCCGGGCGACCTGGTGTTCTTCGGCCTGCGCGGCCGGGTCAACCATGTGGGTATCTATGTCGGTGATGGCCAGTTCCTGCACGCGCCCAGCCGCGGCAAGGACGTGCGCGTGGACCGCATGGACAGCGGCTACTGGGGCAACCGCTTCATGCAGGCGCGCCGGGTCGAGATCTGATCCACCGCGCGCCGGCGCAACATCGGCGACAACCCAAGGCCGCCCCCGGGCGGCCTTCCTTTTTCCGGCGGCATGCCGCAGGGCAGCGTGACGCCATCGCCGGCCTCGGCGATCTTGCACGCTGTCCGGAAGGGGGAATGGCACGATGCAAGCTAGCCTGGTGACCAGCCTGATGCTGCCGCTGGCGCTGGGCGTGATCATGTTCGGGCTCGGCCTGGGGTTGAGCCTGGACGATTTCCGCCGCGTCGGCCGCTATCCACGTGCGGTGGTGGTCGGCCTGGGACTGCAGATCCTGATCCTGCCCTGGGTCGCCTTCGGCCTGGCGCTGGCGTTCCGGCTGCCGCCGGAACTGGCGGTCGGGCTGATGCTGCTGGCCGCCTCGCCCGGCGGGGCCACCGCCAACATCTACAGCCACCTGGCCCGCGGCGACGTGGCCCTGAACATCACCCTGACCGCGATCAACAGCGCGCTGTGCCTGCTGACCCTGCCGCTGATCCTGAACCTGTCGCTGGAGCATTTCCTCGGCGCCGGCCAGTACGTGCCGCCGCCGACCCGCAAGATCGTCGAGGTGGCGGTGGTGATCCTGCTGCCGGTGATCGTCGGCATGATCGTGCGCTCGAAGGCGCCGGTGTTCGCCGGGCGCGCCGAACGGCCGCTGCGGCTGCTGGCGGTGGTGGTGCTGGGCCTGCTGATCGCCGCCGCGCTGGCGCAGTCGTGGCAGGTACTGGTCGCCTACCTGGCCGCGGTCGGCGCAGCCTGCCTGTTGTTCAACCTGGCCAGCCTGGGCGCCGGCTACCTGGCCCCGCGCGCGCTGCACCTGCCGCATGCGCAGGCGCTGGCGATCTCGCTGGAAATCGGCATCCACAACGGCACCCTGGCCATCTACATCGCCCTGGGCGTGCTGGCCAACGGCACGATCGCGGTACCGGCGGCGATCTACAGCGTGCTGATGTTCTTCACCGCCGCCGTGTTCGCCTGGTGGGCCACCCGTGGCCGGCGCGGCGAAGGGGTGCACGAAGCGGCGTGAGCGCCGGGGCGCCAGCTCAGTCGCCGCTGCCCTGGCGCTCGTCCGGGAATTCCATGCCGACATTGCTGGAAGCGCGCTCGTAGATCTCCCGGTCCAGCAACCCGGTCTCCTTGGCCACCAGCACCGGCACCAGCACCTGGCCGGTGACGTTGGTCATGGTGCGCATCATGTCCAGGATGCGGTCGATGGCGTAGAGGATGCCGATCGCCTCCAGCGGCAGGCCGGCGGCGCTGATCACCACGGTGGCCATGATCACCGCCGTGCCCGGCACGCCGGCGGTGCCGAAGCTGCCCAGCACCGACGCCAGCGCGATGATGAAGTACTGCCCGGCCGACAGTTCCAGGCCCATGAACTGGGCGATGAACACCGCACCCAGCGCCGGGTAGATCGCGCCGCAGCCATCCATCTTGATGCTCGCACCCAGCGGCACGGCGAAGCCGGCGTAGTTCCTGTCCACGCCCAGGTTGTGGGTAGCCGAGGTCAGCGAAAGCGGCAGGGCGGCGAAGCTGCTGGAAGCGACGAAGCCGATCTGCATCGCCGGCGCCGCGCCGCGGAAGAACTTCAGCGGATTGAGCCCGTGCGCCAGCAGCAGCGCGCTGTACACCACCACGATGTGGAAGGCGCAGGCCAGGTACAGGGCGATGACGAACTTGCCCAGCGGCAGCAGCTGCTCGAAGCCGTAGCTGCCCACCAGCGCCGCGATCAGGCCGAAGGTGCCGATCGGCGTGGCTTCGAGCACGAAGCGGGTGACCTGGATCATCATCTCGCGCGACTGGTCCATCAATTCGCGCAACCCCGCGGTCTTCGCACCCAGTTTCACCAGCGCGAAGCCGACCAGTCCGGCGAAGAAGATCACCTGCAGGATGGTGAAATTGCTGGGGACGATGACGTTCTGGCCATCGGCGGCCTTGCCCGCGCCGAGTGCGGCCAGCGCGCGGAAGGGATTTTCCGGCACGATGTTGACCAGCACGTCCAGCGGGCCGGGCACATCGCGCTGGCGGTAGTTCTCCGCCACCTGCAGGCTGCCCATGTCCACGCCGACGCCGGGCTTGAGCACCAGCCCGAACGCCAGCCCGACGATCACCGCCAGCACCGCGGTGATCCCGAACCAGACGAAGGTGCGTCCGGCCAAGGCCATGATCGAGCGCTGTCCGGCCAGCGCTCCCACGGCGCTGACCACCGCGAAGAACACCAGCGGGATCGCGATCATCTTGATCAGGTTGACGTAGACCGTGCCCAGCGGCCCGAACCAGGTCTGCGCCGCCGGCCCCAGCAGCCAACCGGCCAGCGCGCCGAGGACGAAGCCGGCCAGCACGCGCTGCCAGAAGGGGATGGCCAGCCAGGCCGAGACCAGTTTCATCGGGACGCGGATCCGCCGATCGGAGGGAATCGCGCACGATAGCCCAAGGCGCCGGCACTGGCGACGGCACCGGTGGAACGCCGGGATGTCACCTGCAAGACATCGCCGCGGCGGCATAATGCGCACTCTCCCTCCGCGTCGCCCGGCGCCGGACGCGGTGCCGCCAGGCGGTCCGTGGTTCCCGCCGCCGCTGCACGCCCGCACCCGGACCCTGGTTGATGCTTGTTCGCCCCCTGCCGTTTGCCCTGACCACCGCCTGTTGCCTGCTGCTGGGCGCCTGCGCCAGCACCGGAACCCCCCACGCGCCACAGGCCACCGCCCCGATCGCGGTGCAGGTGCCGGCGGTGGCGCACCCGGGCGGCGAAACCCCGGCCTGGTGGTACCGCAGCGGCGCCGCCCAGGCCGCCAGCCGCGGCGCCATGGGCGGCACGGCCAGGAACGTGATCGTGTTCCTGGGCGACGGCATGAGCCTGACCACGGTGGCCGCCGCACGCATCCTCGACGGCCAGCGCCAGGGCAGGTCCGGCGAGGAAAACCTGCTGAGCTGGGAACAGTTCCCGCACACCGGCTTCAGCAAGACCTACAACACCAACTCGCAGACCCCCGATTCGGCCGGGACCATGACCGCGATCACCACCGGGGTGAAGACCCACATGGGCGCGATCGGGGTGTCGGCCGGCGACCGCCGCGACTGCGCCGACAGCCTGGGCAAGCA
>JAGOWL010000007.1 GCA_018060215.1 Pseudoxanthomonas sp.
CTACCTGTCCGACCCGGACGGCTTCGACCTGAAGGTGATGGTGGAGTGCGCGCGGTTGTCGCGCCAGCTGCTGGCACAGCCGGCCTTCGACCGTTATCGCGGCGCACCGATCTTCCCGGCGCGCGATAACCTGTCCGACGCGGAGCTGGTGGAATTCGTCCGCGCCAAGGCCGAGACCGTCTACCACCCGGTCGGCACCTGCCGCATCGGCGTGGACGAGCAGGCGGTGGTCGACCCGCAGCTGCGCGTGCGCGGCATTGACGGCCTGCGCGTGGTCGATGCCTCGGTGATGCCAACCCTGCCCGGCGGCAACACCAACGCGCCGACGATCATGATCGCCGAGCGCGCGGCGGACCTGATACAAGCGGTGTAACCTGCGTTTTTCGGCCGTTGGCGCCCACTTGGGGTTCTTCACCCAATTGAGGGGGTATGGGTCCGCCACTGTAGATTCGGAGCAGGAACAATGGCTTCGTGAAGGGGCCGCCGCTGCAAGGGGATTTCGTCCGCCGCGGCTCCCCCCGAAGCCAGCGGACTCCGGCGCTCTTCCTCGGACGCATGTCCGCTCTCCCCCGCTCCTACGAGGCGTGCTCCAGCATCGGCGGCAGCGGGCAGTGCAGGACCGCGCAGACCGTGCGCAGCAGTTCGGCCTCGGCCACGCTGACCCGGCGATCGTGCGAGGCCGCTTCCACCAGCGCCTCCACCAGCACCTGCTTGGCCGGCGGCGCCAGCGCATCCAGCGGCGCCCACACCACATCCAGCGCCTGCACGCCTTCGGCCGGTGGTGCGTAGGCCAGGTGGTCTCGCGGCAGCACCCGCTGCAGGCCGGCCAGGTAGGCGCGCTGCGCCTCCATCGGCGCATCCGGATGCCCGGTCTGGGCCATCACCGCCAGCAGGGTGGCGAATTCCTGGCGCACGCCGGTGGCCTTGTTGCGGCCGAAGCGGATGTGGCGCGACGGGTCCAGCGCTTCGCGCACCTGCACCTGCAGCAACCTGGACAGGCAGTATTCGAACACCGACACCCGGCCATCGGTGTGGACCATGGCCTCGATCGTGTCCAGGAACACCTCCAGCTCCGGCCGCGGGCGCTGGCGCAGGGCCGGGAAAGCCAGCGAAGCCAACGGCAACCGCAGCGCCGGATGCAGGGACGCCAGGTATTGCCGGTGCAGCTCGAACGCCTGATCGGCCACCGCCTCGCCGCAGCGGGCGAGGATCTCGCTGCGCTGGCGCGTGGCCACCGCCGCATCGCCATCCAGCACCAGGCCCAGCAGCAGGGGCACCACCACCTCGCGCTGGCGTGCCAGTTCACGCACCTGCGGATCCAGGCTTTCGGCCACCTCGTGCGCGCGGTGGTAATCGTCCTGGCCCGGCGTGGCGACCTGGCCAGCCACCATTGGCGGAGTAACCACGATGCGCGCATCGGCCGCCGGCAACGGCGGCGGCAGTCCGGTGCGGGGCGATGCCGCCGGCAGCGGCGGCGGCCCGCCCGGGACCGCATCGCGCGCGGCCAGCCCCAGGGCCACGTCCTCGGCCAGGCCATCGGGCGGCGCGGCCCGCCAGCGTGCCTGCAGCTGCTCCAGCTGGCGCGCATCGAACGCCGGCTCCAGCCGGCGGATGCGCTCGACCAGCGGCGGATGGGTGGCGAACATGCCGCTGAGCGACGCGCCGGAGCCGAACAGCATGTGGCTCACTTCTTCCGCATCGGCCTTGTCCTGCAGCTTCGATCCTTCGTGCAGGCCGCCGATCTTCTTCAGCGCCCCGGCCAGGCCACTGGTCTGGCGGGTGAACTGCACCGCCGAGGCATCGGCCAGGTATTCGCGCTGGCGGCTCACGCCGGCCTTGATCATGCGTCCGAAGAACACGCCGATGCTGCCCACCAGCATCGCCACCCCGGCCGCCAGCAGGATCGGGGTGGTGTCGCGGCTGCGGCCCAGGCGCCCGTACAGCAACACGCGCTGGCCGATCAGGCTCAGCATCAGGATCCCGAACAGCAGTCCGATCAGGCGGATGTTCAGGCGCATGTCGCCATTGAGCACATGGCTGAACTCGTGCGCGATCACGCCCTGCAGCTCGTCGCGGTTGAGCCGGTCCAGCGCGCCACGGGTCACCGCCACGGCCGCGTCGGCCGGGCCATAGCCGGCGGCGAAGGCGTTGATCCCGGCCTCCTGCTCCAGCACGAACAGTTTGGGCACCGGCACCCCGGAGGCGATGGAGATTTCCTCGACCACGTTGCGCAGCCGCCGCAGCGAAGGGTCGCGGGTGTCCTCGGGCACGAAACTGCCGCCCATCTGCGCGGCCACCACCGCCCCACCTCCGCGCAGGGAGGCGATCCGGTACAGCGAGCCCAGGCCGATCACCGCCAGGGTGGCCAGGGTCACCAGGCCGGTCGCACCCCAGCTGCCGGTGAACACCAGGGTCACCAGGTCCACCACCAGCACGATCCCGGCCACGGCCAGTGCGAACAGCAGCACCAGCCGGCCCGAGCCGCGCCGCGCGGCGGCCTGCTGTTCGAAGAAATTCATCTACGCCGGCCCGCGCGTCAGAACTGGACCTTCGGCGCTTCGCGCACCTGGGCCTTGTCGGCCGGGATGTCCAGCAGCGCGGCCGGGGCGAAGTTGAACGCACCCGCCACCACACTGGAGGGGAACACCTCGCGCTTGTTGTTGTAGGCCATCACCGCGTCGTTGTAGGCCTGCCGCGCGAACGCGACCCGGTTCTCGGTGGACGACAGCTCCTCGGTGAGCTGCATCATGTTCTGGTTGGCCTTCAGGTCCGGATAGGCCTCGGCCACCGCCAGCAACCGGCCGAGCACGCCGTTGAGCTGGCCCTGGCTGGCCGCCAGCTGCGCCATCGCATCGGCGTCACCCGGATGCGCCTTGGCCGCGGCCAGGCCCGACTGCGCGGCCGAGCGCGCGGCGATCACCGCCTCCAGGGTGTCGCGCTCGTGGCCCATGTAGGCCTTGGCGGTCTCCACCAGGTTGGGGATCAGGTCGAAGCGCCGCTGCAGTTGCACGTCGATCTGGGCGAAGGCGTTCTTCCAGCCGTTGCGGCTGGTGACCAGGCCGTTGTAGATGCCCATCGCCCACAGGGCCAGGGCCGCCGCAAGACCCAAAAACACCAACAGGATCAAAGTAATGCCCATTCATCTTCTCCCGGTTTGTGCACACGTGGAATGCGGCGCTAGAATCGGCCGAAGCGGTAGCTTACAGGCAACAAAACCATGAACGACGCGCACAGGGGATCGAACCGGCCCGGGGGCCTGCGGACGCTGGCGATCGGTTCGCTGGCACTGCTGGCGGCCATGGCCCTGCCCTCGACGGCCAGGACGCCCACGCTGGCACCGGGCGAACTGCCACCGGCGCAACCGCTGCCTTACCGCACCTATGCCAGCACCGGCACCCAGCCGCTGGCACCGGGGTTCGACGTCGCCCGTTTCGAGGCGCTGGCCGAGCAACTGGTCCAGGGCCAGCGCATTCCCGGCCTGGCGATGGCGATCGTGCAGGACGGGCGCATCCTCAGCGCACGCGGCTATGGCGTCACCGACGTGGTCCGCCCGCAGCCGGTCGACGCGCACACCGTGTTCCGCCTGGCCTCGCTGTCCAAGGCCTTCGCCGGCACCATGGCCGGCCTGCTGGTCAACGACGGCAGCCTGCGCTGGGACAGCAAGGTCGTGGACTACGTGCCCGGCTTCCAGTTGTCCGACCCGGCCTGGACCGGCCAGGTGACCGTGGCCGACCTGCTCAGCCACCGCGTCGGCCTGAAGTCGCACAATGCCTTCGACCGGGACATCGAAGGCAACGCCGAGTACTACCAGGTCTCGCACAAGCTCGGCAGCGCGCCGCTGTCGTGCGCCCCTGGCGAGTGCTACGCCTACCAGAACGTGGCCTTCAGCCTGGTGGGCGACGTGGTCTTTGCCGCTTCCGGTCAGTTCTACGAACAGGAAGTGCAGCGCCGGCTGTTCAAGCCGCTGGGCATGGATGACGCCTCCATGGGCCTGGCCGGGATCGAATCCAGCGCGCGCTGGGCGCGGCCGCACGTGCGCAGCCGCAACGGCTGGGTCTCGCTGGCCCCCAAGCCCACCTACTACCGGCTGCCGCCGGCCGCCGGCGTCAACGCCAGCATCAGCGACATGGCGCAGTGGCTGCTGGCCCATACCGGCCATCGCCCGGACGTGCTGCCGGCGCCGCTGCTGGCCACCCTGCACGCACCGGTGGTGGCCACCCCGGGCGAGCTGCGCTCGGGCTGGCGCCGCGACCGCTTGAACGCCGCCAGCTATGCACTGGGCTGGCGTGTATTCGACTACGGCGGCGAACAGGTGGTGTTCCATGCCGGCGCGGTGCAGGGCTACCGTGGCATGACCGCGCTGCTGCCCGACCGCGACCTGGGCATCGCCATCCTCTGGAACAGCGAGAGCTCGCTGCCCGGCGGCCTGTTGCCGACCATCATCGACCGCGCGGTCGGGATGCCGGCCCAGCGCTGGCTGGACGTGGATACCGACTTCGGTGCCGACAACCTGCTGGTCGAGGACGACGCCACCCGGCCGTCCGACAATCGCCCCGTCCAGGGCGGATCGGCCTCCACCTCCTCCGCCTCGCCGCACTGACCCCCGCCCAATAAAAAACTCCCCCCCCGCTGGGCCCGGGGAGGGAGTCATCTGGTACGGCTATCGGGGTTGGATCAGATCAGCGGAGCCGGGGTAGCCGGCAGCGCGACCGGGGCCGCCTTCTTCTTCGCAGCCTTCCTGGCCGGCTTCTTCGCAGCCTTCTTCGCAGCCTTCTTGGCCGGCTTCTTGGCGGTCTTCTTGGCAGCCTTCTTCGCCGGCTTCTTGGCAACCTTCTTGGCAGCCTTCTTCGCGGTCTTCTTGGCAGCCTTCTTCGCCGGCTTCTTGGCAACCTTCTTGGCAGCCTTCTTCGCGGTCTTCTTCGCCGGCTTCTTGGCGACCTTCTTGGCAGCCTTCTTCGCCGGCTTCTTGGCGACCTTCTTGGCGGCCTTCTTCACGGTCTTCTTGGCGGCGGCCTTCTTGGCGGTCTTCTTCACCGCTTTCTTGGCGGCCGGTTTCTTCTTCGCAGCTTTCTTCGTTGCCATGGGTGGCTCCTCGTCAGTGGACTACGGATGGGTAACGCCCAGTCTCGAAATCCCCCGGCAATGGGCGCCGGGGAGAGTCCGTCGGCGCGATCAGCACGTCGATACGGATACGGTGAAGCCCGCGCCACACAAGTGCGCGGACGGGGGACGGTCGGGGGGTCGCTGCTTTTTTTTGAGGGAAGCGGGCCTGCTCCACCGTTAGAAGGTTCCTGGCGGATGCCCGAGTTGTACTTTGCGTTGTGGTGTTGATTCGACTCACTCGCTTCGGCAGGCAGCGTCTGCTGGGCGAAACCTAATCACGGTTTTTTTCACTGTCAACACCTTCGGCGAATTTTTTTTCACGCCGCCCGGGCCGGCGACGTCGCTCGGCAACGCGATCGATCGACCCAGCCGCGACCGGGCGCACGCGCGCCGCGCCGATGCATTTCGTTCAAGCGCCTAAAACAAGTATTTTTTTGCGCGCGCATGCGCATGCCCATGCAACCGGAACCCTCGTCCGGCACCAGCGCGACGGCAACCGGACAGGCATCGACGCCGTTTCCGGATGCCTGGAATTTTTTTCCGGAGGCCCCTCCGTTTCGCGTCGCACAAGCCGATTTGCGCAAACTTGCGCAGCCCTTCGGACACCCTTGCGCCGGTCTCGCACGCATCGGAACGGTCGATCGCATGCAGGTCGACGCACGCCATCGCGCTTCACCGGGCGACAACCCACACCCCCTTCGACGTTCCCGTCACCGCCCAGGCAGATCGTCGAAAACGAAAACGCCCGCTCGAAGCGGGCGTCTCCAGCAGCACCAATGACCGCGCCGGAGCGTCAGTCGTCATTCCCCTCGATCAACTCGGCGTAGTCGTCCGGGGAAAGCAGTTCGGCCAGCGCCTCGGCATCGCCGACCTCCACCACGAACAGCCAGCCCTCGCCGTAGGCATCCTCGTTGATGGTCTCGGGCTTGTCGGCCAGCGCCGCGTTGACCTCCACCACCTTGCCGCCGACCGGGCTGTAGACGTCCGAGGCGGCCTTGACCGACTCCACCACGGCCACCGGGTTGCCGGCCTCGATCTCGTCGCCGAGGTTGGGCAGCTCCACGTACACCAGGTCGCCGAGCAGGCCCTGGGCGTGGTCGGAGATGCCCACGGTCACCCGGCCGTTGCCTTCCACCCGGGCCCATTCATGGGATTTGAGGAACTTGAGGTCACCTGGAATCTCGCTCATGGCATGGCTCCGGTCGTGCGTTCTGGAGTGGATGGGCGGCTAGTTTACCGTTTGCGCCGACAGCCGGCGCAAGCATTCAGGCCAGCACGCCCGGCTGGGCCTGGCCTTCGCGCACGAACGGGAACTTCACCACCCGCACCGGGACTTCGCGGCCGCGGATGTCCACCCGCACCGCCCCGGTGTGGCCAGCCGGCACGCGGGCGAAGGCGATCGCCTTGCCCAGGGTCGGCGAGAAGGTGCCCGACAGGATCTCGCCTTCGCCACCGTCGGTGAGCACCTTCTGCCCGTGCCGCAGCACGCCCTTGTCGTCCATCACCAGGCCGACCAGCTGCTGCGGAACGCCGGCGGCCTGCTGTGCCTCCAGCGCGGCGCGGCCGATGAACTGGCGCGGCTGCCCGGCCGGCGCCTCGTCCAGGGCCACCGTCCAGGCCAGGCCCGCTACCCACGGCGTGGTCGATTCATCCATATCCTGGCCGTAGAGGTTCATGCCCGCCTCCAGGCGCAGGGTGTCGCGCGCGCCCAGGCCGGCCGGCTTGACGCCCGCTTCCAGCAGCGCGTTCCAGAACGCCACCGCCTGGTCTTCCGGCAGCACGATCTCGAAACCGTCCTCGCCGGTGTAGCCGGTGCGCGCCAGGAACAGCGGCACGCCGGCGGTGGACTGCGCCTGCAGCGCGGCGAAGCGGCCCAGCTTGTTGGCGGTGGCGCGGTCGGATTCGCGCAGCAGGCCGATGACCTTCTCGCGCGCCTGCGGTCCCTGCACGGCGACGATGGCCAGTTCCGGGCGCTCGGTGACCTGCACGTCGAACGCGGCGGCCTGGCTGCCGATCCATGCCAGGTCCTTGTCGCGGGTGGCGGCATTGACCACCAGGCGGAAGAACGACTCGTCCATGTAATAGGTGATCAGGTCGTCGATCACCCCGCCGCGCTCGTCGAGCATGCACGAGTACAAGGCCTTGCCCGGCTTCTGGAGCTTGTCCACCGAATTGGCCAGCAGGTGGCGCAGGAACTCGCGCACCCTGGGGCCGTGCAGGTCGACCACGGTCATGTGGCTGACGTCGAACATGCCCGCGGCACTGCGCACCAGGTGGTGCTCGTCGATCTGCGAGCCGTAGTGGATCGGCATGTCCCAGCCGCCGAAATCGACCATCTTGGCGCCGAGCGCGCGGTGGGTGTCGTTGAGGACGGTCTTGCGGGTCATGGCGGTCTCGCGTGCAGGAAACCCCCATTATCCCGCATTCGCCGCACGCCAGCCCGCTGCCCGCGCTCAGGCCTCCTGGACCTTCAGCACCATCCCGTCCACCGCGATCACCCGCACCGGGGTGCCCGCCGGCAGGTCGGGGCCTTCGACCGTCCAGAACGCATCATCGAGCCTGATCCGGCCGCGGCCGCGGTCGATCGCCTGGTCCAGCTCCGCCACCCGGCCGATGGCCTGGGCGGCGCGCCGGTTGAGCAGCGGCTGGTCGCTCTGGCGGGCCGCCTTGCGGAACCACTTCCGGTAGACCTGGATCGTCACGAAGCTCAGCACCACGAACGCGGCCGCCTGGGCCAGCACCGGGATGCCCGGCACCAGCAGCACGCCCAGAAACACCGCTGCGGCCGCCAGTCCCATCCACAGCAGGAAGGCACCCGGTGCCAGGGTTTCGGCCGCGATCAGCAGCAGCGCCAGCACCGCCCACGCGATCACCTCCGCGCGCATGGTTCAGCCCTCCAGCCGCGGCGGCTTGCCCGCCGTGGTCTTCTGCTGCGGCCCGGACAGGGCCTCGCGCGCCAGCTCGGCGATGCCGGCGATCGAGCCGATCACGCCGCTGGCCTCCATCGGCATCAGCACGAACTTCTGGTTCGGCGCGGTGGCCAGTTCCTTGAAGGCCTCCACGTACTTCTGCGCCACGAAATAATTGATCGCCTGCACATTGCCGTTGGCGATCGCCTCGGACACCATCTGCGTCGCCTTGGCCTCGGCCTCGGCCAGGCGCTCGCGGGCCTCGGCCTCGCGGAATGCGGCTTCCTTCTGGCCCTCGGCCTGCAGGATCGCGGCCTGCTTGTCGCCCTCGGCGCGCAGGATCTCCGAGGAACGGTGACCCTCGGCCTCCAGGATCACCGCGCGGCGGTCGCGCTCGGCCTTCATCTGCCGGGCCATCGAATCGACCAGGTCGCGCGGCGGCTGGATGTCGCGGATCTCGATCCGGGTGACCTTGATGCCCCAGGGATTGGTGGCATGGTCAACCACATTCAGCAGCTGGGCGTTGATCTTCTCGCGGTTGGACAGCGACTCGTCCAGGTCCATCGAGCCGATCACGGTGCGGATGTTGGTCTGCACCAGGGCGATCATGGCCACTTCCAGGTTGGCCACCTCGTAGGCGGCCTTGGCCGCGTCCAGCACCTGGAAGAACACCACCCCGTCCACCCGCACCACCGCGTTGTCCTTGGTGATGACTTCCTGGCTGGGCACGTCCAGCACCTGCTCCATCATGTTGATCTTGCGGCCGACGCCGTAGATCACCGGGATCAGGAAATGCAGGCCCGGGTCCAGGGTGTGGGTGTACTTGCCGAAGCGTTCCACCGTCCACTCGTAGCCCTGCGGCACCATGCGCACGGTCTTGAACAGCACGATCGCGCCGGCCACCAGCAGCACCAGAGAAAGAAAGACCGAAGAACCCACGTCCCACCCCTTTGGCCATCCGCGGCCATCCGTTGTCCCGGCCCCCAGTATAGGTCCCCGACGCCCGACCGATCATGCACGAGCCGGGGAGACCGGACATGCGTCCGTGGCAAAGCGCCCGCGACCGATACCCGACCGGTCGCCCGCACGCTGGGCTCCTACGGGACCGGCGCCGGCTCGACCCACTCGGTGAACACCGCCTCGATCGCCGCGTCGGACACCGGCGTTCCCGCCTCCACCTCGCCGGCCTGGGTGAACAGCGGCATGATCATCTTCATCCCGTCCAGCGGCATCTTCAGGTGCACGCCCGGCGCCTGCGCCAGGAACCGGTCCCAGTGTGCGCGCACCCGCGCCCAGTAGCCGGCGGTGGCCTCCCAGTAGCGGTAGGCCGGCCCGAAATCGACATCGGTGTCCTTCTGGTAGTCGTTGAAGCCGAACTCGCGGGCGACCTCCTGCACGCTCCCGTCGGGCTTGCGCAGCACCTTGGTGTTGAACTGCTCGTGGGTCCAGCCGCCCGGGGTGATCGTGTGGCGGTTGACCACCGACAGCGCGTTGTAGTCGCCGCGCACGGTGTATTCGCGCCGCGGCAGCGGCCGCCACGACAGGTCCGAGGTCCAGCTGGAGGCACCGTCGCCGTGGGTCCAGCGCCCGGTGCCGCAGTAGCGCGGCGCATCGCTGACTTCGTACACGCACTGGGTCCAGGCCCCGGCGCTCAGCGCGGCCGGGACCGGGCGCACGCTGAAGGTCTGGTCGGCGCTGAACTCGAAGCGCTGCGCCGCCTCCCAGCTCCAGTCCTGGCGCCAGTGCTTGGTGACGTGGCCGCTTTTCGGCTCCACCAGCAGGTGCTGGAGGACGACCCGCTCCGGACTGTCCTGGACCACGATCACCACCTCGTCGCCGCCACTGCGCTGGGCCGGCGCGCGCGCGTAGCCGGGCTTGAGCAGCACGGTTTCGTCGAAGGCGAAGTCGACCAGGTACTCGCCCTGCATCGCCAGGATGGACGGGCGGTCGCGCGGATCAGGGGTCGATGCGTGGGCGTGGGCGATGCCGGCGGCAACAAGAAGGACGGTGGCCACGCGGGAGGTCGGCGAATGCATGCGGGTTCTCGAAAGGGTGGGATGGGATTGGGTGGATCGGCCGGCCGGTCCGGCGCACGCCATCGGCGGCGACCCATGGCCGGAATTCACAACCGGACCAGCGGCACTTCGCCGCCACGGTCCGGGACCGGGTGCATCGACAGCGAGGCCAGGGCCGAACGCGCGCAGCAGCAATCGTCGACCCGCACTTCGCCTTCAGCGCCCGCGTGCCGGGCGATCCGGCGCGCGGTGGCGGCCCCCAGCGGCGACACCGGCACCGGGCTGGCCGCAAGCACGGCCGTGCCCGACCGCGGCTGCAGCACATGCAGGCGCAGCGCACACAGGCGCCAGCCATTGCCGCCCAGGCGCGCCGCCAGTCTTCGCCACAGGCGCTCGGCCACGGCGACCTGCCCGGCCTGGCCAGGCCGCTGCGCCGGCAGGCGCGAAGCCAGGGTGTCCCACGCCAGGAAATCGCTGTCCGGCAGCAGGAACAGGCGCCAGCAGCACTGACCCTGTCCATCGAAGAACGCCAGGCTTTCGTACAGCCCGTCGCTGTCCATGCCGGCATCGGACTCGGCCCGCACCGCACGCATCCAGCCGGCCAGCTCGCCGCCCTGGCGTGGCCGGTGCATGCACAGCACCGTGCCCAGCTCGGCCAACTGCCGGGGATGCGGCAAGGGCAGCGGCAAGACCGGCGCGGCGGCGATGGCGACGGAGCCGACGGCGGCCACGGCTACCAGCTCACCGCCAGGCTGGCCGAAACGGCACGGCCGGGCCGGGTGTAGCGGTCGGCGATCAGGGGCGACACCGCCACGCCCACCGGCACGTCGGCCCAGTCGCTGTACTTGCGGTCGCCCAGGTTGAACACCCCCAGGTTGATCCGCGCCCCGGGCGCGAACTCCCAGTGCGCCAGCAGGTCGAGCACGCCGTAGCCGGAGGTGGTCAACCAGGCCGGGTCGGATACCCGATCCTTGCCTGCGGCGAAGCTGCCGGCCAGTTCCAGCCCCCAGTCGTCGCGCCCATAGCCCAGGCCCAGCGCCGCACGCAGCGGATCGATCGAATCCAGCGGCAGTCCATCGGTGCGGTTGTCGCCGCGTGCCCAGGCCGCCGAGCCGCGCAGCGACCAGCCGGTCCAGGCATCCCGGAGCGCACCGAACTCCACCCCGGCCTTCAGTTCCACGCCGTAGATACGCGCATCGGCCACGTTGCGCGACTGGAACACCATCAGCCCCTGGTCGTTGATGCCGACCATCACCCGCGACTCGATGAAGTCCCGATAGTCGGTGTAATAGCCCGACAGTCCGGCGTAGCCGGCCTTGCCCACCCGGCGCAGGCCCAGTTCGACGCCATTGCTGGTTTCCGACTCCAGGTCCGGGTTGGGAATGGCGGTGTAGCCGAACATCACATTGGTCAGGCCCAGGTTGACGTCGTCGTGGGGCGGCGCACGGAAGCCATGGGCGTAGTTGGCGTAGATCGACCAGGCCGGGTTGAAGCGCCAGATCACCCCGAACTTGGGCGACACCTGGCTGGCATCCAGGCCGCTGACGGCCATGCCCGGGTTGTCTTCGACGAAGATCGCGTCGGCCCGCGGGTCGAGCCGGTACCAGTCCACGCGCAGGCCCGGCACCAGGCTCAGGCGACCGTCGGCCAGGCGCATCTCGTCCTGGGCGAACAGCCCGATCCGGGTGGTTTCGCTGATCGGGAAATCGCGCACCGGGAACACGTCCGGCAGCATCGTGCTGCTGGACGCGCCGGTGCTGAGATTGGTCTGCACGCCATCGCGCAGCTGTTCGGTCCGGGTCCACGATGCATCCACGCCCCAGGTCAGGTCGTGGCTGGCACTGGCGCCTTCCAGGGCCTTGTGCACGGTCGCCAGCAGCCCGTAGGTGCGCTGGTCGAACTCGAAGCGGCGCTGCCGGCGGATGTTGCCGCTGCGCCGCTCATCGGTGTCCTGGGTGGTCTGGCTGTCCTGCCAGTAGACCTGCCAGCTCAGGCTGTCGGCCAGGCCGCTGGTGATGCCCTCCACCTCGTGCAGCAGCGAAACCCGCTGCCGGCGCTGGCTGTCGTCGCCGTGCAGGGAGCGGGTGGTGGCGGTGACCATTGACAGCGCATCGGTCTGCGCATCGTCCTGGTTGCTTTCCACGGTCAGGCGCAGGCGCTGGCGGTCGGACGGGGCGAACACCAGCTTGGCCAGCACGCTGGCGCTGTCGCGCTCCTGCGGATTGGCGGCAGTGCGGGTGGCACCGCTGCCGCGGTTGTCGCCCTGGTTTTCGGTCTCCTGGCCGCTGCGCCGGTTCAGCGCCACCATCGCGCTCCAGCGCTCGCCGCCCAGCGCGGCGGTGGCGCCGGCCGACAGGCCGCGCCAGTCGCCTTCATAGCCGAACTTCAGCCCGACGTGGCTGTCCTTGCCCGGGACCAGGTAGTCGACCGGATCGCGGGTCACGAACGCGACCACGCCGCCGAGCGCATCCGAGCCGTACAGGGCGCTGGCCGGGCCGCGCACGATCTCCACCTGCTTGAGCGTGTCCAGGTCGACGAAATTGCGGTTGGCGTTGGCGTAGCTGCCGATCAGGAAGGCATCGGACACGGCGATGCCATCGGTCTGGATCCGCACCCGGTTGCCGTCCAGGCCGCGGATGCGGAACCCGCCCAAGCCGAAGCGGCCGACGCTGGAGGTCACCGACACGCCCGGTTCGTAGCGCACCAGGTCCTTGATGTCGCGGGCCAGGGTCTGGTCCAGGCGCTCGCGGTCGATCACGTCCACCGAGGCGGCCACGTCCACGATCGCCCGTTCGGTGCGGGTGGCGGTGACCTGGACGCGGGCGAATTCGTGCACGGTCGCGGCGGCATCGGCATCCGGACCGGCGGCGGTGTCCGCGCTGGCCGGGGTTGAGGCCGCGGCCCCTGCGGGGGTCGCCGCATCGGCCGGCGGGATGGAAACGGCAAGGATCGCGCAGATGGCTGCGCCCAGCGGAGTGATGCGATTCATCGGTGTCAGCGCGGGGTTCCGGGAACGGGAAGAACCTGTCGGGCTGGCGGTCCGGCGAACCGGGGGCTGGCATCCAGGGCATGGGAAGGCGGTGGCACGCGGCCACTCACCGCCGGGGAGAACCGCCTACTTGGTCAGGATCAGCTTGTCGTTGCTGGTGTGGCGCAGGCGGTACAGCTTGTCGCCGTGGCGGATCAGGATCTCGCGGTGGCCATCGAGCAATTGGGCGCTGTCCAGCACCGGTTCGCCGGCGGTTGCCGGCGGCGTGGACGGACGGGCCGGTTCGGCCTGGCGCGGCAGGGTAAGGCGGTGCACGTTCATCAGCAGGGTCCGGGCGGCGGTGGGCTCCCGTTCGATGATAATGATTCCCATTTGCCTGTCAACGGGTCAGGGGGCGGCGGCCACCTCCAGCTGCCGCCAGACCGGTTCGTCGTACTTGCCGGCCAGTTCCAGCGCCGCCAGGTTTTCCTGCAGCTGCCCGGTGCCGCTGGCGCCCAGGATCACGCTGCTCACGTGCGGATTGCGCAGGCACCAGGCGATGGCCAGCGGCGCCGGTTTCTCGCCCAGCTGCGTGGCCACCTGGACAAATCGCTGCGCCCGCTGCAGCCGCCGTTCTTCGCTGTTGCCCACCACCAGCCGCTGCAGCCAGCCGGCGTCGGGCAAGGCCAGCCGCCCCTCGCGGTGGATGCCATCGGTGTACTTGCCGGTGAGCAGGCCCGAGGCCAGCGGCGACCAGATGGTCGTGCCCAGCCCCAGTTCCGAATACAGCGGCGCGTATTCCAGCTCCACCCGCTCGCGGTGCAGCAGGTTGTACTGCGGCTGCTCCACCACCGGGGCGGCCAGGTGGTTGCTGCGGGCGATCCGCGCCGCCTCGCGGATCAGCGATTCGGGCCACTCGGACGTGCCCCAGTACAGCACCTTGCCCTGGCGCACCAGCAGGTCCATGGCCGCCACCGTCTCCACCAGTGGGGTGTCCGGATCGGGGCGATGGCAGTAGTACAGGTCCAGATGCTCCACCCGCAACCGTTGCAGGGCCGCGTGGCAGGCCTCGACCACGTGCTTGCGCGACAGCCCGCGCTGGGTCGGGCGCGGATCCTCGGCCGCACCGAAAAACACCTTGCTCGACACGCAGTAGCCGTCGCGCGGCAGGCGCAGGTCGGCGATCACATCGCCCATCACCCGCTCGGCCTCGCCGTTGGCGTAGGCCTCGGCGTTGTCGAAGAAGTTGATGCCGCTGTCCCAGGCCTGGGCGATCAGCTCGCGCGCCTGCCCGCGCCCGACCTGGCGGCCGAAGGTCATCCAGGCGCCGAACGACAGCGCCGACAGCTGCAGCCCGGTGGCACCCAGGCGACGGTAGTGCATGGCTCACCCTCCAAAAGACTGCCCCACCCATTGTAGGAGCCCGGCTTGCCGGCGACCCCTACCCACCCGGCGACGACGCACCTGCCGACCTGCTAGGCTTCGGCGATCATAACGGCGTTCACAGGGGATTCCATGATCGAGGCACTGGGGCGGATCGGTTTCGGCCTGTTCGGATTGGCCGTGCTGATCGGCATCGTGTGGCTGTTCTCCAACAACCGCCGCGCCGTGGACTGGAAGCTGGTGTCCACCGGCGTCATCCTGCAGATCGCCTTCGCCGCACTGGTGCTGCTGGTGCCCGGCGGCCGCCAGGTGTTCGACTGGCTCAGCCACGGATTCGTGGCCATTCTCGGTTTCGTCAACGAAGGCTCGAACTTCATCTTCGGCAGCCTGATGGACATCGAGACCTACGGCTTCATCTTCGCCTTCCAGGTGCTGCCAACCATCATCTTCTTCTCGGCCCTGATGGGCGTGCTCTACCACCTGGGCGTGATGCAGGCGGTGGTGCGGGCCATGGCCTGGGCGATCACCAAGGTCATGCGCGTGTCCGGCGCCGAGACCACCAGCGTGTGCGCCAGCGTGTTCATCGGCCAGACCGAAGCGCCGCTGACCGTGCGCCCGTACATCGGAAAGATGACCCAGTCCGAACTGCTGACCATGATGATCGGCGGCATGGCGCACATCGCCGGCGGCGTGCTGGCTGCCTACGTGGGCATGCTCGGCGGCGGCGACCCCGAGCAGCAGGCGTTCTTCGCCAAGCACCTGCTGGCGGCCAGCATCATGGCCGCCCCGGCCACCCTGGTGATCGCCAAGATCCTGGTGCCGGAAACCGGCGAACCGCTGACCCGCGGCACGGTCAAGATGGAGGTGGAGAAGACCACCGCCAACGTGATCGACGCGGCCGCCTCCGGCGCCGGCGACGGCCTGCGCCTGGCGCTGAACATTGGCGCGATGCTGCTGGCCTTCATCGCCCTGATCGCGCTGGTGGATGCGCCGCTGAAGTGGTTCGGCGAGGTCACCGGCATTGCTTCCTGGCTGGGCCAGCCGACCAGCCTGGCCACCCTGCTGGGCTACCTGCTGGCCCCGATCGCCTGGGTGATCGGCACCCCGTGGGAGGACGCCACCGTGGTCGGCTCGCTGATCGGCCAGAAGGTGGTGATCAACGAATTCATCGCCTACACCCAGCTGGCCAGCATCCTCAACGGCCAGGTGCCCAACGTGGCACTGAGCCCGCAGGGCGCGCTGATCGCCACCTATGCGCTGTGCGGCTTCGCCAACTTCAGCTCGATCGCCATCCAGATCGGCGGCATCGGCGGCCTGGCCCCGGAACGCCGCCAGGACCTGGCCCGCTTCGGCATGCGCGCCGTGCTCGGTGGCTCCATCGCCACCTTCATGACCGCCACCATCGCCGGCGTGCTGACCAACCTGAGCTGACCGGAGTGCACGCATGAGCCAGGTCATCGTCGTCGGTTCCTTCAACGTCGACCACGTCTGGCGTTGCGCCGAGCTGCCCGCGGTCGGCGCCACCATCGCCGGCCAGTACGCCACCGGGCCGGGCGGCAAGGGCTTCAACCAGGCCGTGGCCGCGGCCCGCGCCGGCGCGCATACCGCCTTCGTCTGCTCACTGGGCGATGACCCCGGCGGCACCCTGGCACGGCACCTGGCCAGTGCCGAAGGCATCGGCCTGTACGCCGAAGCCAGCGACCAGCCCACCGGTACCGCGGGCATCTACGTGGATGCGCGCGGGCGCAACAGCATCGTCATCGGTGCCGGCGCCAACGGCAGCCTCTCGGCCGCCGTGCTGGTCGCCGACCCGGGCCTGCTGGCAGGCGCGCGCGTGCTGCTGGCGCAACTCGAATCCCCGGTGGAGTCCATCGAGGCCGCACTGGCGCAGGCGCGCGCGGTCGGCCTGATCACCATGCTCAATCCCGCGCCGGCCAACGCCACCACCCATACCGGCCTGCTCGGTCAGGTCGATGTGCTCACGCCCAACGAGACCGAATTCGCCGCCCTGCTCGCCCGCCATGTCGGTGAACGGGTGGATCCGGATTCGGTGGCCGCCTTGTCCGGCGCCGAACTGCACAGCCTGTGCCGCAAGCTGCTGCCCCAGGGCAGCGTGGTGGTGACCCTGGGCTCGGTGGGCGTGTTCGTCTCCCACGCCGAGGAGCAACTGCGCGGCGATGCGGCGCCCTACTACCGCCTGGCGGCCGAGAGCGTGACGGCCAGCGACACCACCGGCGCAGGCGACGCCTTCAACGGCGCCCTGGCCGCATCGCTCGCCGGTGCCGGTCCCGACGCGGCCTTCATCGGCCACGTGCGCTTCGCCAACCGCTACGCGGCCCTGTCCACCGAGCGCCCGGGGGCGGCGCTGTCGATGCCGGCACTGGCCGAAGTCCAGGCGCGCTTCCCCGATTGAACGCGGCGCCACGCAGACAAGTGCGCAGCCCGTTGATCTGCCCATGCAGAGCCCCCCGTCTCGGGCTGCCTGTGTGTTCTTCAACCTGCTGGCCGGCAACGGCCAGGTGATCGGCAGCAGCGAGATGTACGAAAGCGAGGCCAGCCGCGACAACGGCATCGCCTCGGTCAAGGCCAACGCGCCCGATGCCAGCGTAGTCGACGAAACCGCCTGAGCCATCCCGGCCCCGATCCCCGAAAAAGCCCGGCCCCGCGCCGGGCTTTTTCCAGGTCCTCGTCAGATCGAGTGATGCCGGATCGGACCAAGTTGTAAAGCGCCGGAGCCCACTGCCTTCGGGTGGAGCCGCGGTAGTGCGGGGATCGTGCGCATCGCCTGGTTGCGCCATCCATGGCTCCAACAGGCGAACGCAGGCCATCCATGGCCTGCTTGCGCCCGATCCCCGCACCACCGCGTCTTTCGCCACGTTGAGGCCCGAGGCTTCGTCGAGCAGGGGCACCTGCGCTGTGCGGAGCTTTTGCTGTTGCTGTGGCCCAACGAAACCAGGACACCCCTCCCGGCGAAGGACGTCGCTGCAAGGGGATTTCGTCCGAGCGGATCGCGTTTGTGTGGAGCCCGGATGTACCGCGCCCGCGTGTTGGAGCAGGACGCGGAACCACGCGGCGGACGCGAACCCCTTGCAGCGGCGGCCCCCGCCCGAAAAGCTTTACAGCAGCCGAACGGCTGCTCACCCAGTGCTGTTGCCCGCACTGCCGCGGCTCCCCCCGAAGCCAAGGGATTCCGGTGCTTTTCGACCTGACCGGAACAGCCCGGCTAGAATGGCTGCCCATGCGCATCGGCCCCTACAGCATCCAGCCACGCGTGATCCTGGCCCCGATGGCCGGGGTCACCGACAAGCCGTTCCGGCTGCTGTGCAAGCGCATGGGCGCCGGGCTGGCGGTGTCGGAAATGACCATCAGCGATCCGCGCTTCTGGAACACGCGCAAGTCGCTGCAACGCATGGACCATGACGGCGAGCCGGCGCCGGTGAGCGTGCAGATCGCCGGCACCGAACCGCGGCAACTGGCCGAGGCGGCCCGCCACAACGTCGAGCTGGGCGCGCAGATCATCGACATCAACATGGGCTGCCCGGCCAAGAAGGTGTGCAATGCCTGGGCCGGTTCAGCGCTGATGCGCGACGAGGCCCTGGTCGGGCAGATCCTGGAGGCGGTGGTCGCGGCGGTGGAGGTTCCGGTCACGCTGAAGATCCGCACCGGCTGGAACGCGGACCACCGCAACGCCCCGGCGATCGCACGCATCGCCCAGGCCGCCGGGATCCAGGCGCTGACCGTGCATGGGCGCACCCGCGACCAGCACTACACCGGCCTGGCCGAATACGACACCATCGCCGTGATCAAGTCAGAACTCTCGATCCCGGTGATCGCCAACGGCGACATCGACTCGCCGCAGCGCGCCGCCCAGGTGCTGCGCCACACCGGCGCCGATGCGGTGATGGTGGGCCGCGCCGCGCAGGGCCGGCCGTGGATTTTCCGCGAGATCGCCCACCACCTGGCCACCGGCGAATTGCTGGCCGCGCCGGCCACCGCCGAGGTGCGGGCGATCCTGCTCGAGCACCTTCACGCGCTGCACGCCTTCTACGGCGAAGAGCAAGGCGTGCGCATCGCCCGCAAGCACCTGGGCTGGTATGCGAAGGACCGGCCCGAAAACGGGGCATTCCGCGCCGTGGTCAATCGCGCCCAGAGCGCGGCCGAACAGGTCGAACTGACCGCCGCCTACTTCGACGCGCTGGAAGCCGGCGTGCCACCGCTTTCGGTCGCCGCCTGAGCCGTCTGCGGCGCTTCCCAGATGCGCCGCCACATCACGCCCAGTTGCCGGCGCGCCTCCAGCGGCTGCCGCAACTGCTCCGGTGCGATCGCACGCCAGGCCGGGCCGTCGCGCTCGGCCACGGCGAACACGAAGGTGTAGTCCGGCTCGGCGCCCATGCGCAGATCGCTCAGCTCCAGCCGGCCGTCGCGCTGGCGCGCCTTCAGGAAGCCGTGGGTGAACCAGTCCAGCCGGCGCACCGCCGGCACCGCAGCGGCCGCCTCCAGCGCCGCCACGTCCGACCCATGGGCGCGGAACAGCATCGGCCCGCGGTCGGCCACCAGCGAGCGCTCGCCTTCCACGAAACCCTCCGGCGTCATCGCCACCACCCGCCACAGCAGGGTGTTGAACGGCATCGGCACCGAGAACCGTGGCGCGTCCTCCAGCCCCATCGCCGCCAGGCTGTGCTGCGCCTGTCGCTCGACCATGCCCTTGGCGACCAGCGACCAGCCCAGGTAGGCGCTGCTCAACGCCAACCCGGCCAGCAGCGCGTGCCGCGCCAACGGCCGTCCGCGCGCGAACCACGCCACCACGCAGGCGACCAGCAGCCACACCGTATACATCGGGTCGATGATGAACACGCTCGACCACATCACCGGCGGCGTGGCCAGCGGCCACAGCAACTGGGTGCCGTAGACGGTGAAGGCATCCAGCAGCGGATGGGTGACCAGGGCCAGCTGGATCGCCCAGAACCAGCGTCGTGGCGACTGCGCCACCCGGCCCTGGCCAAAGCGCAGGAACAGCCACCAGATCGCCGTGCCCAGCAACGGCAGCACCAGCAGCGAATGGCTCAGGCCGCGGTGCAGGGTCATGCGCGCCACCGGGTCGTCGGTGAGCAGCATGATCGGCAGCGAATCCAGGTCCGGCAGGGTACCCAGCGCGGCGCCGGCCAGCAGCGCGGCGCGACGATGGTGGCGAGGAGCGATGGCGGCGGCGACGGCCGCGCCGAGGACGATCTGGGTCAGTGAATCCATGGTTGCAATGGTAACCGACGCCGCCTGCGACGCCGTGTAATCGCCGCGTGCTTTTTCCGCATTTCCCAGTGCCGCTGGCCAGCACCCCCGTGCAAGGCGGCCCAACCAACCCCTTACCGGAGATGCACCATGAAGACCTCGCTGATTGCCTCCGTGCTGTTCATTGCCTCGGCCCCGTTCGCCTACGCCCAGCAGACGCAGGAACTGGCCCCGATCGATGCCTCCGTCATCACCGAGGAGGTCACCGTACAGCAGCTGTCCGCCGAAACCGGCCTGTCGCCGCGCCATGTGCGCATGGTGCTGGGCTCACGCACCGACCACGCCGACTACCGCATCGTCTACGCGAAGAAGGAACGCCAGTTCCGGCAGGCACTGGGCGAGGAGCGCTACCAGGACCTGCTGGCCGGGCGTCCGATCCCGCTGTATCGGCAGCCTTCGCAATCGCTGTATGCCGCCGCCGATGCCCCGCGCAGCGGCGAGAAGCCGCAGCCGTAAGCGCCACCGGCGCCCGCGGGCCTGGCCCCGGGCGCCTGCAATCCGCCTCTCCGCGTGCCGGTGGTTCATGCCACCGGCACGCGGCCGATGTGTGTTCGGGCCAACGTTTCAATCAAGATGGAGGTTCACGCTATGGGCAATGGCATGTTCAACACCACGCGCTGGAGCCTGGTGATCGGAACCCGCGCCGACAGCGACGATGGCCGCGCCGCGCTGGAAACCCTGTGCTGCGCCTATCGCTCCCCGGTGGCGGCCTACCTGCGTGCACGCGGCCATCCTCCCAGCGATGCGGACGACATGACCCAGGCCTTCTTCGAACAACTCCTGCGGCGCAGGATGCACGCGATGGCCGATCCCGCACGTGGCCGCTTCCGTGGCTTCCTGCTGGCCTCGCTGCGCAACTTCCTGTCCAGCCAGCGTGAACACGAGCGCGCCGGCAAGCGCGGTGGCGGCCAGGCGGCGCTGGCGCTGGAACCGGGCGACGACCTGCTCGACACCCGGGCATTGACCCCCGAGCAGGTGTTCGAGCGCGACTATGCACTGACCGTGATCGCCCGTGCGCTGGATCGGCTGCGCGAGGAGGCCGCCAGCGCCGGCAAGGCCGGGTTGTTCGACCAGGTCAGCGGCTTCCTGCTGGAGCCGCCCGACGCCCAGGAGTATGCCGAACTGGCCGGGAAGCTCGACATGCGCCGCAACACCCTGGCCGTGGCCATCCACCGCCTGCGCACCCGCCTGCGCGAGATGGTCCGGATGGAGCTGTGCGAGACGGTGGACAGCCCCGACGCCCTGGACGCGGAAATCCTCGCCTTGCGGCGGGCCCTGCCTGGACACGCCATCGAGGCCGGTGACGCCACCCAGGCGGCATGACCATGGCCAGGCGCGGCGGGCAAACCGGAGCGATGCCCGCGCCAGCACCCACATCGCAGGCCGTGCCGCCATGAACCCCGGGCAGGACCGGTCGCGACCCCCACACCCCCCGCCGGTGGCCGCCCTGGCCTCGCTGGTATTCGGCGCCAGCGCCCGCCACGACCCGGCCAGCGGCCCGGGCACGGCCAGCCACCACCGCCCCGCGCCCACCTCCCAGGTGCTCGAACTGGACCTGTCGGATCCGGAACAGCGCGAGTTCGGTGACTACGAACTGGTCGAACGCCTGGGCGCCGGTGGCATGGGCGTGGTCTACCGCGCCCGGCAGAAGAGCCTGGACCGCGAAGTGGCGGTGAAGCTGCTGTCTGACGGACCCTGGGCCTCGGCCGCCTTCGTCGAGCGCTTCCGCCGCGAGGCCCGCGCGGCGGCCCGGCTCGAACACCCCAACATCGTCGCCATCCACGAAATCGGCAGCCGCGACGAGCTGAACTACTTCTCCATGGCCCTGGTGCGCGGCCCCAACCTGGTGCAGCTGCTCGAGCGCGACGGGCCGATGCCGCCACGCGAGGCCGCGCGGCTGATGCGCACCATCGCCGAGGCCCTGCACTACGCCCACCGGCTGGGCGTGCTGCATCTGGACCTGAAGCCGGGCAACGTGCTCATCGATGCCCAGGGCGAACCGCAGGTGGCCGACTTCGGCCTGGCCCGGCGCATTGACACGCATCTGGCCATCGACGCCGAGGAAGTCTCCGGCACGCCCAGCTACATGGCGCCCGAGCAGATCCAGCCGCAGCGGGCCCGCTTGAGCACGGCCACCGACATCTACGGCATGGGCGCGATCCTGTACGAACTGCTGACCGGCCAGCCACCGTTCCTCGCCGACAGCCCCCGGCAAACCCTGGAGCTGGCCCTCAATGGCCGCGTGCGGCGACCGCGGCGCTACCGCCCAGGCATCCCCAAGGACCTGGAGGCGATCTGCCTCACCTGCCTGGCGCGCGACCCGGACCGGCGCTACAGCAGCGCCCAGGCCCTGGTCGACGACCTGGGCCGGTTCCTGGATGGCCGTGAGGTGCGCGCACGTGCCCTCAACCCGCTGCAACGGCTGGCGCGCTGGGCGCGGCGTGAGCCGCTGGTGGTCGGCGCGCTGTCGATCAGCCTGCTGGCCATGGCCACCGGGCTGGGCGTGGCCCTGGTCCAGCGCGAACGCGCCATCGCCAGTGCCGCGGCGGCACGCGAGCAGTCCTGGGGCACCCGTGCCGATGCGGCCCTGCGGCTGGCGCGCGAGGGCCGCAGTTTCGACGCCTCGCCCTTGCTGCTGGCCAACCTGTCCGAGCGGGAGGCACACAAGGACCGCGCCGGTGCCGGGCTGGAACGCCGGCGATTGGGCATGCTGGCGCAGACTGGACCGCAGTTGATCGATTCCATCGCCACCGGTGCCGGTGGCCGTGCGCTGGACATCGACCCGACCGGCCAGCTGGTGGCAACCATCGGCCTGGACGAACAGGTCCGCCTGTACCGCGTGGCCGACGGCCAGCGCCTCTGGCAGACCGCCACCGCCGAACACGCCGGCTTCCGCGCCCACAACCTGCCACCGACCCGGATCCACTTCAGCGCCGACGGCCGCTACCTGGTGAGTGCCACCCTGGAACCGCCGGACGCGTTCCTGATCCCGCATGGCCGCAACAACGTGCTGCTCGATGCCAGCGACGGGCACGTGCTGCTGCCGCCGGCCGGGCAGTTCCCGGACCTGCTCGATGCGACCTTCGCCGCCGACGGCAGCCATGCGGTGCTGCGCGACCGCACCGGCCTGGCCCAGTTCTTCCAGGTCGACGGCTGGCACGCGCGCGGGCCCAGGATCTCCACGCCCGGCCTGTCCCGGAGCTGGATGGTCGGCGATGCGGGCCGCTTCGTCGCCCGCGCCACCCCCACCCGGATCGAACTGCTGGACCCGGGCAGCCTGCAGCCGCGCTACTCGCACCCGATGGACGCCGCCGACCGCCTGAGCCGTTGGGCCGCCCAGCCACGCGGCCGCCTGCTGGCGCTCGGCCACCGCAGTGGCCGCGTCGAACTGCTCGACACCGTCAGCCTGGCCGTGCGTGACATGCGGCCGGCCTTGCCGGCGCGGCTCGATGCGTTGGCCTTCAGCCACGATGGCCAGTGGCTGCTGGCCGCCGGCCATGGCCACATCCACGTCTGGGACACGGCCACCGGGGTGGGCGGCGTGCTTCCCACCACGCGGCCGCTGGACGTGACCCGCCTGCAGGCCGATGCCGCCACCGGCACGGTGTTCGCCCTGGCCCCGGACGACGCCCAGGTCTGGCACCTGGCCGACCTGCCGACCCCTTCCCTGGGCCTGGGCACGCGCATCGCCCATGCGCGCCCGGTGGTCAGCCAGTTCCACTTCGGCAGCCTGTTGCCGCGCAACGCCGGCGCCTACCAGCCGGCGGCCAATCTCGCCGCCAGCGTCGAACGCAACGGTGAACTGCGCCTGTGGCGCTGGCCTGACCGCAGCCCCTTGCCCGGACGCGCATCCGGACAGTCCTCCGACACCCTGTACTTCGACGGTCGCCACGTGGCCACCGTGGACGATTCCATCGTGCGCATCATCGATGTCCACGACGGCAAGGATGCCGCGCCGGCACTGGCCCATCCGCAGCCGGTATCGCTGGCCGCCTTCACTCCCGATGGCCTCAGCCTGGTCACCGTCAGCGGGCGCGAACTGCGCGTGCTGGACTGGCGCAGCGGCCGCGAGCGCCACCGGCCCCTGGAACTGGCCGACTCGCCCCTGCGGGTGGCCATCAGCCCGGATTCGAACCTGCTGGTGGTGACCACCGGCACCTACCTGCACGGCCACTATCGGGAACTGGCCTCGAGCCTGGACCTGCACAGCGGCCGCGTGCTGGCCCGCGATATCCCGCTGCCCGGTCCGCTGGCCGGCCTGCGTTACTCGCCCAACAGCCGTTTTCTGGTCCATTGGCGCGAAAGCGAGGTGCAGGTGCGCGATGCCTCCAGCCTGGCGCCCATCGCCGCCCCGGCCCGGTTCGACCCGGAGCTGGCCGCCGCCGGACCCGACGCGGATGCCACCGGCCAGACCCGCGGACCCGGCGCCCAGACCCCGGTGTTCGATGCCGCCGTCTCCAACGATGGCGCGCTGCTGACGGTGATCCTGTACGGGCGCGAGCCGGACAAGCCGCGACTGGTGCAAAAGCGGCTGGCCAGCGGGGACGTGCTGGGCTCGCAACCGCAGCGGTTCGGCATGTACTCGCGGCTGTGGCCGCTGGCCGACCACTACGGCTTCACGATCTGCACCGGAACCGAGGGCGAGGCCCTGTGGGTGGACAGCCAGGGCGGCAGCCGCCTGCTGCCCCAGGCCGGCGGCTTCCTGGACGTGGCCCAGGCGCTGGGCCCGGACCAGCGGCAGGTGGCCACCAGCGCCGAGAACGGCCTGATGCTGACCCGGCTGAAGGACATGCAATGGGAATCGCCGCCCTTCATCGCGCAACTGGCCGCCGGCGATTACCTCAACGAGCTGGCCTTCGCCACCGATGGACACAGCCTGCTCGCACGCTCGCAACACGGCCGCTGGTTCTGGTGGCCCTTGGCCGAGGAAACCCGGGGCACCGGCCAACTGGCACGCCAGCAGACGCATCTTGCCGGCGAACTGGTGGCCGTGGGCCCGGCCATCGCCGCGGCCACCGACCCGGCCTTGCGCGCGCAACTGCGCCGCACCGATCCGGGCCCGCCCCGGGCCGACCCGTCCTCGCCGCCGGCGGTGGTCGAACTGGCCGCGACCGCCACACCCGGGGCCCGCGCCGACCAGGTACCGATCGACCTGGCGGCGGCGATCAACCGGCCCGTGGACGCCTTCGACCTGGTCAGCCAGGAAGGACGGCGCACCTTCACTGCCGTGCCCACCGGGCGCCAGCGCCTGCTCGACATCGACTTCGACATCACCGGCGTGGTCGCCCTGCGCATGCCCGACGCGCCACAGCCCTCGCTGCCCTTGCCCGCCCGTTCGCACGCGGTCCGCCCGCCGCTGCCGCACATCCAGGCCATCCACCTGCTGATCGCCGGCTGCTGTCCCCTGCCGGTGAATCCGGACAGCGCCTACGCCTACCTGGGACTGCGCTACGCCGACGGCAGCCGGGCGCGGATCCCGATCCTGCACCGCCGCCAGGTGTGGTCGTTCGGCGAGAACCCCGGCGACGACGCCTCGGTGCGGATCGCCTGGCCACAGTACTCGCTGGGGGCGAGCAATTTCCTGTATGCGCCGCGCCTGGAAAACCCGCACCCGCAACGCAAGGTGGTCGCGCTGTGGTTCGAGTCCTCCGAGTACTTCGCCAGCAGCCCGGTGATCTTCGCGGCCACCGCCGAGCCGCTGCCGGACACGGCGCCGGCGCCGGCGCGCGATCGCGCACCGCCCTGATCGGCGGCCTGCGCGGCCAGCCGGCAGCCACCCACACGTGGCCTCCTCATCGGCCGCCGCGCGCGGCCTTGCGCCCGGCGATCGGCAGGCCCCGGCTTAACCGCCGGCAACCCCGATGCAGGCACAATGCACCCGGCCGCGCAGGGGTGTATCATTCGCGGCCATCTTTTCATCCGCATACAGGGATATATCCCTCCACAGGAGCCGCGATGTCCAGCTACCTCTTCACCTCCGAGTCGGTGTCCGAAGGCCACCCGGACAAGATCGCCGACCAGGTGTCCGATGCCGTCCTCGACGCCATCCTGGCCCAGGACAAGCGCGCCCGCGTGGCCTGCGAGACCCTGGTCAAGACCGGCGCGGCGATCGTCGCCGGCGAGGTCACCACCACCGCCTGGGTGGACATCGAGGCGCTGGCACGCCAGGTCATCAACGACATCGGCTACGACAACTCCGACGTCGGTTTCGATGGCCACACCTGCGCCATCATCAACATGCTCGGCAAGCAGTCGCCGGACATCGCCGCCGGCGTGGACGGCACCGACAAGAAGGCCAAGAAGCCGGAGGAACAGGGCGCCGGCGACCAGGGCCTGATGTTCGGCTACGCCTGCAACGAGGCCCCGGAATTCATGCCGGCGCCGATCTACTACAGCCACCGCCTGGTCGAGCAGCAGGCCAAGGTGCGCAAGAAGAAGAACTCGCCGCTGCCGTGGCTGCGCCCGGACGCCAAGAGCCAGGTCACCCTGCGCTATGACAGCGAGCACAAGGTGATCGGCCTGGATGCGGTGGTGCTGTCGACCCAGCACGACCCGGGGATCAAGCACAAGGACCTGGTGGAAGGCGTGTACGAGCACGTGCTCAAGCCGGTGCTGCCGAAGAAGTGGCTGGAGGCGCTGCCGAAGAAGAAGATCCACATCAACCCGACCGGGATCTTCGTGATCGGTGGCCCGGTGGGCGACTGCGGCCTGACCGGGCGCAAGATCATCGTCGACACCTACGGTGGCATGGCCCGCCACGGTGGCGGCGCGTTCTCGGGCAAGGATCCGTCCAAGGTGGACCGTTCGGCCGCCTATGCCGCCCGCTACGTGGCCAAGAACATCGTCGCCGCCGGCCTGGCCGACAAGTGCGAGGTGCAGGTGTCCTACGCCATCGGCGTGGCCGAGCCGACCTCGATCTCGGTCACCACCTTCGGCACCGGCAAGATCAGCGACGAGCAGATCGAGAAGCTGATCCGCAAGAACTTCGACCTGCGCCCCTACGGCATCGTGAAGATGCTCGACCTGATCCATCCGGTGTACCAGCACACCGCGGCCTACGGCCACTTCGGCCGCAAGCCGTTCGAGGTGGGCTACACCGACGGCGCCGGCAAGAAGCACACCGCCACCGCCTTCTCCTGGGAAAAGACCGACAAGGCCGCCGCGCTGCGCGCCGACGCCAGGCTGAAGTAGGCGCGGGCGCCATCGCCGCACAGGAGAACGGGCCGCTTTCGCGGCCCGTTTTCTTTGCCTTCGACACCCCCGATGATCCGGATGCCGGTCACGCCGCGGCTTCGTAGTCGAACCCGCTCTGCTGCGCCTCCCAGCCAAGCATCGCCAGGCCCACGGTTTTCGGGATCGGCTTCTCGCCACTGCGGTAGTAAGCGAGCATGCGTCGGCTGATGCCGAGCGCTCCGGCTGCGGCGTCGAGCGACAAACGATGCCGCAGCATCCAGACCACAACCTGCTGGTGCGAGTATTCGCCTGCCTGTTCCAGAGCCAGCGCGCGCAGGTTGTCGCTGGCCAGGGCCAGGTTGTCATCATCGGCGAAAACCACGCCGCGCCTCCATTCGTCCAGGGCGACCCGGACAAAGGTCTTCTTGTCGCGCAGACGCGCCAATGTCGGGTGCCTTCGGACGACATCGGCCAGATCGACCTCTCCGGAAAAACCGTCGGCAAAAGCCAGCGCGAGCCTGCAGGGCGCGATCGCGTCGACACGGGTGATCAGGAATTGCGGCTGGCTCATGGATTCAGCTCCTGCCATCTGGCAATGAGGGCGACTTTGTTGGCCGTGGCCCATTCGAGGGCCGGGGCCAGTTCGCCGGATTTGAGCGAACTGGAAATGATGCCGAAGGATTCGATGATCACCAGTGCTTCGCGACCGTCGCTCAGGCGCACGTGGAAATGCGGCGGCGGGTGGTCGCCGGCATACATGGTGACGGTCGAATTCTGGAGTCGGACAATCGTCGGCACTCGCCCAGCTTAGTGCAATGGCTGCACTGATGCAACCATTGCACCCGGGGTGCCAGCGAACCGTCAACCGGTGTTCTGCACACCCTGGGACACACCGTTGACGCTGGCCACCAGCGCCCGCAGCAAGGCCTCGTCCTCGCGCCCGCTGGCGCGCCAGCGGGCCAGCAGGTCGGCCTGCAGCACGCTGATCGGATCCACGTAGGGATTGCGCAGGCGGATCGACAGGGCCAGGCGCTGGTCGTGCTGCAGCAGCCACTCGTTGCCGTTCAGGCGCAGCACCCAGTCCCGCGTCCGCGCGTGTTCGGCCTCGATCCGCGGGAAGAAATCCGCGTGCAGCGCCTCGCCGGCCAGGCGCGAGAACATCGCCGCGATGCCCATGTCGCCCTTGGCCAGCACCATCGACACATCGTCCAGGAAGGTCTTGAAGAACGGCCAGTCGCGGCCCATCTCGCGCAGCACCTCCTCGCCGTGCTGTTCCACCGCCGCCTTCAGTCCACTGCCGACCCCATACCAGCCCGGCAACACCGCCCGCGCCTGGCTCCATGCGAACACCCACGGAATCGCCCGCAGGTTGGACAGCGCCGCGTCCTGGCCCAGCCGCCGCGAAGGCCGCGAGCCCAGGGTCATGCGCTCGATCACGTCGATCGGGGTGGCACCGCGGAAGTAGTCCATGAAGCGCGGCGCACCGACCAGGCCCCGGTAGGCCTGGCTGCTGGCTTCGGCCACCGTGGCCATCACCTCGCGCCAGCGCAGCTCGCGCGGCTCGGCCGGGCGCGGGCGGATGCTCGACACCAGCACCGCCCCGGCAGTCTGCTCCAGCGCGCGCAAGGCCAGCGCGCGGATGCCGAACTTGCGGTGGATCGCCTCGCCCTGCTCGGTCACCCGCAGGCAGCCGTGGACGCTGCCACGCGGCGAGGCATCCACCGCGCGCGGGGTCTTGCTGCCACCACGGCTGAGCGAACCGCCGCGGCCGTGGAAGAAGGTCAGGCGGATGCCGTGTTCGTCGGCTGCGTCCATCAGCTCGACCTGGGCGCGCTGCAGGCTCCAGCGCGAAGCGGCGATGCCGCCGTCCTTGCCACTGTCCGAATAGCCCAGCATCACCATCTGCACGTCGCCGCGCGCGGCCAGGTGGGCGCGGTAGACCGGATCGGAAAACAGGTCGCGCAAGGTGTCCGGGCCGTGGTGCAGGTCGTCCACGGTCTCGAACAGCGGGGCGATGTCCAGCGGCACGTGCGCCTGCGCGCCGGTGCCTTCCAGCAGCCCGCCACGGCGGGCCAGCGCCAGCACCGCCAGCACGTCGGCTCGGCTGCGGGCCATGGAGATGATGTAGGCACCCAGCGCGTCGGGTCCGTGCCGGCGGCGCGCATCCCCCAGGGCCTGGAACACCGCGTCCAGGCGCGGATTGCCGCCCTCCTCGCTGCGGGCCAGGCTCGCCGCGCCGCTGGCATAGGGCCCCAGCACCGCGGCCTGGGCAAGCGCATCGCGCGCTTCCCACTGGCCATCCTCCAGCGCGGCGGCCACCGCGCGCGCATGCACGCTCGATTCCTGGCGCACGTCCAGCCGCGCCAGGTGGAAGCCGAAAGTACGCAGCCGCCAGCCCAGCCGCCGCACCGAAAACCAGCCGGCATGGACGCCGCGGTTGGCCTCCAGGCTGCGCTGCACCCGCTCCAGGTCGGCGCCGAACCCGGCCGGCGAGGCGTAGCCTTCCGGACGGTCCTCGCGGGTGGCCAGCAGGCGCGCGCGCATCAGGTCGATCAGCAGCCGGTACGGCATGTCGGCGTGGCGCGGACGGATCGCCGCGGCCGCCTGCGGCAGCAGGGCGCGATAGCGCTCCACCTGTTCCAGCACGTCCGCACTCACCGCGACCAGGCCGCTGGTCTGGGTCAGGATCCGGGTCAGCTGCTGCAGCTCGGCCAGGTATTTGTCCAGGATCGCCCGGCGCTGCGCATCCAGGGTGCCGCGGATGGTGCCGGCGTCCACGTTCGGATTGCCGTCCATGTCGCCGCCCACCCAGGTACCAAAGCGCAGCAGCCGCGGCAACTCGGTGGCGATGCCGAAGCTCTCGCCCAGGGCATGCTCCAGGGTCTCGTAGAACACCGGCATCACCCGGTACAGCACCTCGGTCAGGTAGAAACCCACGTGCTCGCGCTCGTCCTCCACCCCCGGGCGCACCGGCGAGGAATCGGCGGTCTGCCAGGCCGAGGTCAGGGCCATGCGGAAGCGCGCCAGGTCGGCGGCACGCTCGCCCGGCGTGCGGCCGCCGTCCAGGTCGTCCACCAGGGCGGCGACCATGATCTGTTCCTTCTCCAGCAGCACCCGGCGCACCGCCTCGGTCGGGTGGGCGGTGAACACCGGCTCGATGTCGATGCGTTCGAGCCACTGCAGCAGCTCCTCGGCGCCCACGCCCTGCGCACGCAGCCTGTGCAGCGCGTCGTGCAGGCTCTCCGGCTGTGGCTTGCCGCTGCCGGCACGCTGGTAGTCGCGGCGGCGGCGGATGCGGTGCACCCGCTCGGCGATGTTGACCACCTGGAAATAGGTGGAAAACGCACGCACCAGGGCTTCGGCATCGGCCGGCGCCAGTCCGTCCAGCAGCGCCGACAGGGCTTCGATCGAACCGCCGTTCTGGCGCCGGGCGATGGCGGTGGTGCGCACCTTCTCGACCTCGGCCAGGAACGCCGGCGACACCTGTTCGACCAGCATTTCCCCGACCAGCGCCCCCAGCCGGCGCACGTCCTCGCGCAGGGGCAGGTCCGGGGTGGCGAATTCCAGCGAGCGGGGGTCGTTCATCGGTGCGCGGGCCGGCCCGGGAGGAGGAAGCCCGAGCTTACCGTCATTTTGTGCGCCGCCGCAAAACCCGCACCCGCCCGATCAACGCCCCGGTTCGTCGTTCCACAGCAGCTTGTGCAGTTGCATCTGGAACCGTACCGGCAAGCGGTCGGCCACGATCCAGTCGGCCAGCTCGCGCGGCTCCAGCTCGGTCTTGCTCGGTGAGAACAGCACCTCGCAGCGCTCGGCCAGGCGATGCTCGGCCACCATCGCGCGCGCCCACTCGTAGTCGCCGCGCCCGCACAGCACGAACTTGACCTGGTCACGGGCGGTCAGCAGCGGCAGGTTCTCCAGCCGGTTGCGCGCCTGCTCGGCCGAGCCGGGGGTCTTCAGGTCCACCACCCGCGACACCCGCGGGTCGACGCCGGCGATGTCCAGCGCGCCGGAGGTCTCCAGCGACACCTCGTAGCCGGCGTCGCACAGCTGCCGCAACAGCTCCAGGCAGCGTTTCTGCGCCAGCGGCTCGCCACCGGTCACGCAGACGTGGCGAACGCCCAGGCGCGCCACCTCGGCCAGGATGTCCTCGATTTCCCACCACTGCCCGCCATGGAAGGCGTAGGCGGTATCGCAGTACTGGCAGCGCAGCGGGCAGCCGGTCAGGCGCACGAACACGGTCGGCCAGCCGACGCTGGCGGCCTCGCCCTGCAGCGACAGGAAGATCTCGGTCAACCGCAGGCGGTTGGGGGGTGCGGCGTTGTCCATGGCAGGCGCCACGCGGCTCAGCGCAGCTGGCCGACCTGGATCGAACGCAGGCGGTCGCCGGCGATGCGCGCGGCATCGGTGTTGGGGTAGCGGCCGATCACCTGCTCCAGGGTGGCCTGGGCTTCACGCACCTGCCCGCCTCCGAACTGCGACAGGCCCAGCTTCAGCAGCGCCCCGGACGCCTTGTCGTGGGTCGGGTAGCGGCCCACCAGGGCCTGGAACTGCTGTTCGGCCAGCTTGTAGTTGCGGGTGGCGTAATAGCTCTCGCCCAGCCAGTACAGCGCATTGGGCGCGTAGACCCCGGCCGGCCAGGTGTCGATGAAGGCCTGGAACAGTTCGGCCGACTGGTCGTAGCGGCCTTCCTTGAGCGCGGTGAAGGCGATGTCGTAGGCGGCGCGCTCATCGCCCACCTGGGCCAGCGAGCCCGGATCGCCATGCACCCGTGGCGAATCGGCAGTGGCCGGCGCGGTGACCGTGCGCGCGGCAGTGGCGGCGGGCCGGGCCGCCGGCGTGGCACCGGTGGCCGCGGCCGGGACCGCAGGCGGCACCCCGCCCTCCAGGCGGTTCAGGCGCCCGTCCAGGTCCAGGTACTGGTCGCGGTTGCGTTGCTGCAGCTGCTGGTTCTCGTGCTGCAGCTGCTCCAGCGCCTGGCGCAGCGACTGCACCTCGGTGCGCAACTGCTCCATCTGGTTGAGCAGGTCCTGCTGGGCCTGGGTGTTGCTGGCCTGAAGCTCCAGCTGGGCCACCCGGTCGGCCAGGCTCACCCGCTGGGCATGGGCGGGCGTGGCGGCCACCAGGGCCGCCACGACCAGTACCGGCATTGCAAGCCTGGCCAGCATCGATCAGCGCGCGCTGTAGACGATTTCGACGCGGCGGTTCTGCGCCCAGCACGACTCGCTGGACTCGGTGCACAGCGGGCGCTCTTCGCCGTAGCTGACCACGGTCAGCTGGCTGGAGTTGGCACCGGCGGCCTGCAGGGCCGAATACACCGCGTTGCCGCGACGCTCGCCCAGGCCCATGTTGTACTCGCGGCTGCCGCGCTCGTCGGTGTGGCCTTCCAGGGTCTGGCGCGAGGACGGACGGTCACGCAGGTACTTGGCGTGGCAGTTGATCACCGCCTGGTACTCCGGCTTGACGGTGTACTGGTCGAAATCGAACTGGATCACGCGCTGACGCAGGCAGGCGTCCTTTTCCAGGTCTTCCGGACCGTAGGCGCCGGCGGTGCCGGTGTAGGCCGGGGTGGTGGTGTCGGCCGGCGGGGCGACTTCGGCGACGCTGGCGGACTTGGTCTTGTTGGACGAGCAGCCGGCCAGCACGGCGACCGACAGCAGCGAAACCATGAGAACGCGGGTGGAGGTGTTCATGTTCGTTCCTTGACGAGGCTCGGAGGGTGGAAAAGGTCAGGCGGGCGCAACCACGCCATCTTAACCCGGTTGCCTAGCGGGCGATGCGGTAGGGCGACCAGGCCGGTTCGCGCACGTCGCCGTCGGCCAGCACCAGCCGCTGGCGCACCCGGCCGTCGGCCGAGACCGCGTACAGCACCCCGCGCCCGCCCTCGCGCGCGGCGTACAGCAGCATGCCGGCGTTGGGGGCGAAGCTGGGCGACTCGTCCAGGTTGCCGGTGGACACCGTGTTCCAGCGCGGCGAACCCAGGCTGGAGTCCATGATCGCGATCCGGTAGGTGTTGCCGGCGCCCTGGGCCACGGCGATCTTCTTGTCGTCGTAGGACACCGAGGCGGTGGCGTTGTAGTTGCCCTGGAAGGTCACCCGGCTGGGCGAACCGCCGCCGGCGGCCACCTGGTAGATCTGCGGACGGCCACCGCGGTCGGAGGTGAAGTAGATCTTCGAACCGTCCGCGCTCCAGGTCGGCTCGGTGTCGATGCCGAAGTGGTTGGTGACCTGGGTCAACTGCTTGCTGCCCAGGTCCATCACGTAGATCTCCGGGTTGCCGCTGCGCGACAGCGACAGGGCCAGCCTGCGCCCGTCCGGAGAAAAGGCCGGGGCGCCATTGATGCCGCGGAAGCTGGACACCAGGTCACGCGCGCCGCTGGCGATGTCCTGGATGTAGATGGCCGAGTTGCCGCGCTCGAAGCTCACGTAGGCCAGCTTGCGCCCGTCCGGGCTCCAGGCCGGCGACAGCAGCGGCTCGGCCGACCGCACCACCACCTGCGGGTTCCAGCCGTCGGCATCGGCCACGTTCAGGGCAAAGCGCATGTCCTTGCCCTTGCCACTGGCGGTGACATAGGCCACCCGGGTCCAGAACGCGCCGCGCACCCCGGTGATCTTCTCGTAGATGGCGTCGGCCATCTGGTGGGCCGCATCGCGGGTGGCGTTGGGGCGCACGCTGATGGCCTGGCCCAGCAGGCGCTCGCCGCGGGCCACGTCAAACAGTTCGTACTCGATCCGGTAGCCGCCATCACCGGCGTCCAGGGTGCGGCCGACCACGATGTAGTCCTGGCGCAGCTGCTTCCAGGTGGCGTAGTCGATGTCGGTGCCACGGGTCGGGCGCTGCACGATCTGTTTGTCCGGCAACGGCCGGAACACGCCCGAGCGGGCCAGGTCGTCGCGCACCACCTTGGAGACGTCGGCTTCCGGCGGGGTGCCGCTGCCCTGGTAGGGGATCGGGACCACGGTGATCGGCAGGGCCGAGGCGTTGCCGCCGACGATGTCGATCTCCAGGCCCTGCTGGGCCAGGGCCGCGAACGGCAGCAGGAGGAAGGCGAGCAGGGCGAACCAGCGCTGGGGGGTCTTCATGGGCAGGGCGTGGGGTCCGGTTGCGGGTGCAAGACCCAAGAGGATGGCAGGGGAAGGCGGCAGGCGGGTGAACATTGCCGCAATCATGAACGAAAGAGCGGCCCGACCGCTGCCGGCTCCAGGCCGCGGGGGCGGTCAGCGATCCTGGGCCTCGAAATTCAAGGTCAGGTTGCGCTGGAACACCGATTCGAAACCGCGGTAGGGCAGCGGCTTGGCGCGCAGCACCGCCGCCTCCAGCGAGCGCCGGCCGGCCTCGTCGAACGGACAACCCGGCTGCACCTCCACGTCGATCACCTCGCCGCCGGGGATCTGCCGGATCGACACCCGGCAGCGCTGCCCCAGCGGCACCGTGTCCGGGCGGATCCACTGGCCCAGCACCGCCTGCTGGATCGCGGCGGCGTATTTGGCCGTCAGCTCCTGGCTGTTGCCGCCCTGCCCGCCGGTCCCGGCGCTGGCCGCCGCCGCAGCCGGCGCGGTCGCCGCCGGCGCGGCCTGGCGCTGCCGGGCCTGCTCCAACTGGCGCAGCTTCTGCTCGGCCAGGTCGGCCTGGCGGGCGGCTTGCTCGCGCTGCTTGCGCAGTTCGGCCAGCTTCTGCTGCTTGTCTTCCTCGGCCCTGGCCTGCTCGGCCAGCCGGCGCTGGTTTTCGGCCGCCTTCTGCTTCTCGCGCTGCTCGGTCAGGTCCACCTGCTGCTGGCGGCGACGCTCTTCCTGCTCGCGATCGGCTTTTTCCTGCGCGATGGCGTCGCGGCGGGCCTCGTCCTGGTCCACTGTGTCCGGCTTGGGGATGAAATCCTGGGCCTGCGGCTGCGGGGCCACCGCCGCGTCCTGCGGGCGCGGCTCGGGCAGCGGCTGCGGTGGCGGTACCGTCTCCTCCGGCGCCGGTTCGGCCACCGGCTCGGGCAGCGGTTCGGGCCTGGGCGCCTGCTCGGCGCGGCGCAGGGCCGCGGCCAGGTCCGAGGCCGACATTTCCAGCGAGGCCTCGATCGCCGGGGTGCCGGCGGCCGCCTCCACCTGGCGCTGCGGCGACCACAGCCACGCCGCCCAGAACAGCAGCGCCACCAGCAGGTGCAAGGCCACCGCCAGGCCCAGCGGGCCGGCCAGGCCGCCCTCGCGGTCCTGCGGATTGCGGTAGAAGGCGTCAGCGTGCATTGCCACCGGGCTGGCTCATCAGGCTCACTTTCGGCACCCCGGCGGCCTGCACCAGGGCCATGGTGTCCATCACCTTCTGGTACTCCACCGTGCCCGGGGCAGCCACGAACACCGGCACGTCCGGATTCTGCGCGGCGAAGGCGGCCAGGCGCGCGCCCAGCTCCTCGCCGCCGAGCGGCTCGGCCTTGCCGCCCTGCACGGTCAGGAAATAACGCCCTTCGGCATCCACGGTCACGATCACCGGGTCCTTGCGGCTGTCCACCGCCCGCGCCTGGGACTTGGGCAGGTCCACATCCACGCTCAGGCTCAGCAGCGGCGCGGTCACCATGAAGATGATCAGCAGCACCAGCATCACGTCGATGTAGGGCACCACGTTGATCTCGGACTTGAGCTTGCGGCGCTTGTGGCGGGTCATCATGCTCATCGGCGGCTCCCGGCGGGTCGGTCAGGCCTCATTCCACCGCACCGGCCTGGCGCTGCAGGATCGAGCTGAACTCGTCGGAAAAACTCTCGTAACGCAGGGCCAGGCGATCGACCCGGGTGGTGTAGCGGTTGAATGCCCACACCGCCGGGATCGCCACGAACAGGCCGATGGCGGTGGCGAACAGCGCCTCGGAAATGCCCGGCGCCACCGCGGCGATGCCCACCTGGGCGCCCTGGCTGACCATGTCGTGCATGGTCACCATGATCCCGAACACCGTGCCCACCAGGCCCACGTAGGGCGCGGTGGAGCCGATGTTGGCCAGCAGTTCCAGGTTGCGCTCCAGCTGCCCCACCTCGCGGGTATAGGCCACGCGCATGGCGCGCTGGGCGCCTTCGAGCTGGGCGCGGCCATCGATGCGGCGCTCGCGCAGGCGGTTGAACTCGCGGAAGCCGGCCTCGAAGATCGCCTCCAGTCCGGTCACCACCCGGTTGCGGTCGGTGGCCGCCGCGTACAGCTTGCCCAGCTCGGCGCCGGACCAGAACCGGCCCTCGAACTCGTCGGCCTCGCGGTCGGCGTCCTTGAAGCTGCGCAGCTTGCGGAAAATGATCACCCAGCTGATCAACGAGCCGGCCAGCAGCAGCAGCACGATCAGCTTGACCGGCAGGCTGGCGCGCAGCATCAGGTCCAGGTAGTTGATGCCGCCGTGCGCGGCGCCGGCCGCGGCCTGGGTGGCGGCCGCGCCCACCTCTTCGGGCAGCGCCTGCACCACGGTGGCCGCCAGGGCCAGGAACGTTCCGATCATCAGCTGCCTCGATCCTTGCGTGTACTTGGGGGTAAGGGGGCGCCGGCGCGGGCGGCGCACGGCGGGGTTGGGGATGACGCCTGGGTTACAACGCGCCGGGCCGCGTCATGGGGTCGGACCGGCCAGCAGGCGATGGAGTTCCTGGTACAGCGCCGGATCCATCGGGCAGGGGCGGAAATCGGCCGCACGCAGGCAGGCCGCCTTCACCTCCGCCTCCAGCAGCACCTCCTCCCCGCGCAGCACGCGCTGGGTGAAGACCAGGCTGGCCCGGCCCAGGCGGGAGACCTGGGCGCTGACCTCGAGCAGATCGTCCAGCCGCGCCGGGCGCAGGAAGTCCATCCGCATCGAGTGCACCGCAAACACCTGCCCGGACTGCTGCAACTCCCGCTGCCCCTGGCCCAGGGAGCGCAGCGCATCGCTGCGCGCACGTTCCAG
>JAGOWL010000172.1 GCA_018060215.1 Pseudoxanthomonas sp.
GCGGCGTTCTTCGGCCCGGAGCCGGAGTTCTTCATCTTCGACGCGGTGCGCTACGCCAACGACATGGGCCACACCTTCTTCAAGATCGACTCCGAAGAGGGTGCCTGGAACAGCGGCACCAAGTACGACAGCGGCAACACCGGCTACCGTCCCGGCGTGAAGGGCGGCTACTTCCCGGTGGCCCCGACCGACTCGTTGCACGACATCCGCTCGGAGATGTGCAAGGAACTGGAAGCGGCCGGGATCGAGGTCGAGGTCCACCACCACGAAGTGGCCAATGCCGGCCAGTGCGAGATCGGCACCAAGTTCAACACCCTGGTGAAGAAGGCCGACGAGCTGCTGACCACCAAGTACATCATCAAGAACGTCGCCCACCGCAACGGCAAGACCGCCACCTTCATGCCCAAGCCGATCGTCGGCGACAACGGCAGCGGCATGCACGTGCACCAGTCGCTGGCCAAGGACGGCAAGAACCTGTTCTCCGGCGACGGCTACGGTGGCCTGTCGCAGATGGCGCTGTGGTACATCGGCGGCATCTTCAAGCACGCCCGCGCGATCAACGCCTTCGCCAACTCCGGCACCAACAGCTACAAGCGCCTGGTGCCGGGCTTCGAGGCGCCGGTGATGCTGGCCTACTCGGCGCGCAACCGTTCGGCCTCGTGCCGCATCCCGTGGGTGTCCAGCCCCAAGGCGCGCCGCATCGAGATCCGCTTCCCCGATCCGCTGCAGTCCGGCTACCTGACCTTCACCGCGCTGATGATGGCCGGCCTGGACGGCATCCGTAACCAGATCGATCCGGGCGCGCCCAGCGACAAGGACCTGTACGACCTGCCGCCGGAAGAAGAGAAGCTGATCCCGCAGGTGTGCTCGAGCCTGGACCAGGCGCTGGAAGCGCTGGATGCGGACCGCGAGTTCCTCAAGGCCGGTGGCGTGATGAGCGATGACTTCATCGACGGCTACATCGCGCTGAAGATGCAGGAAGTCACCAAGTTCCGCGCCGCCACCCATCCGCTGGAGTACCAGCTGTACTACGGCGTCTGATTCCAGCAACACCACCCGGCGGGCAACCGCCGGGTGCCGCGGCCCTCCCCCACGCCGGGCCGCACCTTCCGGCAACAACAGCAGGAGCACAGGCGCGACGACGGAACCAACGACGACACCGGAGCAGGACCGGGGCGGCAGGCAGGGTGCCTGGCGTCCGCCGGCGGTGCATGGGGATGCGCCACCGGGACGATGTAGAACGTACGCAAGACAGGGAGGGGCCAGTCCATCAACGGAACAGGAGCCTGTCATGACGTTTCGAAAGATCGCAGTTGCAACCGTGTTGTCCGCCGGGCTGCTCACCGCCGGTTCCGCATCCGCCGAAGTTTCAGGTTCGGTCGCCGTGGTCAGCGACTACCTGTTCCGCGGTGTCACCCAGACCAGTGAAAAGCCCGCCCTGCAGGGCGGCATTACCTGGACCCACGACAGCGGGTTCTATGTCGGCGGCTGGGGCAGCAGCATCAGCTGGCTGTCCGACGCCGATCCCGATGTCTCCAGCCAGGTCGAGCTGGACGTGTTCGCCGGCTACGGCGGCAAGTTCGGCCAGAGCGAATTCGGCTATGACGTCGGGCTGAACTACTACGGGTATCCCGGCGACTATCCGGCCGGATTCAACGACCCCGACACGCTCGAGCTCTACTTCGGCCTGAGCTGGAAGTTCCTCAGCGCCAGGTACTGGTACGCCACCACCGACCTGTTCGGCATCCCCGATTCGGACGGCAGCACCAACCTGGACCTGGGCGCCGGCTGGGAGTTCGCACCCGGCTGGAAGGGCACGCTGGGCTGGGGCAAGCAATGGGTCAAGGGCGTGCCCGATGCGGACTACACGTTCTGGAAGCTGGGCGTCGACAAGTCCTTCGAAAGCGGATTCGGCATCGGCGTGGCCTACCAGGACAACGACCTGTCCGGATCGGACGATGCCTTCGTGCTGTCGCTGTCGAAGTCGTTCTGAGGCGGCGTCGTCCGCACCCACCATGAGGAGCACTGCATGAAACTGATCACCGCCATCATCCGGCCGTTCAAGCTGGACGAGGTGCGCGAAGCCCTCGCCCAGGCGGGCGTCTCCGGCATCACCGTGACCGAGGTCAAGGGCTTCGGTCGGCAGAAGGGCCACACCGAGCTGTATCGCGGCGCCGAGTACGTGGTCGACTTCCTGCCCAAGATCAAGATCGAAACCGTGGTGGCCGACGAGCGCCTGGACGCGGTGCTGGAGGCGATCCAGCAATCGGCCGGCACCGGCAAGATCGGCGACGGAAAGATCTTCGTTACCGCGGTCGAACACGTGATCCGCATCCGCACCGGTGAAATCGGCGTCGATGCGCTCTGACTTCCTCCCCCACACGGAGATAAACATGAACCTGCGATTGCTGGCCGGGTGGAAGACCCGGCTCCATGCCCTGTGCCTGTGCGCGCTCGTGTCGATGATGGCGGTCACCGCCGCTGCCGCGCAGGCGCAGGAGGCCGCGGCACCCGTGACATCCGAGGTACCGCTTGCAAGCACGACAGCGGCCGAAGCCGTGGCCGAACCGGTTGCCGCCGCCGTGGACGCCGCCGAGGCGGTGGCCGAGAAACCCGCTGCCGCCGACCCGGTGGTGGAGAAGGGGGACGTGGCCTGGATGCTGACCTCGACCCTGCTGGTGCTGCTGATGGTGGTGCCGGGCCTGGCCCTGTTCTATGGCGGCATGGTCCGATCCAAGAACGTGCTGTCGGTGCTGGTCCAGGTCGCGGTGGTGTTCTCGCTGATGGTGGTGCTGTGGATCGTCTACGGCTACAGCCTGGCGTTCTCCGGCGAAGGCGCCTGGATCGGCAACTTCGACAAGCTGTTCCTCAAGGGCGTCACCATCGACACCCTGGCGGCCACCTTCACCGAGGGCGTGGCGCTGCCGGAATACGTGTTCCTCGGCTTCCAGGCCACCTTCGCCGGCATCACCGGCGCGCTGATCGTCGGTGCCTTCGCCGAACGGGCCAAGCTGGCCGCCGTGCTGCTGTTCGCGGTGATCTGGTTCACCTTCGGCTACCTGCCGATCGCGCACATGGTGTGGGCCACCGGCGGCTTCCTGTTCGAGAAGGGCGCGCTGGACTTCGCCGGCGGCACCGTGGTGCACATCAACGCTGGCGTAGCCGGCCTGGTCGGCGCGTACTTCATCGGAAAGCGCCTGGGCTATGGCCAGACCGCGCTCAAGCCGCACAACGTGACCCTGACCTTCGTCGGTGCCTCGCTGCTGTGGGTGGGCTGGTTCGGCTTCAACGCCGGCTCCAACCTGGAGGCGACCGCAGGCGCCGCGCTGGCCTTCCTCAACACCCTCGTGGCCACCGCCGCGGCGGTGCTGGGCTGGGCGCTGACCGAGAAGATCGTCAAGGGCAAGTCCTCGGCGCTGGGCGTGGCCTCGGGCATGGTCGCCGGCCTGGTCGGCATCACCCCGGCGGCCGGCCTGGTCGGTCCGTTCGGTGCCGTCGCGATTGGCTTCGCCGCCGGCGTGGTCTGCGTGTGGGGCGTCAACGGGCTGAAGAGGCTGCTCGGTGCCGATGACAGCCTGGACGTGTTCGGCGTGCACGCGGTCGGCGGCATCGTCGGCGCGCTGTTGACCGGCGTGTTCTTCTCGCCGGCGCTCGGTGGCCAGGGCGGCGAGGACTTCAACATGGCCAGCCAGGTCGCGACCCAGGCCCTGGGCGTGGGCCTGACCATCGTCTGGATCGGCGTGGTCTCGGTGGTGGGCTTCCTGGTGGCCAGGCTGGTATTCGGCCTGCGCGTGGACGAGGAGTCCGAGCGCATCGGCCTGGACATCAGCTCCCACGGCGAGTCGGCCTACGAGTCCTGAGGATCCGTTCGCGTTGCGCGGACGCAAGGCGGGCAGCAGAAACGCTGCCCGCCTTTTATTGGTTCTTCACCCAGGTGATTGATGCCGGATCCGGCTGGGTCGAAAAGCGCCGGAGTCCGCTGGCTTCGGGGGGAGCCGCGGCAGTGCGGGGATCGTGCGCATCGCCTGATTCCGCCGTCCCTGGCTCCAACAGGCGAGCGCAGGCCATCCATGGCCTGCTTGCGCCCGATCCCCGCAC
>JAGOWL010000173.1 GCA_018060215.1 Pseudoxanthomonas sp.
GTTCGCCGCCCGCCTGGACCACGCCGGCCTGCCGCTGCGGTTTCCACGCGGCAGCCGGCCCAGCCTGGCCCTGGTCCTGGGTGGCACCGGGGTGCGCCTGGAGGACCTGGTCGGTGCCTACACCGCCCTGCAGCGTGGTGGCCTGGCTGCGCAGGTGCGCTACACGCCCGGCGAGCCCTTGCTCGAGCGCCGGTTGCTGTCCCCCGGGGCGGCCTGGATCGTGCGCGAAATCCTTCAGTCCAACCCACGCCCCGGCCAGGCCCAGGCGGTGTTCGACACCAGCGCCCGTCCGCCGGTGGCCTGGAAGACCGGCACCAGCTACGGATTCCGCGACGCCTGGGCGATCGGCGGCACCCGCCGCTACACGGTCGGGGTCTGGGTCGGGCGCCCGGATGGCACCCCGTTGCCGGGCCAGTACGGCGCCATCACCGCCTTGCCACTGCTGCTGGAGACCATCGACAGCCTGCCACGCACCCCGGGCGATGCCGACCCGCTGCCGCGCCCGGGCACGGTGGAGCAGGCCGATGCCTGCTGGCCGCTGGGCCTGGCCGCGGCCGACACGCCTCAGGCGCTGTGCCAGCAGCGCCTGCGCGCCTGGCGCCTGGACGGGGTGATGCCGCCGACCCTGGCCGAGCGCGATGCGCGGCTGTGGAGCAGCGGCCGCGAGCGCTTCCAGGTCGACGTCGAAACCGGCCTGCGCCTGTCGGCCGATTGCACGCAGCCACACCCGGCGCGCGAGGCGGAAATCGCGCGCTGGCCAGCGCTGCTGTCGCCGTGGCTGCCGGCCGCCTGGCGCCAGGCCTCGCAACTGCCACCGCTGGCGCCGGACTGCGCCCCGGACGGTCGCGAGGGGGTCCAGGCGCTGCGGATCGAGGGCATCATCGACCGTTCCAGCCTGGCGCCGCCACCGGGCAGCCAACGCGGCCTGCGCCTGCCGGTGCGGGCGCTGGGCACGCGGCAGCCGGTGCACTGGCTGCTGGACGGTCGCCCGATCGCACGCACCCTGGGGTCGGGCGGGTTTGAATACGACTACGCCCGCGCCGGGCGCGGCGAGCACACCCTGACCGCACTGGCCGACAGTGGCGCCTGGGCGCAGCTGCGCTTCCGCGTGACCGGGGTGGGCGAACCCTCAGCCCAGGTGCTCGAGCACGTAGTCGGCCGCTGACACCCGGAACTCGCCCGGGGCCTCGACGAACAACTGCCTGACCACCCCGTTCTCGGCGTACAGGGCGAAGCGCTTGGCGCGCACGCCCATGCCGTAACCGCTGGCATCCATCTCCAGGCCCAGCGCGCGGGTCAGGTCGGCATTGCCGTCGGAGACCATCTGCAGACCGTCAGGCACGCCCGAGGCCTTGCCCCAGGCCTGCATCACGAACGGATCGTTGACCGCCATGCACACCACCTCGATGCCCCTGCCCCGGAACTGGTCGAAGCGGTCGATGTAGCCGGGCAGGTGCTTTTCCGAGCAGGTCGGGGTGAAGGCGCCGGGTACGGCGAACAACACCACCTTGCGCGCCTCGAACAGGGACGGGGTGTCCACGTTTTCCACCCCCTGGCCGATGCGCTTGAGCACGACTTCGGGGATGCGGTCGCCGATCTGGATGGTCATGGGGGGGTCTCGCTGGGAAAGCCGGCGTCGCCGGGGGATGGACGCAGTCTAGCCGCAGCGGCGCTACCGCGGCGTGACCGTGGTGCAGTACCCTGATGCGCGCTTGGGCAGTGGTGAAGGCATGGAATTCAAGGACTACTACGCGATCCTGGGCGTCGAGCCCAGTGCCGGCGAGGCCGAGATCAAGTCGGCGTACCGGCGGCTGGCCCGCAAGTACCACCCGGACGTGAGCAAGGAGTCCGACGCCGAGGAGCGCTTCAAGGCGGTCGGCGAGGCCTACGAGGCCTTGCGCGACCCGCAGAAGCGGGCCGCCTACGACCAGTTGCGTGCGCGCGGCTACCGGCCCGGGCAGGAGTTCCATCCACCGCCGGGCGGCTTCGAGGGCGGCGGCTTCGACTTCGACGAGGTGTTCGGCGACATGGGCGGCCGCGGCGGCGGCAATGGCGGCTTCAGCGACTTCTTCGAGAGCCTGTTCGCGCGCCAGCGTGGCGGTGGCCGGCCCGGCGGCGCCGGGCCGCAGCCGCGCGGCGACACCCGGGCACGTCTGGCGGTGCCACTGGAGGCGGTCTACCGTGGCGACAGCGTGCGCATCACCCTGGGCGGCCGCCAGCTGGAGGTGAAGGTGCCCAAGGGCATCCGCGCCGGCCAGGCGGTCCGCCTGGCCGGGCAGGGCAACGGCGGCGGCAACCTGCTGCTGGAAATCGAATACCAGGCCCATCCACAGTTCGAGGTGGACGGGCGCAACATCCTCTACACCCTGCCGCTGCCGCCGTGGCAGGCCGCGCTGGGCACCGCGGTCAGCGTGCCGACCCTGGGCGGTCCGGTGGAACTGAAGATTCCGGCCGGTTCCGATGCTGGGCGCAAGTTGCGCCTGCGTGGCCGCGGCCTGCCGGGTACACCGGCAGGGGACCAGATCGTGGAACTGGAAGTGCAGGCACCGGCACCGGTGGACGAGGCCCAGCGCCAGGCCTATCGCGACCTGGGCCGGGCCTTCGGCGAGTGAGGCTGGGCGATCAGGCCGCCGGCAGCGGCGGTGGTTGCTGCTCGCTGCCGAGCAGGCGGCCGATCACGTCGGTCAGGTCGGCCTCGGCGAAGGGCTTGGTCAGGTAGGCGCGCGCGCCCTGGCGCATGCCCCACATGCGGTCGGTGTCCTGGTCCTTGGTGGTGACCAGGACCACCGGGATGTCGCGCGTGCTGCCCTCGCGGCTGAGCTGGCGGGTGGCCTGGAAGCCGTTGAGGTTGGGCATGACCACGTCCATCAGGATCAGGTCGGGCAATTCGGCCTTGGCCAGCGCGACCCCGGCGGCACCGTCCTCTGCGGTCAGGGTCTGGTGGCCAAGCTTCTCGACGATGCGCTGGATCCCGATGAGCTGGGTCGGCGAGTCGTCCACGATCAGGATGCGTGCCATGTTCGGTTCCAGTGGATTCCCCAGAGCCGGAGTGTAGACGCTGGGCGCGGCGGCCGGAAGCCTTGGCCGCCTCAGCCCGGACGCACCACCGTGCGCCCGTGCGATCGGCCGGCCAGCATGGTGTCGAACACCTCCGGCAGCTCCTGCAGCGTGGCCTGGCGGGTGCAGATCGCGTCCAGCGTGGCCGGCTTCCATGCGTCGGCGAGCAGGGCCCAGATGTCGTCGCGGATATCGCGGGCCGTGCCGCCCGAGCCGATCCCCAGCAGTGACACCCCGCGCAGGATGAAGGGCATCACCGTCAGCGCATCCAGCGAGGGGGTTGCGGCCAGGCCGGCGGCGGCGACGTTGCCGTAGGGCACGGTCTGGGCCAGCAGGCTGACCAGCATCGGGCCACCGACATTGTCCAGGCCACCGCCGAAGCGCGCCGACTCCAGCGGGCGCTTCGCATCCAGTGCCTCGCGGCCCAGGACTTCGCTGGCACCGAGCGATTTCAGGTAGTCCGCCTGTTCCGGCTTGCCGCTGACCGCATGCACCTGGTAACCGGCCTTGCTGAAGATCGCCACCGCCAGCGAACCGACCCCGCCGGTGGCGCCGGTGACCGCCAGCGGACCCAGCCCGGGGTGCTGGCGGTTTTCGCGCATCCGGTACAGGGCCAGGGCGGCGGTGAAGCCGGCGGTGCCCAGGATCATGCTCTGGCGCAGGTCCAGGCCGCGCGGCAGGGCCACCACCCACTGCGCAGGCAGGCGCGCGTAGGCCGCATAGCCGCCGTCGCGGGTTTCGGACAGGCCGCAGCCGGTGACCAGCACCGGGTCGCCCTCACGGAACTTCGGGTCGGTGGAGGCGGTCACGTGGCCGGCCACGTCGATGCCGCCGACCAGGGGGAAGTTGCGCAGGATCCTGCCCTTGCCGGTGCCGGCCAACGCATCCTTGTAGTTGACCGAAGACCACTCGACCTTGATCACCACCTCGCCAGGCGAGAGCTGGTCCAGCGACAGCGGCTCGATGCCGCTGCGGTAGCCGGCGTCGTCGTTGTGGATGCGGAAGGCGGGGAAGGTGGTGGGGA
>JAGOWL010000174.1 GCA_018060215.1 Pseudoxanthomonas sp.
TGGCGTCGCCGCCCCCGTTCCACTTCAGCACGATCAGGCGCGGGCGGTTGGCCGAGCCGCGGGCCACGGCCAGCAGCGACCCCATGCCCAGCGCTTCCATCTGCGCCTCGTCGAGGATCTCGGCCTCGGCGCCGGTTTCGGCCGCCAGCTTCTGGGCCTGCTCGGCCAGATACGCCGGGTTGCAGATGTTCGGCGGCAGGTTGCCGAGTTCACGGGTGGTCTGCACGCCCGCGGCGATGGCCACGCCCTGCGCCAGCGCCTGGGCGTCGTCGCCGCTGACGTCGAAGCGGACCAGGCCCGGGTCGTCGTTCTTCTTCTTGCCCAGGGTGGCGGTGTAGCGGTAGCAGGCGTGGTCCGCGGCGATCACAGCCTGGCGGATCTTCCAGGCGGCATCGCGGTCCTTCACGTCCACTTCGGACAGGGTGAACAGCGCGGATTTCGCCGGGCCGGTCTTCAGCGCGCGGGCCGCATCGCCGACGGCCTTCAGGTACTGGGCCACGCCGAACTTGGCCGTTTCGCCCAGTCCCACCACCAGCACGCGCGGGGCGGCGACGCCCGGCAGGTCGTGCAGCAGGGTGGTCTTGCCCGTCTTGCCGCCGACATCGCCGCGCTGGACCAGGGCCGACAGCTTGCCGCCGCTGGCCGCATCCACGGCCTGCGCGGCCGGCGTGAGGCTCTTGTCGGCCCAGGCGCCTACCACGAGGCAGTCGACGCCGGCCTGGGCGGGGGCTTCGCGGTTCAGGGTGAATTCCAGCGTCATTGATCAGATTCCTGGTTCAGTTACGTACAATCGCGGGCCGGATGAAAGGTGGCTGGCGCCATCCCGGACCGCAGAGACCGCCGCCGCAGGTGCGGCGCACAAGCCCGAGATTGTAGATCAAGCCCTCCTGATGCCGAAGCTGGACCGCTACCTGTTCCGGGAATTCACCCAGAGTTTCCTGGCCACCCTGATCATCCTGCTGATGGTCAGCGTGGGCGGCGTGATGGCCGACCTGCTGGGCGACGTGGCGGACGGCAAGGTGCCGGCCCGCCTGCTGCTGTCCCAGCTGGGCCTGCAGTTCCTCAACTACATGCCCTACATCATCCCGCTGGCGCTGATGCTGGGGCTGCTGCTGGCGTTCTCGCGCCTGTACCGGGATTCGGAGATGGCGGTGCTGACGGCGGCCGGCATCGGCCCGCGCCGCCTGCTGCGGCCGCTGCTGATGCTGGTGGTGCCGGTGGTGGTCATTGTCGGCCTGTGCTCGCTGTGGCTGGGCCCATGGGCGCTGCGCACCGCGCAGACCATGCTGGAACACGCCAACCGCAGCCTGGTGGTCTCGGGCCTGGACGCCGGCAAGTTCACCGTGCTGTCCAGCGGCGCGGTGGTCTACGTGAGCGGGCTGTCGCCGGACGGGACCGGCCTGAGCAGGGTGTTCATGCACCGGGCGAAGGACGGCCGCATCGACGTGGTGACAGCGAAGTCCGGGCAGATGTTCTTCGAGGGCGAACGCAACCGTTACCTGAGGCTGGATGACGGCTTCCGGGTCGAGGGCCCGGACGGCCCCGGCCTGGATTACCGGCTGATCCGCTACAAGGCCAATGAAGTCGCCCTGCCGGACCGCGCCGACACCCTGGACAAGGACGATCCCTCGCTGCAGCCCACCTCGAACCTGCTGGGCGACGCGCGTCCGGCCGCCAACGCGCAGCTGCACGCGCGCCTGACCCCGCCGCTGCTGGCGCTGGCGTTCGCGCTGCTGACCCTGCCGCTGTCGCGCAGTTCGCCCCGCCAGACCCGTTACGGGCGGGTGATGCTGGGCTTCCTGGCCTATCTGGTCGGCATCAGCCTGATGTTCAACGGCACCCAGTGGCTCAGCGAGGACAAGCTGCCCGGACTGGCGGGCCTGTGGTGGCTGACCCTGCCGCTGCTGGCCGCGGCGATCTGGTTCTATCTGCGTGACGGCCGGCCGTCGCGACCGCGGAGGCGCGCATGAGATTCATGCCACGCCTGCACGACACCTATGTGGGCCAGGTGGTACTGGTCACCGTCCTCCTGGCCTGGGCGGTGCTGGTGGGCCTGGACGTGGTGATGGCGCTGTCCGGGGAGATCGGCGACCTGGGCACCGGCAACTACACCTTCGGCCATGCCGTGGCCTGGGTGCTGTACACGGTGCCGCGCCGTGCCTACACGATGTTTCCCACCGCGGCGGTGATCGGCTCGCTGATGGGGCTGGGGCAGCTGGCGGCCAGCTCGGAACTGACCGCGCTGCGTGCGCTGGGCCTGTCGCGGCGGCGGTTGAGCATTTCCGTGGCGGCGGCGCTGGCGCTGTTGACCGGCCTGATGGTGGTCAGCGGCGAAACGCTGGGCCCGTGGGGCCAGCGCCAGGCCGACACACTGAAGATGAGCGTGCGCACCGGCAACGTGGCGATGGACCGCTATTCCGGGTTGTGGGCCCGCGAGGGCAACACGTTCCTCTACGCGCAGAGCGGCGAAGAGCGCGAGCAGCCGGGCGGCAAGGTGTCGCTGCAGCTGCGCGACGTGCGGATGTACGAACTGGCGGACGATGGCCGCCTGGCCTCCATCGCGCACGCCGCCATCGCCGAACACCTGGACGGCTACTGGCTGCTGAAGAACGTCCGCCGCACGACCTTCAACGAGCGCTCCGCCACTCAGACCACGGTGCTCGGCGAGCGCTGGGAATCCGAACTGGACGCTTCGGTGCTGTCGTCCAGCCTGGTGCGCGCGCGCAACATGCCCAGTCACGAGCTGAGCCAGAACATCGATTACCGCAAGCGCAACGGACTGGACGCGCGCGACTACGAGGACCAGTACTGGGCGCGCTGGTTCTATCCGCTCAACGTGCTGGCGCTGTGCCTGGCCGCCATTCCCTTCGCCTTCGGCAGCCTGCGCAGCGGCGGCATGGGCAAGCGGCTGTTCCTGGGCATCGTGTTCGCCGTGGGCTTCTGGGTGCTGCAGACCATGTTCGTGCGCCTGGCGGGCGCCTTCCGGCTGGACTACCGCATCGCCTATGCGATCCCGCCATTCGCCCTGCTGGGCATTTCGTGGCTGCTGTTCCGGCGACGCAGCCGCTGAGGCGGCGTCAGGCGCGCTTCGGCAGCCGGACCATGCGCGTGCCGCTGTAGCGGTCGTGGAACGTCAGACGGTCCCGGTCCAGCCACGCCCACCAGAAGCCCAGGCCCCCCGCGAGCGTGGACAGCGTCGCCAGCGCATAGCGGCGCCACAGCGTGGCGAGTGACGGCGCGCCGCCATCCAGTGCGGTCACTTTCAGCCGCCATGGCCGCATGCCCAGCGTCTGTCCGCCGCGCAGCCAGCTGAAGGTGGCATACAGGCCGGCGACGCCCCAGCAGCAGGCCCACAGCAACCACCACATCGGGCTGAAGGGCGCGATGTTGTGGCGGACGTCGCCGCTGATCACCACATCGACCAGGACGAACGGGATGGCCACGGCCAGCCACATCGCCAGCACCGGCCAGATGTCGTAGAGCAGGGCGAGCAGACGCCAGCCGATCAGGGTGCGGGGTTTCTCGATGGCGGGTGCGGATTGCATCGCGACAGGATACCGGCTACGCCCCTTCGACTCCTGCGGGAGCGACGTGAGTCGCGAAGACCCAGCCCCTGTCGCTGGAACAGCAGGGCTGTGGAGGACGCCGCAGACATCGGTTCGCAGCATCGATCGCGTCCCACGCCCCGCTTCGCGACTCACGTCGCTCCCACAAGACCGGGGACGCATCGCCTAAGCTTGCCGCATGACTGCCCGCACGCCCGCCGAACGCCGCCAGCAGGCGAGCGCCCTGCCTCCGGTCCCGGATGCGGATGCCGCCGACATCGCCGCCTTCCTCGATGCGATCTGGGCCGAGAGCGGACTGGCCCGGCCCACGCTGGACAGCTACCGGCGCGACCTGGAGGGCTTCGCCCGCTGGCGGGACGGCCGCGGGGGCGGACTGGCCGCGACCGATCGCGCGGGCCTGTTCGACTACCTGGCCTGGCGGACCCGCCAGGGCTATTCGCCGCGCAGCAACGCCCGCCTGCTGTCGGCCCTGCGGGCCTTCTTCGCCCATCGGCTGCGGCAGGG
>JAGOWL010000175.1 GCA_018060215.1 Pseudoxanthomonas sp.
TCGGCCCCGGCGCACGAGCGGGTGATCCGCACCCTGCGCGAGTGGGGCGTGCGCCTGGACGAGGCGCTGTTCCTGGGCGGGCGCGCCAAGGGGCCGTTCCTGGCCGCCTTCGGCGCCGACATCTTCTTCGACGACTCGGCGCACAATATCGACAGCGCCCGCCTGCACGTGGCCGCCGGGCATGTGCCGCACGGGGTCGCCAACCCGGAATGAAACCCGCGGGGAACCGCTCATGAAACTGCCATTGCGTTGTGCCTGCGGAAGCGTGCAGGGTGAAGTGGACCTGGATCGCGCCTGGACCCGGGTCAGCTGCTACTGCCGGGACTGTCAGGCCTTCGCCCGTTTCCTCGGCCGTCCCGGGCTCATGGATGCGGCCGGCGGCAGCGACATCGCGGCGATGGCACCGGACGCGGTGCGCTTCACCGCCGGGCTGGAGCACCTGGCCTGCATGTCGCTGGGTCCGAACGGACTGCTGCGCTGGTACGCCCACTGCTGCCGCACGCCGTTGGCCAACCTGACCCGCAACCCGAAGTTCTTCTATTGCGGCCTGGCCACGGCCTGCCTGGAAGACACGCCGCCCGGAGCACTGCAGGCCCGGCTGGGCGCGCGCGGCGCCATCGCGCTGCAGGCGGCTTCTGCGCTGGCCCCGGTGCGTGGCTCGCGTTTGCGCATGCTGGGGGCAATCGTGCGCATCGCCGCGCCGGTGCTCGGGGCGCGGCTGTCGCGACGACGGGCCGGTGCCCCGTTCTTCGATGCACAAGGCCAGCCGCTGCGTGCTCCGGACGTCATCAGCCGCCAGCAGCGGGCCGCATTGCAGTCGCCGCCGGGCTGAACGGGCCAGTTGGAGTCAGCCCGCAACCGCGCAGCCTGCACACCTCGGCCCGCGCCCGGTCAGCCTGCGCTGGTGTCCCCGGGTGGCACGGCAGCGGCCGTTGCTGACAACCAGGCCGCCGCTGCCCGGCCAGCACGCAGCCCGCTGGCGAAGCAGGCTGTGAGCAGGTAGCCGCCGGTCGGTGCTTCCCAGTCGAGCATTTCACCGGCGCAGAACACGCCGGGCGCGGCGCTGGCCATCAGTCCGGAGCCCAGCGCTTCCAGGCGCACGCCGCCGGCGCTGCTGATGGCCTCGGCCAGCGGCCGGGCGCGCAGCAGGCGCAGTGGCAGGCGCTTGAGCGTGGCCGCGACCTGGTCCATGTCGGCCAGGGCGGTCGCGTCCAGGATTTCGCGCAGCAGCGCCGCCTTGACCCCGTCGATGCCGGCCTGGCGGCGCAGGTGTTCGCTCAGGCTGCGGCCGCCGCGCGGCCTGCCCAGTTCCCGTTGCAGCCGCTCCAGTTCGCGGCCGGGTACCAGGTCCAGCCACAGCACGGTGCTGCCTTCACGGTGGATCGCCTCGCGCAGCGTGGCCGACAACGCGTATACCAGGCTGCCCTCGATGCCGGTGGCGGTGGCCACGCATTCGCCCTGCAGGCTGTGTTCGATGCCTTCGGCATCGCGCCAGTGCGCGACCACCGGTTTGATCGGGGCGCCGGCCTGGCGCGTGGCGAAGTGTTCACTCCAGCCGATGTCGAAGCCGCAGTTGGCCGGCTGCAGCGTGGCCACATCGATGCCGTCGGCCTCCAGCACCGGCACCCAGGCGCCATCGGACCCCAGCTGCGGCCAGCTGCCGCCGCCCAGCCCCAGCACGCAGGCCTGCGCCTGCAGCCGCTGCTCGCCGGTCGGGGTGTCGAAGCGCAGCGCGCCATCGGCATCCCAGCCCAGCCAGCGATGCTGCACATGGAAGCGCACGCCCTGGTCCTTCAACCGCCGGACCCAGCCGCGCAGCAGTGGCGCGGCCTTGCGGTCCAGCGGGAACACCCGGCCGGAACTGCCCACATAGGTCTCCACGCCCAGTCCGCGCGCCCACTGGCGCAGGTCGTCGGGACCGAAACCCTGCAGCCAGTCGGCGACCACCCCGGCAGGCGCGCCATAACGGGCGGCGAACCCGGGCATCGGTTCGGAATGGGTGAGGTTGAGCCCGCCCTTGCCGGCGATCAGGAACTTGCGCCCGACCGAACCTTTGGCCTCGAACAGGTCCACCTCCACCCCGGCCGCACGCGCGGCCTCGGCGGCCATCAGTCCAGCCGGGCCGCCACCGATCACGGCCAGGCCAGGCAACTGCGGGCATGTGCCTGCCATCGGACCGCTCAGCGCGGCTGCACGTCCAGCAGTTCGACCTCGAAGACCAGCGAGGCATTGGCCGGGATCACCGTACCGGCACCCTTGCGGCCATAGCCCAGCTCGGCCGGTACCAGCAAGGTGCGCTGGCCACCGACGCGCATTCCCGCCACGCCCTCGTCCCAGCCACGGATCACCTTGCCGGCGCCGAGCGGAAAGGTGAACGGCTCGCCGCGTCGGCGGGAGCTGTCGAATTGCTGCCCGCGCTTGCCGACTGCATCCTCCTGATAGAGCCAGCCGGTGTAGTGCACGGTGACCTGGTGGCCGGCGCTGGCGACTGGGCCGGTGCCGACCCGGTCGTCGATCCGCTTCAGCTCGGCGATGCTGCCCTGCGGCGTCAGACCCCTGTCGGCCATGCAGCCGGCCAGCAGCGACAGCATCAGCAAGGCGGGCAGGGCGGGCAGCAGGCGCATGTGGGCATCGATCCAGGGGTGGGGCCGCAAGGGTAACCGATGCCGGCCACGGCCCGACCGCCGGCTATCATGGCCGCATGGCCAAGCTGCTGTTCAACCTGCGCAACGTGCCCGAGGACGAGGCCGCGGAAGTGCGCGCCCTGCTGTCCGGACACGGGCTGGACTGGTACGAGACCCGCGCCGGCCTGTGGGGCCTGGGCGCACCGGCCCTGTGGCTGCGCGATGCCGGAGATTACCCGCGTGCACGCGGCCTGCTCGACGACTACCAGCAGGCTCGACGCCAGTCGGCCCACGAACACCTGCGCATCCACGGCCAGCCGACCTTCCTGGAACAGCTGCGCCAGCGCCCGGATTTCGTCCTGCCGCGCCTGCTCCTGATCGTGGCCATCATCGCCCTGGTCCTGGCGCTGCCCTGGCTGCTGCTGCGTTGACCGCGCGCGCGGAGCAGGCCGCGCGGGGCAGGCGACTGCTCGTGCCGCGCCAGTACGCCGGGCGCCTACAATGGCCGCCATGCTCAACGTCGCCGCCTACCACTTCACCCCCCTGGCCGATCCTGGGGGCCTGGCCGCCGAGCTGCGCCTGGCCGCCACCGACGCAGCGCTCAAGGGCACCCTCCTGGTCGCCCCCGAAGGCATCAACCTGTTCCTGGCCGGCGAGGACGCCGCGGTGCGCGGCCTGATCGACGGACTGCGCGCGCAACCGGGGTTTGAAGGGCTGCAGGCCAAGTACAGCCACAGCGCCCGCATTCCCTTCGACCGGCTCAAGGTCAAGCTCAAGGACGAGATCATCAGCTTCCGCCATCCGCAGGCCACGCCGCTGGCGGCCGGCGAACGCGCCCCGGCGGTGCAGCCGCGCACGCTGGCGCGCTGGCTGCAGCAGGGCGGGCGTGATGACCAGGGACGGCCGGTGGTGCTGCTCGACACCCGCAACGAACAGGAAGTGGGCCACGGCACGTTCGCCGGCGCGTTGACCCTGCCGATCGTGCGCTTCACCGATCTGCCCGCTGCGCTGCAGCCTCACCGCGAAGCGCTGCGCGATGCCACCGTGGTGAGCTTCTGCACCGGCGGCATCCGCTGCGAGAAGGCCGCGCTGTGGATGCGCCAGGACGGCATGGACAACGTCCTGCAGCTGGAGGGCGGGATCCTGGGCTACTTCGAACAGGTCGGGGGACTGGGCTACCAGGGCCGCTGCTTCGTGTTCGATGGGCGCGTGGCCGTGGATGCGCAGCTGCAGCCGCTGGTGGACTGAACCGGGCCGACCGCAGCTGCAAGAAATTTCACGGGGGAGGCTTGCGCGATTCCGAATGCCCCCCTACAATTCCGCTCCTCAGCTCGTGGGGCCATAGCTCAGCTGGGAGAGCGCCTGCATGGCATGCAGGAGGTCGGCGGTTCGATCCCGCCTGGCTCCACCAA
>JAGOWL010000054.1 GCA_018060215.1 Pseudoxanthomonas sp.
CCCTTGGCCAGGCAGCCGGCGCACTTCCGCCGGCGCCGCAGGATGCCGCCACCGGCGGTTCGGCCACGTCCGAACCGGTCACCAACATCGATGCGGTCCAGGTCACCGGTTCGCGCATCCCGCGTGCGCAGATCGAAGGGCCGGCGCCGATCACGGTGATCAATGCCGAGCAGATCCGCTCGGCCGGCTTCACCTCCGTGCCCGAGGTGCTGCGCTCGCTGAGCCAGAACAGCGGCAGCGTGCAGGGCCAGCAGAACACCACCGGCGCCCAGTCCACCCCGGGCGCGCAGGCGGTCGACCTGCGCGGCCTGGGCCCCAACCACACCCTGGTGCTGATCAATGGCCGTCGCATCGCCGACTTCCCGCTTCCGCTCAACGGCCGCAGCAACTTCACCGACATCGGCAATATCCCGCTGGGCATGATCGACCGGGTGGAAGTGCTGACCGGCAGCGCCTCGGCGGTCTACGGATCGGATGCGATGGCCGGCGTCATCAACTTCATCCTGAAGAAGTCCACCGACGGCACCATCGTGGACGTGCGCTATGGCGATACCACCCGTGGCGGCGGCGAGTCGTTCAACATCACGCTCACCTCCGGGTTCGAGCGAGGCAACTTCAACGGCATCGTCGGCCTGGAACTGCAGAGCAAGGAGCCGCTGTGGGGTTATGAGCGCGGGATCCAGAACTCCACCCTGGACGCGCCGACCTCGCGCCGGCGCCTGCCGCGCCTGATCTCGCAGATCTACGACTGGGACGATGACGTCAACATCGCGCCGGCCGACGATTGCGCGGCGATGTCGGGTTTGAACGAAGGAACCACGGCGCTGGCGGAGGACAGGTACGGCGAGCCCTATTGCGGCAGCGACCGCGCCATCGCCTACCGCACCATCGACAACGGCCGCCGCGGCGTCAATGCCTATGGTTCGTTCGAGTACTACTTCGACGGTGGCATGTCCTGGTTCGCCGACGTGCAGCTGGGCCGGCAGGAAGTGCGGCTGCTCACCGGCACCAATGGCAACGACGTGGTCAGCGACCACATGGGCTGGGAGTTCCACGATCCGCTTTCCACGGACAACTACCGCGAGAAGATGTTCTACAACCAGGCCAGCGGCCACTACGAGGTCTGGTCGCGGCAGTTCTCGCCGGAGGAAGTGGGCGGGTTGACCAACCGCATGAACAAGACCACCCAGAAGACGGCGGCGGTGACCACCGGCTTCAAGGGCAGTTTCGCCCAGGACTGGAACTGGGAGGCGGCCTACAACCACTCCGAGTACCGCGCCGACGTGGACATGCCGCGCATCCGCGCCGCGGCCGCCAACGAGCTGTTCCTGGGCCCGCTGCTGGGCTACGACGCCGATGGCTACGCGATCTACGACGCCGACCACGAGCGCATGTTCCGGCCGATTACCCCGGCGCAGTTCGCCACCATCGGCGCGATGTCCACCTTCCGCCCGGTGGCCAAGAACGACAACGTCAACTTCACCGTCGACACCCCGGCGCTGTTCTCGATGCCGGCCGGCGACGTCGGTTTCGCTGGCGTGCTGGAGTACGGCCGCCAGTCCTACAGCATCAACCCGGACCCGCTGGCGCTGACCGACGATGCGTACTACGGACCGCGCTACGGCGATGGCGATGGCAGTCGCAACCGCTGGGGCGCGGCTGGTGAGCTGCGCGTGCCGCTGCTGTCCTCGCTGCAGGCCAGCCTGGCCGGCCGCTACGACCGCTACAGCTATGGCAACAAGAACCCGGGCAAGTTCACCTACAACGCCGGCCTGGAGTGGCGTCCGCTGGAGCGGCTGCTGGTGCGTGGTTCCTACGGCACCGGCTTCCGCGCCCCGGACATGCACTACCTGTTCGCCGGCAACGACTACTACCGCACCCGCTACGCCACCGACTACTACCAGTGCCGGACCGACGAGCCGGGCTTCAGCGATGGCGACTGCTACGACGATGGCAGCTGGGACGTCAGTACCTTCGACGTCTACCGGGGCAACCTGGAGCTGGACGTGGAGACCAGCAAGTCCTTCACCGCAGGTTTCGTCTGGTCGCCGATCGACAACCTCGACCTGTCGATGGACTACTACCGGATCCGGGTATCCAACCAGGTGCAGACCCAGAGCCGCGAACAGCTGCGCATCGACGAGGCCAATTGCCGGCTGGGCGTGACCGACACCGGCCAGGCGGTCGACATCACCTCGCCGACCTGCGTCGACGCACTCGCGCGCGTGATCCGCGACAGCAGCGGCGACATCACCAGCGTGCACTTCGGGCCGATCAACATCGCCAACGAGGAAACCGCCGGCATCGACGTCGCCGCCAGCTACCGGCTGCAGACCGCCAACGCCGGCAACTACCGCTTCAGCGCCAACTACAACTGGACCGACAGCCACACCAGCCAGCAGTACCCGGGCGATCCGGAAGAGGACATGCTGAGCGTGGGCTACAGCTCCACCACCCTGCCGCGGGCCAAGGGCAACCTGGGTGTGGCATGGGACCGGGGCGTGTGGGGCGCGAGCCTGTTCAGCAACTACCTGGGGCGCGTGGCCAACTACGACAACGATGCCTGGACGCCGGCCACCTGGCGTTTCAACGCCAGCCTGCGCTACGACATCGGCAGCCACCAGCGCATTGCGTTGTCGGTGACCAACCTGCTGGACAAGATGCCGCCGCGCGATGCGACCTGGTCGAACTACCCGTACTACGACACCTCGTGGTTCGACAGCCGCGGTCGTTCGTTCTTCCTGCAGTACACCCACAAGTTCGGCGGCGAAGCGCTGTAACGGCGGCAAGGTGGCGGAGGCGTTGGACGCCTCCGCCACGTGCTCCGTGATTGCAGATGTCCCCGGGTAGCGCCGACTGTCAGTCGGCAAGGCCGCGGGAAGAGCAGCGGACTGACAGTCCGCTCTACACAGTCCGCTATTGCGGAGACCTGTCCTGGGCCGGATGCACCACGCCCAGCACGCGCGGGCCGGCCGCGCCGGTGACCGCCGGCAGGTTGCCGGGACGGCCGGCCAGGGTTTCGCGCGCCAGCCAGGCGAAGGCCATGGCCTCGACGAAGTCCGGGTCCAGGCCGTGGGCGGCGCTGGATTCCACCACCACGCCGGGCAGGCACGCGGCGATGGCGCGCATCAGCACCGGGTTGCGTACCCCGCCGCCACAGGCGATCACCCGTGTGGTATCGGGCTGCAGTGCCTGCAGCGCGTCGGCCACCGTGGTGGCGGTCAGTTCCAGCAAGGTGGCCTGCACGTCGGCCGGCGACTCGCCGCCGCGCAGCCGCGCCTGCAGCCAGTCCAGGTGGAACTGTTCGCGGCCGGTGCTCTTGGGCGGCGCCAGGGCGAACCACGGTTCGTCGAGCAGGCGCGCCAGCAGGTCCGCATCGAGGCGGCCGCTGGCGGCGAAGGTGCCGTCGGCGTCATAGGCGTGGCCGGAATGACGCAGGCACCAGGCGTCCAGCAGCGCGTTGGCCGGGCCGGTGTCGAAGCCGCGCACCGTTCCCTGGCGCGGCAGCAGGGTGTAGTTGCCGATCCCGCCCAGGTTGAGCACGGCGCGGTCTTCATCGGCGCACCGTAGCAGGGCCGCGTGGAAAGCCGGGACCAGCGGTGCGCCGTGGCCACCGGCGGCGACATCGCGGCGGCGGAAGTCGGCCACGGTGGCGATCCCGGTGCGTTCGGCGATCACGCTGCCGTCGCCAATCTGCATCGTGAAGGGTGCATCGGCGTGCGGGCGATGGCGCAGGGTCTGGCCGTGCGAGCCGATTGCGACCACCTGCGCGGCGGTGACGCCGGCGTCGTCCAGCAGCGCCAGCGCCGCGTCGGCGAAGGCCTGCGCGACCTGCACGTCCAGGCGACCCAGTTCGTCCAGTGTTTGCGGTTCGCCACCCTGGCCGATCGCGACCAGGCGCTCGCGCAGGTCGCTGGACCATGGCCGGGTGCAGGCTGCGCGCAGGCGCAATCCACCAGCACTGGAGTCATCGGGGAACTGCACCAGCGCCGCGTCGATGCCGTCGGCGCTGGTGCCGGAGATCAGGCCAAGGAAGAGTCGGGACATCCGCGCAGGTTAGCCCAAGGCGATGGACCTTACCCGGCTCCTACCGCTTCTTGGCCCTGGCGGTGTCGACGTGGGCGAACATCAGTTGCTCCATCGACTCCATCCGCGCCAGGGTTGGCGAGGTGGCGGCCTTGAACGCGACCAGGTCGGCGCCCCTGAGCGGCTCGGCTGGCGGCATGGTCACCGACAGCGGGTTGCGGTGCACGCCGTTGACACGGAATTCGTAATGCAGGTGCGGCCCGGTGGCCAGGCCGGTGGAGCCGACGTAGCCGATCACGGTGCCCTGGCCGACCTGCTGGCCCTTCTTCAGCTTGCCGAAGCGCGACATGTGCGCGTACAGGGTGGTGTGGCCGCGGCCGTGGTCCAGGATCACCACGTTGCCGTAGCCGCGCTGGGTGCCGACGAACTGCACCCTGGCGTCGCCGGCGGCCATGATCGGGGTGCCGGTGCCGGCGGCGTAGTCCACGCCCTTGTGCATGCGCATGCTGCCCAGCACCGGATGCCGGCGCGAGCCGAACTTTGACGACAGTCGTGCATACGGGATCGGCATGCGGATGAAGCTCTTCTTCAGCGGCCGGCCGTCGGCGGTGAAGTACTCGGCCTTGCCGTTGCGGTCGAAGCGGAAGCCGGTATGGGTCTTCTTGCCGGTGGTGAAGGTCGCTGCCAGGATCCTGCCGGTGCCGATCCGCTCGCCCTCGCGCCAGGTTTCCTCGACCACGGCGCTGAAGCGGTCGCCCGGCTGCACGTCCTTGAAGTCGATGTCGTACTTGAAGATCTCGTCGGTCATCACCGCGATGGCGGCGGGGCTGAGCCCGGCCTTGCGCCCGGCCGCGTACAGCGAGCTGTCGATCTCGGCGCTGGTCACCGCCAGGCGGGTGGTGGTGGCGCGCTCGAGCACCTTCTCGTGGATCTTGTCCCCGTCCAGGGCCAGCTCCACCCGCTGGGTCGGGCCGCGGTCGAAGCGGAAGCCACGCAGCTGCCGGTCCGCGTCCAGCCGGAAGCCCAGCTCGGTGCCTGGGCGCAGGCGGGTGAGCGCATCGCGGTTGGCGGGGGTGTCCAGGATCCGGTGCAGGGTCGCCGACGGCACCCCCATGTCCTCGAATACCTGGCCCAGGGTCTGCCCGGACTCGACCTGGACGACTTCCCAGTACGCACCGGCGTCGCGGTCGGCGGATTTCATGGTCAGCGGCGGCAACTGCAGGGGCAAGGTGGCATTGGCCTGCGAGGCCGGCTGCAGCTGCGCCGAGAAGCCCGGCACGATGGTGGCCAGCAGCACGCCCAGGGTCAGGAACAGGCTGGCATGCAGCCAGTGCTGGCGGGTCCAGCGGGTGTTGAAGGCGGCGGGGAAGCGCTCCTTCAACTTGCGGTGCAGGGTGCGGTGGTGAAGGATGCCCAGGCGGTCGTGGAACTGCTGCTTGCGGACGCGGCCGTGGTCGGACAGGGGCATCGGGGTATTCCTTCGCCGGGCCCCGGAATGCGGCCCTCTGCGGCGTACCTTAATCACCTGAAACTTGTGCGTCAAACCATTGAAGCCATTGCAGTTTTCACTGGCATTCCGGTTAACCGCCACGTAACATTCCGTTCAAGTTTGTCGAAGCCAGAACTCCGGGGTCCGTCGTGTTTTCCGAGCAGTCCGTCACAGATTCCCTTGCCCTGATCGGCCGCGGCGCCGACGAGGTCCTCAAGCGCGAGGAGCTGGAGGCCCGGCTCAGCGCATCGATGAAGGCGGGCGGCCGGCCGCTGCGGGTCAAGGCCGGCTTCGACCCGACCGCGCCGGACCTGCACCTGGGCCACACGGTGCTGCTGAACAAGATGCGCCAGTTCCAGGACCTGGGCCACCAGGTGATCTTCCTGATCGGCGACTTCACCGGGATGATCGGTGACCCGTCCGGCAAGAACGTCACCCGCAAGCCGTTGACCCGCGAGGACGTGGAGGCCAACGCCCGCACCTACGAGGAGCAGGTGTTCAAGGTGCTGGACCGCGATCGCACCGAGGTGCGCTTCAACAGCGAGTGGTTCGGGAAGATGTCGGCGGCCGACATGATCCGCCTGGCCGGCCAGCACACCGTGGCGCGCATGCTCGAGCGCGACGACTTCGCCAAGCGCTACGCGGCCCAGCAGTCGATCGCCATCCACGAATTCCTCTACCCGCTGGTGCAGGGCTACGACTCGGTGGCGCTGCAGGCCGACGTGGAGCTGGGCGGCACCGACCAGAAGTTCAACCTGCTGATGGGCCGTGGCCTGCAGGAGCACTACGGCCAGGCGCCGCAGGTCGTGCTGACCATGCCGCTGCTGGAAGGCCTGGACGGCGTCAACAAGATGAGCAAGTCGCTGGGCAACTACATCGGCATCAGCGAACCGGCGATCGACATCGTGACCAAGGCGATGAAGATCGGCGACGAGCTGACCTGGCGCTGGATCGAGCTGCTCAGCTTCGACATTTCCGCGGCCGAGGCGGCGAAGCTGCGCGCCGCGGTAGAGGCCGGCGCGCTCAATCCACGCGAAGTGAAATTGCGCCTGGCCCGCGAACTGGCCACCCGCTTCCATGACGCGGCCGCGGCCGAGCAGGCCATCGCCGGCTGGCTCGCGGTGGTCACCGGCCAGGGCGACACCTCGACCCTGCCGCTGCAGGACGTGGCGGTGCCGGCCGAAGGGCTGCGCATCGCCGCACTGCTGACCGCCGCCGGGATCACCCCGTCCAACTCCGAGGCCAACCGCAAGCTCAAGGAGCGCGCGGTGAAGGTCGAGGGCGTGGTGGTCGAGGATCCCAACGCCAGCTTCGCCCCCGGTTTCGAGGGCGTGCTGCAGGTGGGCAAGCGCAACTTCGCCCGGGTGCGGCTGGTGGCAGGGTAGGAGCCCAGCTTGCTGGCGACGGGGGCGCGGGCAAGCCCGGCTACTACGGCTGCTCCATGTCCAGTTGAGGCAGGGAGGCGCGCGGGATCAGGCGACGTTCAACGCGGCCAATACCAGCAACGACGCGACGCAAGCCATTCCGCCCGTCCACGCCGCACTGCGCGCCAACGGCACGTCGGCAAGGTAGAACACCCCGTGCAGGATCCGGAAGATGACGAACGCGACCGCCAGCAGCGCGATGCGGCCATGATCGACGCCGGCCAGTTGCGCCATCACCACGCCGGCGGCGAACGGAGCGAATGCCTCGAATGCATTGAGGTGAGCGGCATTGGCACGCTGCACCTTGTAGTTGTCCGTCTGCTTGGCAATCCAGGCGCGTGGATTGCGATTGTTGTACCCCGGTGCACCCGACTTGGCGACGGCGACCCAGGCATAGGGAAGCAGGGCGGCGATCAGGATGCACCAGTAGGCGGTGGCGAGGGTCATGGCGTGCTCCCAGGGGCGGTCGTGGCGGTATTGGACCCTCAGTCGCCCAGGGTCAGCAAGGAAGCATTACCACCGGCGGCGGTGGTGTTGACCGTGACCGTCTTCTCGGTGGCGAAGCGCGGCAGGTAGTGCGGGCCGCCGGCCTTGGGGCCGGTGCCGGACAGGCCCTGGCCGCCGAACGGCTGCACCCCGACCACCGCGCCGATCTGGTTGCGGTTGACGTAGACGTTGCCGACCCGGGCGCGGGCGGCGATCCGGTCCACGGTCTCGTCGATGCGCGAATGGATCCCCAGGGTCAGGCCGTAGCCGGTGGCGTTGATCTGCTCGATCACCGCGTCGAGCTGGTCGGCCTTCCAGCGCAGCACGTGCAACACCGGGCCGAACACCTCGCGCTGCAGTTGCGACAGCGACTTCAGCTCGTAGGCGCGCGGGGCGAAGAAGCTGCCATGGGCCAGCTCGTCGCCCGCGGCGGCGGTGGCGATCGGCCGCGCCTCGGCGTCCATGCGCCGTGCATGGGCCTCCAGGATGGCCAGGGCGTCGGCGTCGATCACCGGGCCCACGTCGGTGGACAGCAGGCCCGGATCGCCCAGCTTCAGCTCGGCCATCGCGCCGGCGAGCATGGTCATCACCTTGTCGGCGATGTCGTCCTGCACGAACAGCACGCGTGCGGCCGAGCAACGCTGGCCGGCGGAGGTGAAAGCCGAACCCACCGCGTCCTTGACCAGCTGTTCGGGCAGGGCCGAGGAGTCGGCGATCAGGGCGTTCTGGCCGCCGGTCTCGGCGATCAGCACCGCGATCGGCGCGTCCTCGCGGCCGGCCAGGGCGCGGTTGATCGCGCGCGCGGTCTCGGTGGAGCCGGTGAAGGCCACCCCGGCCACCCGCGCATCGGAGGTCAGGGCCGCGCCGACGGTGGCGCCATCGCCCGGCACGAACTGCAACACCTCCACCGGCACGCCGGCCTCGTGCAGCAGCTGCACCGCGGCATGGCCAACCAGGCTGGTCTGTTCGGCCGGCTTGGCGATGACGGAGTTGCCGGCGGCCAGCGCCGCGGCGACCTGGCCCAGGAAGATCGCCAGCGGGAAGTTCCACGGGCTGATGCAGACGAACACGCCGCGCCCCTGCAGGCGCAGTTCGTTGGACTCGCCGGTCGGGCCGGGCAGCTGCTCCGGGGCGCCGAACTGCTGGCGTGCCTGGCTGGCGTAGTAGCGCAGGAAGTCCACCGCCTCGCGCACCTCGGCCACCGAGTCGGGCAGGGTCTTGCCGGCCTCGCGCACGCACAGGGCCATGAACTGCGGCATGCGCTGCTCGAGCAGGTCGGCGGCGTGTTCCAGGATCGCCGCGCGGCTGGCGGCCGGGGTGCGGTCCCAGCCCGGCTGCGCGCTGGCGGCGTTGGCCAGGGCGCGCTGCACGGTGGCCGCGTCGGCCGGTTGCCAGTGGCCGACGACCTGGCGGCGGTCGGCCGGGCTGGTCACCGCCCGTGCATCGCCACCGGCCACTGCGCCGGGCACCAGCGGCGCTGCGCGCCACGGGCCGGGGTGCTGGTTCAGTTGCGCGGCCAGGGCCTGGAGTGCGTTGTCGTCGGCGAGGTTGGCGCCCATGGAATTGTTCCTGTCGTAGCCTTGCTGGATGAAGAGTTCGCGCGGCAGCGGAATACGCGGGTGGGGAATGGAATCGAAGCCCGACACCGCCGCCACCGGGTCCTGGACCAGGTCGGCCACCGGCACGGAGTCGTCGGTGATGCGGTTGACGAAGCTGGAGTTGGCGCCGTTCTCGAGCAGGCGCCGCACCAGGTAGGGCAGCAGGTCCTCGTGGCTGCCCACTGGCGCGTATACCCGGCACGGCACGCCCAGGCGGTCGGCCGGCACCACTTCGGCATACAGGTCGTCGCCCATGCCGTGCAGCTTCTGGTGTTCGTAGGGCCGGCCCTGGGCGATGGCGCGGATGGCGGCGATGGTCTGCGCGTTGTGGGTGGCGAACATCGGGTACAGCGCGTCGCTGTGCCCGAACATGCGCCGGGCCGTGGCCAGGTAGGACACGTCGGTGTTCTGCTTGCGGGTGAACACCGGGTAGCCCGGCAGGCCCTCGACCTGGGCGCGCTTGACCTCCGCGTCCCAGTAGGCGCCCTTGACCAGGCGCACCGGGATCCGGCGGCCGACCCGGCGCGCCAGGTCGGCGAGGAAGTCGATCACGTAGGGCGCGCGCTTCTGGTAGGCCTGCACCGCCAGCCCGTAGCCTTCCCAGCCGTCCAGCGAGGGATCGGAGAAGGTGGCCTCGATGATGTCCAGCGACAGCTCCAGGCGGTCGCTTTCCTCGGCGTCGACGGTGTAGCCGATGCCGTACGACCGGGCCAGCTGCGCCAGTTCCAGCACCGCCGGGGCCAGTTCGGCCAGCACCCGCTCGCGCTTGGCGTGCTCGTAGCGCGGGAACAGCGCCGACAGCTTGATCGAGATGCTCGGCGCGGCGAACACGTCGGTGCCGATGTAATTGCCGCTCTTGCCGATGGCGTGGATCGCGTCGCGGTAGGCCTGCAGGTAGCGGCGGGCGTCGGCCAGGGTCAGCGCGCCTTCGCCGAGCATGTCGAACGAGTAGCGGTAGCTGGCGTTGGTGCCCTTCTTCGAGCGGCCCAGGGCCTCGGCGATGGTGCGGCCCATGACGAACTGGTGGCCCATGATCCGCATCGCCTGGCGCACGGCCAGGCGCACCACCGGCTCGCCGACCCGGCCGACCAGGCGCTTGAACGCGCCGGCCGGATCGTGCCGGGTGAGGTCATTGAGGTTGACCAGCTTGCCGGTGAGCATCAGCCCCCAGGTGGAGGCGTTGACCAGAACCGATTCGCTCTGGCCCAGGTGCCGGCCCCAGTCGGCGTCGCCGAGCTTGTCGCGGATCAGCTTGTCGGCGGTCTCCTGGTCGGGGATGCGCAGCAGCGCCTCGGCCACGCACATCAGCAGCACGCCCTCCTCGCTGCCCAGGTCGTACTGGCGCATGAAGGCCTCGATCGCGCCCTGGTCCTGGGCGCGGGCGCGGACCCGGCGCACCAGGTCGGCGGCCAGGGCGTCCACTTCGGTCTGGCGGGCCGGATCCTGTCGCGCCTGCTCCAGCAGCTCGCGCACATGGGCGGCCTCGTCGCGAAGCCAGGCCGCGGTGATCGCCGCGCGCAGGGGCGAGGCGGTGGCCAGGGCGGCATCGAGCACCCGGATCGGGCCGGGGGTGCCGGCCGGGCCGGGGGGCGTGGACTGCGGGGATGGGTTCGTGGTCATGGCGTCGGTCGGCGGGTGCGATGCGGGCGCGACGGCATCCGGCGAAGCGGGTATCCGGGCACGCGGCGCGAGGGGGCCGCCACGGAGGGCAGGCCAGGGGCGCCATCATCGCGCTTCGGGCCGGCCGATGCTTGTCCGATTCCGGCAGCCGCGGTGGCCAGGTCGGCACAAATCCACCCGCGGGCCGGCCTGGGCGGGGCCGAGCAGGGCCCGCGAGGGGGGGCGGGCCGGGGCCGTGGCGGCCTGTCCGGCGCTTGCTCCAGATCAATGCAAGTTGCCGCTGGGCATGGTCAACGCTTACCATCCACAGTGTTTCCGCATGCCACACGCGGCGGTCGGCGACATGATCGAGGTGGTCCCAGCGGGGTCCGGAGGTATTGGCGCGCGGCTGCGGCTGCGCCCGCCACGGGCGCTGACGGCCCGCCAGTTCAAGGCGCTGTTCGCGGTGTTGGCGGGGGCGATGTGGCTGGTGGCCGGCCTGGGCTGGGCCGCCGGCAACGTCTTCGCCCCGGCCTTCGCCCTGCTGCACAGCGCCGGTGTCGCACTGGCCCTGCGCTGGTTGTGGCGCAGCGGTGAACGCGGCGAGGAGATCGCCATCGGGCCGGCGGCGGTGGAAGTGCGCCGCGGGGCCGGGGCTGTATTCAGCGCCCACCCGCACTGGGTGCGGATGGGCGTGGATGGGGACGATGGCAGGGTCACGCTGTCGTCCAGCGGCAGGTGGGTGGAGGTGGGTGCTTTCCTGGGCCCGGCCGAACGCTCGCAACTGGCGCGGTGTTTGAAGGAATTCCTGGCGGCCGCAGCACAAGGCGGGGGCCGCAACCGATGACGCAACCAGGGTCTAGGCAATGACGCGAGCGAACGGAAGTTGGAAGCGGTGGTTGGCGGCAGGCGCGCTGTTGGCGGCGCCGGCGCTGGCCTGGGCCCAGTCGGCGGATCCGCAGCGCTGGCAGCTCAACATGGGGCGGGGGGTGACGGCCACGTCGCAGAACGCCTACGACGCCCACATGATCGCGCTGTGGGTGTGCGTGGTCATCGGTGCCATCGTGTTCATCGCGATGGGCTGGGCGATGTTCAAGTTCCGCAAGTCCAAGGGCGCGGTCGCGGCCAAGTTCAGCCACAACACCACCGCCGAGGTGATCTGGACGGTGATCCCGGTGCTGATCCTGCTGGCGATGGTGTGGCCGGCCACGGCCAAGCTGATCGCCATGTACGACACCCGTGATGCCGAAATGACGGTCAAGGTCACCGGCTACCAGTGGATGTGGAAGTACGAGTACCTGGGCGAGGGCGTGGAGTTCACCAGCCGCCTGGACCGCGACTCCGACCGCATCCGCCAGGCCGGCGTGCAGCCCAGCCACGAGGCCAATCCGCATTACCTGCTGGAAGTGGACAACCGCCTGGTCCTGCCGGTGGACACCAAGGTCCGCTTCGTGATCACCGCCGACGACGTCATCCACTCCTGGTGGGTGCCCGCGCTGGGCTGGAAGCAGGACGCGATCCCGGGCCTGATCAACGAAGCCTGGACCGACATCAAGGTGCCGGGCGTGTACCGCGGCCAGTGCGCCGAACTGTGCGGCAAGGACCACGGCTTCATGCCGATCGTGGTCGAGGCGCTGTCCAAGGAGGACTTCGCCAGGTGGCTGGCGGCGAAGAAGCCGGCTCCCGCCCCGGCCGTGGAGGCCGCCCCGGCGGTCGAGCCCGAGCCCGCCCCGGCCGACGAGGCCGCCCCTGAAGCGACCCCGGCCGACGCCGTCGCCCAGGGCTGACCCAGACCCGCAACGGCCGCGTCGCGGCCGCCACGCACACGCATTCCAGAGGTAGCACCGCCATGGCCCATTCCGCAGTCGACCACCACGACGACCACCACGGCCACAAGCAGGGGTTCATCGAGCGCTGGTTCTTCTCGACCAACCACAAGGACATCGGCACGCTGTACCTGCTGTTTTCCTTCACCATGTTCATCATCGGCGCGGCGATGAGCGTGGTCATCCGCACCGAATTGATGACCCCGGGCCTGCAGTGGGTGAGCCCGGAGTTCTTCAACCAGATGACCACCGTGCATGCGCTGGTGATGATCTTCGGCGGCGTGATGCCGGCCTTCGTCGGCCTGGCCAACTGGATGATCCCGCTGCAGGTGGGCGCGCCGGACATGGCGTTGCCGCGCATGAACAACTGGTCGTTCTGGATCATGCCGTTCGCCTTCACCCTGCTGCTGGTGACGCTGTTCCTGCCCGGCGGTGGCCCGGCCAGCGGCTGGACCCTGTACCCGCCGCTGTCGCTGCAGGGCGGCTACAGCACGGCCTTCACCATCCTGGCCATCCACATGATGGGCGTCAGCTCGATCATGGGCGCGATCAACATCATCGCCACCGTGCTCAACATGCGCGCCCCGGGCATCGACCTGCTGAAGATGCCGATCTTCTGCTGGACCTGGCTGATCACCGCGTTCCTGCTGATCGCGGTGATGCCGGTGCTGGC
>JAGOWL010000176.1 GCA_018060215.1 Pseudoxanthomonas sp.
CGCCGGCGCCTCCAGGCCGCGCCGCATCAGCTCGGCCACGACCTGGCCCAGGCTGCGCCGGTTGTGGCGCGCCAGGCTGGTGGCGATGCGGTGCAGGTCTTCGGGCAGGTCGATCGTGGTTCGCATCGTTGCATCATGGTGCATGCGCATCATGATGTCAACCTGCTGTGCAAACGCAGGGTCCGCGTGGCAACGGACCGGCCGGCACCCCCGGGCGATGGGCGAGAATGCCTCATCCACGACCCCGCTTCCGGAGCGCCTCTTGCCCAGCCCCCGCCGCAGCGCACTCGTCACCGGCGCGGCCCGTCGCATCGGCGCGGGGATCGCGCGCCGGCTGCACGCGGCCGGCTACGACCTGGCCCTGCATTACCGCGGCTCGGCGGCCGACATGCACGCGCTGGCCGCGGAGCTGGAAGCGGCGCGGCCGGGCAGCACGCGGGTCCTGCAGGCCGACCTGGCCCAATTTGACCGCCTGCCGGAACTGGTCGCGAAAACCGTCGGCCATTTCGGCCGGCTCGATGCGCTGGTGAACAACGCCTCCGACTTCTTCCCCACGCCGTTCGGCACGACCACCCCGCAGCAGTGGGATGCCCTGTTCGCGGTCAACGCGCGCGCACCGTTCTTCCTGGCCCAGGCCGCCGCGCCACACCTGCGCGTCGCGCAGGGGGCGATCGTCAACCTCGCCGACGTATACGCCGGGCGCCCGTTGCCGGCACACGCGCCCTACTCGGCAGCCAAGGCCGCACTGGTGTCGCTGACCCGCGCACTGGCGCTGGAGCTGGCGCCGCAGGTGCGGGTGAACGCGGTGGCGCCGGGCGCGATCCTGTGGCCCGAGCCGCCGCCGGGCCCGCACGGCGGGCCGGGCCAGCCGACCGCCGCTCAGCAGGCGATCCTGGACGCCACCGCCCTGGGCCGTACCGGCACGCCGCAGGACATCGCCGCGGCGGTGCACTGGCTGCTGTCCGACGACGCCGGCTACGTGACCGGGCAGGTGCTGCATGTGGATGGTGGGCGCGAACGCTGAGCACCCGCCGGTGCGCGCGACGGGTCGCCCGCAAGCGGGGCTCCTACAGCGGCACGACCTCGAAAGGCTCGGCGTATTGCGGATGCGCCCGCCATAGACCGGCCAGGCTGCGGCCGCTCAACGGATCGATGAAATCCGGGGCGATGTCGGCCAGCGGCTTGAGCACGAAGGCATGCTTCAGCTCCGGGCGCGGCAGCCTCACCTGCTCGCCATCGCGCAGCACCGCATCGCCATGGAACACCACGTCCACGTCCAGGGTGCGATCGGACAGGCGCGGGCCACTGCGGTCGCGGCCATGGCGGTCCTCCAGCGCGTGCAGCCAGGCCTCCAGGGCAACCAGGGTGTCGTCGCTTTGCAGCATCACGGCATTGTTGATGAAGGGCGCGCCATCGAAGCCCACGGCCGCGGTGCGGTAGGCCGGCGACACCGTCAGCGCACCGAAGCGCGCGCGCAACTCCTCCAGCGCGGCACGCAGGTGCCGTTCCGGCTCGACATTGCTGCCCAGGCTCAACAGCACGGTGACCGCAGCTTGAGCCTGGCTTCCCTGTGTGCCGCTTCCTGCCGGATTGTTCATGGCGAGCCAGCGACCTCGCAGATGGCCGGGCCATGGATCCTGGCCGCCAGCAATGCCTGGAAATCCGCACCCCCCGGTTCCTGGAACACGCGCAGGCCGAATTCCGGCAGGATCGCCAGCAGGTGGTCGAAGATGTCCGACTGGATGCCTTCGTACACCGCCCAGCGGGTATCGCTGGTGAAGCAGTAGACCTCCAGCGGGATGCCGGTCGGGCCCGGCTGCAGCTGCCGCACCAGCAAGGTCATGTCGTTGTGCACCTGCGGGTGCCGGCGCAGGTAACGCTCGACGTAGGCGCGGAAGGTGCCCAGATTGGTGATCCGGCGCGCGTTGACCGGCAGCTCGGCATCGGCGCCGAGCCCGGCGTTCCAGTCGGCCAGTTCGCGCTCCTTGCCCTCCAGGTACTCTCGCAGCAGCACGAAGCGCCGCAACCGGGAACGTTCATCCGGATCGAGGAAGCGCACGCTGGCCTGGTCCAGGTACAGCGCACGCTTGATCCGGCGCCCACCGGACTCGCTCATACCGCGCCAGTTCTTGAACGAATCGCTGATCAGCTTCTTGGTCGGGATGGTGGTGACGGTCTTGTCCCAGTTCTGCACCGTGACCGTGTGCAGGGCGATGTCGATCACGTCGCCGTCGGCGTTCTGGCTGGGCATCTCGATCCAGTCGCCGATGCGCACCCGGCCGTCGCCGCTGATCTGCACGCTGGCCACCAGCGACAGGATCGTGTCCTGGAAGATCAGCATCAGCACCGCGGTGGCCGCGCCCAGGCCGGTGACCAGGTGCAGGAACCTGACCCCGGCCACGGTGGCCACCACCGACAGGCCGGCAACCACGAAGATCGCGATCTTGAGCACCTGCAGGTAGCCCTTGATCGGCTTGTTGCGCGCATCGGGGCGGCGGTCATAGACCTCGTTGAGCGCATCGAGCACGTGCGCCACCGCCATCGCCAGGGTCAGCACCACCCACACCTGGCAGGCACCGTGGACCACGCTGGCCACCGCTGCCGGGATGCCCGGCACCCATTCGATGCCGGCGGAAATGACCAGCGCCGGCACCACGTTGGCCAGCCGCGGCACCACCTTCAACCGGTACGGCGCGTCGCCGTGGCGGGCGGCAACCGCCCCCAGGACCCGGCGCAGGCCACGCAACAGGATCCGCCGGGTCACGAAGTTGGCCAGCCAGGCCAGCAGCAGCAGCGCCGCCAGCACCAGCAGGGTGTAGGCCCACGGATACGGCTCCAGGGCGGCCCTCAGTCCGTCCAGCCAGCGCATCGCGTCATCCTCGGCCTGCCTGATCGCCAGCATCGGCTCAGTCCTCCCTGGTCGCAGCGGTGCGTTCGATCACCACGCCCACAGCACGCGCGCCGCGCACCGCACCGGGCTTGGCCAGCTTCAACCGCAGCCACGGCACGCCGAACTCCTCGATCACGATCGCCGCGCAGCGTTCGGCCAGGGTCTCCACCAGGCCGAAGTCGGACTGGCCGACGAACTCGACCAGGCGCTTGCTCACCGCCTTGTAGTCCAGGGTGTGGGCGATGTCGTCGCTGGCCGCCGGCACCCGGTTGTCGAAGGCCATCTCCAGGTCCAGGCACAGGGTCTGGCGGATCCGCCGCTCCCAGTCGTAGATGCCGATCAGCGCCTCGATCTCGAGGCCTTCGATGAATACCTTGTCCATGCCTTCGATTCCACCCTGCATGCGTGCATGGTAACGCGCATGGCGAACCGGCCCGCGACGCAGACCTGGCAGCAAGTGCGATGGATGAATGGATCCCCGGCAGTTCCGGGCGATCGCTGTGGCTCAATCCACCGCCGGCAGCTGTGCCATGTCCCAGCGCGGGGCCACCTTCACCTGCGCGTCCTCCTGCTGGCCGGCCTGCAGGCGCAGGGCGCCGGCGAAGGCGATCATGGCGCCATTGTCGGTGCACAGCGCCGGGCGCGGAAAGCAGGCGCGGCCGCCGCGTTGCGCACACATTTCCTGCAGCCGCGCGCGCAGGCGCCTGTTCGCGCCGACGCCGCCGGCCACCACCAGGGTGTCGCAGCCGGCCGCATCCAGCCCACGCTGGCACTTGATCGCCAGGGTCTCCACCACCGCGTCCTCGAAACCGCGGGCGATGTCGGCCTTGGTCTGTGGCAGCTGGTCGGACTGCTGCCAGGCCAGCAGGACCTGGGTCTTGAGACCACTGAAGCTGAAGTCCAGCCCCGGCCGATCGGTCATCGGCCGGGCGAAGCGGAACGCACCGGGCGCGCCCTGTTCGGCCAGCGCCGCCAGCTGCGGGCCGCCCGGGTAGGGCAGGCCCATCAGCTTGGCGGTCTTGTCGAAGGCCTCGCCGGCGGCATCGTCCAGGGTCTCGCCCAGCAGCCGGTAGCGGCCGATCGCCTCCACCGCCACCA
>JAGOWL010000055.1 GCA_018060215.1 Pseudoxanthomonas sp.
TGGCTCCAACAGGCGAGCGCAGGCCATCCATGGCCTGCTTGCGCCCGATCCCCGCACCACCGCGTCTTTCGCCACCTGAGTGTCCGTAGCTTCGTCGAAGCCAGCTCCGCATGCCCCGCCGAAGCGATGAACACCACGACTGCGAAGGACGCCGCTGCAAGGGGATTTCGTCCGAGCGGTACATGGATGTACCGCGCCCGCGTGTTGGAGCAGGACGCGGAACCACGCGGCGGACGAAATCCCCTTGTAGCGGCGGCCCCGCCCGAAGCTGGGGCTCTTGCTCTCACATTGCGGCGGCCCCCGCCCGCAACCGGTCTCACGCCCTGCGATCGTGCTCCGGCACAATGCCCCTGACCATGCCCACCGCCATGCCGACCGACTTCCGCCTCTACCGATCCAACTCGCTGGAGGTGCTGGCCGGCGTGCTGGCCGATGCACTGCGCGATCCGGCCCCCGGCCAGCCGCTGCTGGCGCCCGACACCCTCCTGATCCCGCAACCGGCGATGCGGCGCTGGCTGCAGGCCACCCTGGCGGCCGAGTACGGCATTGCCGCCAACCTGGAGTTCCTGACCCCCGGCGAGTTCGTGGCGCGCGCGCTGGATGCCAACGTCGGCACCGCCGCCGACGACCTGGACACCGCCAGCCTGCAGTGGCGGCTGTATGCGGCGCTGACCGACCCGGTGCTGTGCGCGCAGCCGGCACTGGCGCGGATCGCCGCCTACCTGGCCGGGCCGGCGTCGCAAGCGCCCGATCCGCTCAAGCCCTGGACCCTGGCCGGCGAACTGGCCGGCGTGTTCGAAAAGTACCAGGCCTGGCGGCGCGACTGGCTGCTGCGCTGGGACGACGGCGCCGATCCGGACGATCCGCAGGCGATCCTGTGGCGGGCGGCCATGGCCGGGCGCCGGCATCGCGCGCGCCGGATCCAGGACTACCTGGCCCGCTTCGCCGACGGCGAAGCACGGCCGGCCGGCCTGCCCACGCGCCTGTTCGCCTTCGCCACGATCAATATTTCCCCCGACGTGCTGAGGGTGCTGGCCACCCAGGCGCGGAGCGGCACCTTGCACTTCTTCCTGCCCACGCCGAGCCAGGCCTACTGGGGCGACCTGCCTGCGCCGCGTGCGCGCCTGCGCCCGGGCATCGACCCCGGCGCGGACGCCGGCGACAACCCGCTGCTGCGTGACTGGGGCGCGTCCGGGCGCGAATTCGTTTCCCTGCTGGGCGGCTACGAAGTGGTGCATCCGTCCGCCGAGATCGACGCCTGGGCCGATCCACTGCAACCGCGCCCCGGCCAGCGTGGCGGCTTGCTGCAGCGGATCCAGGCCGACGTCTTCGCCGGCCACGGCAGCCTGCCGCACGATCCCATCGCCCAGTTGGACACCGACGACCCCAGCCTGCAGTTCCATGCCTGCCATACCCGCCTGCGCGAACTGCAGGTGCTGCACGACCGCCTGCACGCGCTGCTGGAAGACGCGCGCTTCGACCCGCCGCTGCAGCCGCGCCAGATCGCGGTGCTGGCGCCGGACATCGATCCGTATGCGCCCTATCTGGATGCGGTGTTCGGCGGACGCGGCCATCGCGGCGCCATCCCCTATGCGCTCGCCGACGCCAGCCCGCTGGCCGACGAGCCGCTGGCCGGGCTGTTCCTGCGCCTGCTGGCGCTGCCGGCGTCGCGCTTCGGCCTGGAGGAAACCCTGGACCTGCTGGCCAGCCCGCCGCTGGCGGCGGCCAATGGCCTGGTGGCGGAGGATTTCGAACGCCTGCGCGGCTGGCTGCAGGCCGCCGGCGCGCGCTGGGGGCTGGATGCGGCCCATCGCGCCCGCCAGGGCGCACCGGCCGACGACGCCTACACCTGGCAGTTTGCCCTGGACCGCTTGCTGCTGGGCCATGCGATTGGCGCCGACGAGGAAATCTTCACTGCCGGCGGAACGCCGCTGGCACCGTGGAGCGGGCTGGAAGGCACGGCGCTGGATGCGCTGGACCGCTTGCTGGGCCTGATGCGCGAACTGGGCCGTCATGCCCGCGCCATGGAGGCGGCGATGGCACCGGCGCAGTGGCGTGAGCACCTGCTGCAGCTGCTGCAGCGCCTGCTGCCGCGGCCGCCGGCGGACAGCGGCCAGCAGCGCGCGCTGGAACGCCTGCGCAAGCAGATCGACGACTTCGCCCGCCAGGCGGCCGCCGGGGATTACCAGGCGCCGCTGCCGGCCGATGTGGTTCGCGCGCATTTCGCCGGCGTGCTGGGCCAGGCCGACACCCGGGCGCCCCTGCTGACCGGCGGGGTCAGCTTCGCGCGGATGGTGCCGATGCGGCTGCTGCCGTTCCGGGTGATCTGCGTGCTGGGCATGAACGATGGCGACTTCCCGCGGCGCGACCCGTCCAGTGGGCTGAACCGGCTGACTGCCGAACTGGATTCCGGCCAGCGCCGCCCCGGCGACCGTTCCACCCGCGAGGACGACCGCTTCCTGCTGCTGCAACTGTTGGCCGCCGCCCAGGACGTGTTCTACCTGAGCTGGCTGGGCGCCAACCCGGCCGATGGCAGTGCGCGCGAGCCCTCGCCACTGGTATCGGACCTGCTGCAGGTGGCCGCCGACCGGCATGCCGACGCCCGTGCGGCGCGACGGCAACTGGTGCTGCACCACCCCTTGCAGCCGTTCTCGCCGACCGCCTTCGGTGCCGATGGCGATGACCGCCACTTCAGCTACCGCGCGCAGTGGCAGGCGGCGGCCGCCCATGGCCAGGTGGCGCGGCGCGCGCCGCTGCCGCCGTGGATGGCGCCCGCCGCCGGGCCCTTGCCGGTGCCGGTGGAGGCCACCTCGGAGCTGTCGCTGGAGGCGTTGCGCGGGTTCCTGCTCGACCCGGCCGCACAGTTCCTGCGCCAGCGCCTGCATCTGCGCCTGCCCAGGCTGGAAGGACTGGGCGAGGACCTGGAGCCGCTGCAGGCGCCGGAGCGCGGGCTGGAGCGCATGCAACTGCAGCAGGCGGTGTTCGATGCGCGGCTGCGCGGCCATGGCGAGGCGGCGATGCAGGCTTCGCTGCGCGCACGCGGCCTGCTGCCCTCCGGTCCGCCCGGTCGCCGCGCCCTGGCCGCGGTGATGGCCGAAGTGGCGCCCTATGTCGAGGCCTATACCGCCTGGCGCGGCGATGCGGTGGGCGAGCCCGTGCCGCTGGAGGTGGTGGTCGATGGCGTGCGCCTGCAGGGGCGCATCGACCCGGTGTTCCCCCGGGGCATCGCCCGGCTGCGCTTCGGCACGCCCAACGGCCGCTCGACCGTGCGCAACGGCCTGGACTGGCTGCTGGCCTGCGCCGCCGGCCTGCCGCATCCGTTCGTGGAGTTCCACGAGGACGATGACCGTGGCGTCGGCCCGCACCGGCGTGAAGTGTTGTCGCCGCAGGCCGCCATTGAAGGCCTGCGCACCCTGCTGGCCTTGCGCGAGCAAGGCCTGCGCGCGCCGCTGCCCCTGGCGCCCTACAGCAGCTGGGCCCTGTTCGAAAAACGCGATGAACCGGCCAAGGCGCTGGCCGCGGCCGTGGGCAAGTGGCGCGGCAATGGCCACGGCGGCTGGGCCGAAGGTCAAGGCGAGGCCCTGTGCGTGGCCCTGCGCGGCCGCGACCCGTTTGCCGACCGCGAGTCGATGCGCGAGTTTGCGCGGCTGGCCGGCATCGTGTTCGGCATCCTGCACACCGGCGCGCCCGTGCACATCGACATCGACGCGTTGCCGCTGCCCGACGACGACAGCGAGGGCGTGGCATGAGCGCGGACAATCCCTACCTGGACCTGGCGCTGGAGGGCGTGCACCTGGTCGAGGCCAGCGCCGGCACCGGCAAGACCTGGACCCTGGCCACCCTGGTGACGCGGCTGGTGGTCGAGCGCGGCCTGCGCATCGGCCAGATCCTCACCGTCACCTACACCGAAGCGGCCACCCAGGAATTGCGCAAGCGCATCCGGGAACGGCTGCAGCTCGCGCTCGACCTGGTCGACGCGCCGCCGGTCGAGGGGGAGGGCGCGGAAGCCGCGGTGACCCGCCAGTTGCTGCATGCGCACCTGCAGCGCGGCGAAGAATCCGCAGGGGCCTTGAGCCGCCGCCTGCGCCAGGCCACGGTGGAGATCGACCTGGCCGCGATCTTCACCATCCATGGATTCTGCGCGCGCGCCCTGCGCGAGCATGCGCTCGAGGCCGGGAAGGGCTTCGACGCGCCGGAGCTGCTGACCAACGAGGGTGAACTGCATGCCCGGCTGGCCGCCGACCTGTGGCGCGTGCATGCCCAGGATCCGGACACGGCCGACGACCTGGCGGCGATCTGGAAAGGGGGGTACGCGGACCTGGCCGATGACCTGCCCGACCTGTTGCGCGAACCGCTGCTGTTGCCGGCCGCCGCCCCGCTGCCCCCCGATCCGCTGCCGCAGTTGCGGGCAGCCGGGCAGGCGCTGGCGCAGGGATTCCTGGATCACGGTGCCGATTTCCTGGCCGACCTGCGCACCGCCCTGGAGGGCAAGGTGCTCAATGGCAGCAGCTACAAGGTCGACTGGATCGAGGAGCTGTGGGGCCAGTGGGCGCAGTGGTGCCAGGCCGGTGATGTCAGCGCGCCGCTGGACCCGCGCATCGCCCGTTTCACCGCCGAGGCCATGCTGGCCAAGGCCAACAGCGGCAAGCAGGCGCAGGTGCCCGATTCGCCGCTGTGCGCGACGGTGGCATCGTACGTGGAGGCGGTGCAGGCCTGCGGGATCCACCGGCAACGTCGCCGGGTGCAACTGCTGCATCGCCTGCGCGAGGACGCGCGCGCGCGCCTGCAGGCGCTCAAGCAGCAGCAGCGGGTGCAGGGCTACGACGACATGATCGCCGGCGTCGCCGACGCGCTGGAGGGGCCGCATGGCGACGACTTCGTGCGCGGCCTGCGCCGGCAGTATGCGGTTGCCCTGGTGGACGAGTTCCAGGACACCGATGCACGCCAGTGGCGGATCTTCGAGCGCGTATTCGCCGGTGCTGGCGACCAGGCCGCGGCCGGTGATCCGGCGCTGTTCCTGATCGGCGACCCCAAGCAGGCCATCTATGGCTTCCGCGGTGGCGACGTCCATACCTACCTGCACGCCGCTGCCACCGTCGCACGCCCGGCGCCGCGGTTGGCTGACAACTTCCGCTCGCGCCCGGCGCTGCTGGACGCGGTGGCGGCCTTGTACAGGCAGGCCGGAGACGCGGCCTTTGGCGACCCGCGCATCCGCTTCTTCGACGTCGCGCCCGGTGGCAACCACCAGGACGCCGAGTACCAGCGACAGGGGGCCGACGCACCAGCGCTGACCGTGTGGCAGGCACCGTCGTCTCCCACCGATGCGGCCGGAAAGCCAGCCAGGAACTGGCCTGCGCAGAAGTCACGACAGCTGGCCACCGAGGCCTGCGTGGCGCACATCCACGGCGTGCTCGTCCAGGCGTGCGCCGGCACCGCCACGATCAAGGGCAAGCCGGTGCAGCCGGGCGACATCGCCGTGCTGGTGCGCTCGCACCGGGAGGCGACGATGGTCCGCCAGGCGCTGGTGGCGCTGGGCATCCCCGCCGTGAGCGCCGGGCGGCAAAGCCTGTTCGCCACCGGCGAGGCACGTGAGCTGCACGCGCTGCTGCTGGCCCTGCTGCATGGCGCCGACGATGGCCGCCTGCGCACGGCCCTGTGCACCGTCCTGCTGGGCGTGGATGCGCAGGGCATCGACGCCCTGCAGGACGACGGCCAGGCGCACCGGCGCTGGCAGCTGGAGGCCGAGCGCTGGCGCGAGCGCCTGCGCAGCGGTGGCCCGCTGGCGCTGGTGTCGGACCTGTGCACGGAGCAGGCAGGGCGCCTGCTCGGGCTGGACGATGGCGAGCGCCGGATCAGCAATTACCTGCAACTTGGCGAGTGGCTGCAGGAGGCGCTGCGACGCACGCCCGGCCTGCACGGCCTGGTCGACCAGCTCGGCCTGGCCATCACCACCGCCGACCCGCGCGACGAGGCGCAGCAGCTGCGATTGGAGTCCGATGCGAAGTGCGTGCAGATCGTCACCCTGCACAAGAGCAAGGGCCTGGAGTATCCGCTGGTGTACCTGCCCTTCGTCGGCATGGGCGGCGGCGGGCGCATGTCGTCGCGGCACTGCACGGTGCACGATGCCGGCGATGGTCGCCAGTTGCGCTGGAAGTCCGGGTTCTCCGAGTCCGACTGGAAAGCGACGCGGGAGCGGTGGCAGCAGGAGCAGCGCGCCGAGGATGCGCGCCTGCTCTATGTCGGCCTGACCCGCGCCGCCCAGGCGCTGTGGATCGCCGCCGGCCCGTTCCATGGCGCCGACACCTCGCCGCTGAAGCCGATGCTGGCCAAGGCAGAGTCCCTGGTGGCGGCGGGTGTGGTGTTCGACCGCCAGGTGCCGCCGACCGGGTTGCCCTGGCTGGCCGCCGGAGCCCAGGCTCCGGTGCCGCCGGCACGGCCGTTGCTGCGACGGCTGGACAGCGACTGGTGGGTGCACAGCTTCAGCCAGCTGGCCCGCGCCGATGCCGGTAACGACACCGCCAGCGTGGCCACCGTGCCGGCCAGCGGCGGCAACGACGAGCCCGACACCGGCGCCGGCGACGATGCCGCGCCGGCCCCGGGCTTCGATCCGCGCTTTGCCGGCAACCGCTACGGCGTGGCCCTGCACGCGGTGCTGGAGCACGCCGACTTCGCCGCCTGGCGGCACTGGCGCGACGGCGACGACGCCCCGCCGGGCCAGGCCGCGGTGATCGCCGAGGCCCTGGCCGGCGAAGGCTACGGTGCCGATGAAATGGACGACGGCATCGCCCTGACCACGCGTCTGGCCGGACACACGCTCACCGTGGTCCTGCCCGAAGGCCTGCGCCTGTGCGATCTGCCGGCGGGCGAGCGGCGCGCGGAAATCGAATTCCAGTTCGCCCTGCAACCGGTGCGTGTGGAGGCGCTGCTGGCCCTGCTGCATGCACACGGGGTGGTGCGCGAACGCCATGGATTCGGCTTGCGCCAGCGCCTGGAAGGCCTGATGACCGGGTTGATCGATCTGGTGTATCGCCACGACGGCAAGTGGTACGTGCTCGACTACAAGTCCAACCGCCTGCCCGGCTACGCAGCCGATGCGCTGCAGCGGGCGATGCGGCACAGCGAATACGACCTGCAGGCGCTGATCTATACGGTGGCGCTGCACCGCTGGCTGCGCTTCCGCCTGGGCGCGGGCTACGACCATGGGCGTGATTTCGGTGGCATCCGCTACCTGTTCTGCCGCGGGCTCGATGCCGCCCGCGCCGACTCGCCCGGTATCCATGCGCAGCGTTTCGCGCCGGAGCTGGTGCACGCGCTGGATGCGCTGTTCGGCCATGTGCCGGAAGGAGCGGCGGCATGAGCCTGCTGTCCGCGCTCAACCGGGCCGGTGCCCTGCGCACGCTCGACCATGCCCTGGCCACCAGCCTGCGGCGGCTGGATCCGTCCACGCCCGATCCGGTACTGGCCGCTGCCGCCCTGGCCTCGCTGGCGGTGGCGCAGGGCCACGCCGGTTTCGACCCGGCCCGACCGCAATGGCTGGTCGATGCCGACCTGGACTGGCCTGTGCCGCAGGCCTGGCTCCAGGCCCTGGCCGCATCGCCCTGGGTGGCCACCCCGGATGCGGCGGCCCTGGAGGCCCCTGCCGATGTGCGGCCGCTGGTGCTGGAGAACGGCCTGCTGTACCTGCGCCGCTACCGTCAGTACGAAGCGCGACTGGCCGGGCAACTGCGCCGGATCGGCGCCCGGTCACTGCCGGACACCGGCATCGAGGCCGTCGCGCCGCTGTTCGCGCGGCTGTTCCCGCAGGCACGCCAGGACCAGCAGGCGCGTGCGGCCGCGCTGGCCCTGCGTCGTGCGCTGCTGCTGGTGACCGGCGGCCCGGGCACCGGCAAGACCACCACCATCGCCCGCCTGCTGCTGCTGCGCATCGCCCAGGCCCGGGCTACCGGTGTTGAGGCGCCACGCATCGCCCTGGCCGCGCCCACCGGCCGCGCCGCCGACCGCATGGCCGAAAGTCTGGGCCGCGCGCGCGCGCGGCTGGGTGAGGACGGCGGCGTGGACGCGGCACTGCTGGCGGCCATGCCCGACCAGGCCCAGACCCTGCACCGCCTGCTCGGCCCGGTGCCCGGCAGCTCCGACTTCCGCCACCACGCCGACAACCCGTTGCCATTGGACATCGTGGTGGTGGACGAGGCCTCGATGGTCGACCTGCCGATGATGTGCAAGCTGGTCGAGGCGATCGCCGATGGCAGCCAGCTGGTGCTGCTCGGCGATCCGGACCAGTTGCCGTCGGTGGAGGCCGGCGACGTGCTGGCCGCGATCCTCGCCGCCGCCGGCCCCGGCGATGTGCTGCTGGCCGAGGATGCCGCAGCGCTGGCGCCCTTGCTGGGCACCGGCGAAGGACCGGTGCCGGTCGAGCCCGGTGGCCTGCGTGGCCGCCGCGTGCACCTGCAGCACGGCTGGCGCCAGGATGCGGGCCTGCGCCTGGCCCCCCTGGCCGATGCCGTGCGCGGCGGCGATGCGGCCGCGGCGCTGGGCCTGTTGCGCAGCGATGCGCTGGGTGCGGTGCGCCTGCACGAAGGCGTGGCCGATCCCCTGCAGTCGGACGAGGCCGGGTTGTTCGCCCACTGGCGCGCCCTGGCCACCGCGCCCGATCCGGACGCCGCCCTGGCACAGGGCGGCCGCCTGCGCCTGCTCACCGCCCTGCGCGAGGGCCCGCAGGGTTCGCGCGCGCTCAATGGCCGCATCGAGGCGCTGCTGTCAGGCAGCCGCATCGGCACGCCGCCGGCCTGGTTCCCCGGCCGCCTGCTGCTGGTCACCGAGAACAGCTACCGGCATGGCCTGTTCAACGGCGATGTCGGGGTCTGCCTGGCCGACGGCAACGGCACGCCGCTGGCCTGGTTCCCCGGCGGCAGCGAAGGCGTGCGCGCCTTCCATCCGGCCGCCCTGCCGGCGCACGAGTCCGCCTTCGCCATGACCGTGCACAAGGCCCAGGGCTCGGAGTTCGACCAGGTCTGGCTGCAGCTGCCGGCGCGCGACAACCGCGTGCTCTCGCGCGAGCTGGTCTACACCGGCATCACCCGCGCCCGCCGCGAGCTGCACCTGGCCGCCAGTGCGGCGGTGCTCGAAGCGGCGCTGTCGCGCCACGCACGCCGGGTGTCGGGGCTGGCCTGGCGGCTGCAGGCCGGTGCCGGGCCCTGATCCGGCGCAGTACTCAGACCTCGCCCTTCTGCGACAGCAGCACCGCGATCGGCCGGCTGCCGGAGAACTCGGCCAGGATCATCACGATGCAGGCGGTGATCGGCACCGCCAGGAACGCCCCGGGGATGCCCCACAGCGCGCTCCACACGGTCAGGCTGACCAGGATCACGAACGGGCTGAGGTTGAGCGAGTTGCCCATCAGGTAGGGGTCGAGCAGGTTGCCATTGAGGAACTGCACCACGCCCAGCGCCGCGGTCAGGGCCAGGACCGGCTTGAGGTCGCCGAACTGCAGCAGCGCGAACGCCACCGGCAAGGCCACGCCCAGCACCGAGCCGATGTAGGGCACGTAGTTGAGCAGGCCCACCACCAGCGCCCAGAACACCGCCAGCTCCACCCCGAACAGGGCCAGGATCACCCAGGTCGCCAGGCCCAGCAGCACGCTGAGCAGGGTCTTGAGCGCCAGGTAGGCGCCGATGCGGCCGTTGATGTCGGTCATCACCTGGCGGATGCGCGCGTTCTGCGCCGGATCGGGCGAGAGCCGGGCCAGCTTGGCATCGACGTTGCCGCGTTCGATCATCAGGAATACCACGTACAGGCCCACCACCGACAGCGAGGCCAGGATCGCCACCACCCAGCGCAGCGACGTGGTGGCCAGGGTCTGCAGGTTCACCTGCGCCAATACGTACTGGCGGATCGATTCCCAGCTCGGGTCGGACTGGACGCCGAACAGCAGGCCACCGCGCTGCACCAGCCCCACCAGTTGCGCCTGGTAGTGGGGTGCCTGGGCGACCAGCGCATCGACGCTGTCCATCGTCAGCCAGCCCAGCAGCAGCAGCGCCACCAGGATGGCCAGGGTCGACAGGCCGTAGTGGACATACACCGGCAGGGCCGGGCCGATCACCGGCAGCCGCGCCAGGAACCGCGCCGAGCCGATGATCACGTACATCACCAGCACGCTGAACACGATCGGCACCAGGATGTCCTGGCCGATGTACAGCACCCAGCCCACCACCACCGCGAACACGGTGCCGTAGACCAGTGCCCGGAATCTTTCGTTCATGCGCAAGCGTTCCTCGGCCGGCGGGAGTGAATGCCACGGGGTGCGGCCGGCATTCCCCGACCCTGCCGCACAGGTGGCCATTGTGCGGCACGGGTGGCGACGAGGGAACGCCGGTGCTGGTCTGGCCTACGCGGCGGCCTTGCGTTGCGCGATCCAGCCATCCACGCGACGTTCGAGCAGGTCCAGTGGCAGCGAGCCGCCCCCGAGCACGGCGTCATGGAAGCCGCGGATGTCGAACTTGTCGCCCAGCTCGGCTTCGGCCTTCTTCCGCAACTGCTGGATCCGGATCATGCCGACCTTGTAGGCGGTGGCCTGGCCGGGATTGACCAGGTAGCGCTGCACTTCGGAGCGGATCGCCGCATCGGGCACCGAGCTGTTGGTGCGGAAGTAGTCCACCGCCTGCTGCTCGGTCCAGCCCTGGGCGTGCAGGCCGGTGTCCACCACCAGCCGGATCGCCCGCCACATCTCCGACATCAGCCGGCCGTATTCGGCGTAGTCGGTCTTGTAGGTGTCGGGGATCTCCTTGGCCAGCCATTCCGAATACAGGCCCCAACCTTCCGCGTAGGCGGTGGTGTTGTACTGGGTGCGGAACTTCGGGATGCCGGTCAGTTCCTGGGCGATGGCGATCTGCATGTGGTGGCCGGGCAGGCCCTCGTGGTAGGCGATCACCTCCAGCTCGGTCTTGGGCATGGCGTTCATGTCCGACAGGTGCGCGTAGTACACGCCCGGTCGCGAGCCGTCGGGGGTGCTCGGGTAGTAGTGCTGGGCGGCGCCATCCTGCTCGCGGAACGCCTCCACCCGCTTGACCACCAGGTCGGCCTTGGGCAGCAGGCCGAAGTACTCGGGCAGGTGGGTCTTGATGTTGGCGATGTCGGCCGTGGCCTGGTCGATGTAGGCCTGGCGGCCGGCATCGGTGTTGGGATACACCCGGGCCGGGTCGTTGCGCACGTGCTCGAAGAACGCCTGCAGGTCGCCCGGCACGCCCATCTTCTGCTGCAACGCCTCCAGTTCACCGCGCAGGCGCGCCACCTCGGACAGGCCCAGCTGGTGGATTTCCTCGGCGGTCATGGCCGTGGTGGTGCTTTGCCGCAGCTGGTACTCGTAGTAGGCCTTGCCATTGGGATGGGTGCTGCCCACGCCGGTGGCATTGTCCGCGGCGCTGGGCAGCTGTTCCTGGGCGAAGGCGATCACCCGTGCGTAGCCCGCTGCCACGTGTTCCAGCAGCGCCTTCTTCGCCAGCTCCTTGAGTTCGGCGGCGCGTTCGGCGCTGACCGTGCCGGCCTGGGCCAGCGCGTCGGCCTTGGCCTGGGCATCGGCCCACAGCGCGCTGTCCGGGCCGGCGCTGAACGGCGCGCCGGACACCACTTTCCTGGACTGGTCGATCACCCCTTCCCAGGCGAACTTCGGCGGGCCGATGCCCTGCGCGGCCGAAGCGGCGGCGCGTTCGAGCAGCTGGTCGAAGGCCACCGGCACCTGCTGCAGGCGCGAGACATAGGCCAGGTAGTCCTTCTCGTCGTCGACGGTGTGGAAGTTGATCAGGAAGGTCGGGGCCAGGTTCTGCATGCCGCTCATCTGGTCGAACGGATACCCGTCGAGCAGGAACGGCAGGCCATCGCGCGCGGTCTCGTACTGGCGTTTCCACAGGTCCCAGGACAGCCGGGTTTCCGGATCGAGCTTGTCGTAATCGAAGCCCGATTCCATCGCCTGGACCGACGCGGCCAGCCAGGCTTCCTGCTTGCGGATGCCGGCTTCGGACATGTCGTCGAGGCGGTCGTTGAGGTCCTTGCGGCCCAGGAACGAAAGCTGGATCGGGCTGAACTGCAGCAGCTGCTCGTACTGGTCGTCGAACCAGGCGTTCAGGCGGGCCGATTCGGCGGCGATCTGTTCGGGGGTGGCGGCCTCGGTGGCCGAGGTCGCCGCCGGGGCGCCGGCATCGCCGGACGGACGCGAGCAGGCCGGCAGCAGCACGGCCAGCGACAGGGCCAGGGCCAGGGGGGTCAGGGCGAGGACTGGGCGCACGGGCGGAATCTCGGCAGGAAGGATCCCCGATTCTGCCGTCATCGCGGCCGGCGCACCAATGCACCCGGTCATGCCGCCGCCGCCATCCGCCATCCCGGTCGCCTGTACGCGGGGCTCCCGTACGCGCCCCCTTCCCGGCGGCCGCGGTACCATGCCGGCCTGCTTTTGCCCCGGAGCCCCCATGTCCGACGACTCCCGCAACGACGTCAGCCGCCAGCAGGCCGAAGAGGCCGTGCGCACCCTGCTGCGCTGGGCCGGCGAAGATCCCACGCGCGAAGGCCTGCTCGATACCCCGCGCCGCGTCGCCGAGGCCTATGGCGACTGGTTCAGCGGCTACCGCGACGATCCGCGCGCCTACCTGGAGCGTACCTTCGAGGAGGTCGCCGGCTACGACGAGATGATCGTGCTGCGCGACATCGAGTACGAAAGCCATTGCGAGCATCACATGGCGCCGATCATCGGCAAGGTCCATGTCGGCTACCTGCCCGACGGCAAGGTGGTGGGGATCAGCAAGCTGGCGCGGGTGGTTGAGGTCTATGCGCGTCGCTTCCAGGTGCAGGAGAAAATGACCGCGCAGATCGCCCAGTGCATCCAGCACGTGCTGCATCCGCTGGGCGTGGGCGTGGTGGTGGAGGGTGCGCACGAGTGCATGACCACCCGTGGCATCCACAAGCGCGGGGTGAGCATGGT